>NZ_JBQEOV010000001.1:351724-649907 GCF_052045435.1 Acidovorax sp. 22279
CGCTGCGCGTCGCTCAGACACACGCGAGCCCTGATCCGCCAAACCCTGCGCTCCTCGGCGCATCCAGAGGGGCTCGGGGAGCAGAACATCCACACGGGCCATCGCTGCGCTCGGCCCCGAATCGCGGGCGCAAGCGCCACGCGCCACGCGCTGCGCAGCCTGGGCCGAGCGAAGCAATGGCCCGTGGGGCCGTTGGGATGTTCGGCTGTCCCACCCCTGCTGGCTGCGCCTGCGGCGGGGCGGTTGTGGGGTGAGCATGGGCGTCGAAGCGCACATGCCTCGTGCTCTGACTCGCCGTGGATGTCTGAACGAAGCTGCACCGCAGCGCAGTGAGTTCCACGGCGCACCCCACAACCGCCCCGCCGCAGGTTTGCCCCTTCGCACAGCGAAGGGGTCGCAGACTGGGGGTCGCCTTTTCTTTGGTGACTTTCTTTTGGCGAAGCAAAAGAAAGTTACTCGCACGCCGGGCGACTCCCGGCTCCCGCCCTCAACAAAGGCACGCCACCCAATCAGCGCACAAGAACCAACACTGCAAAATCAATAGCTACCCACCCATATCCCACTGGCGCATCCAGCCCAAAAACCAAAACATTACCCCCGCCCAACCTCCTCCAGACAAGCCTTCATCACCCCAGGGTCAAACGCCATCTGAACATGCGCAACCCCTTCCACCAACCGGTGTTCCGCCCCCGCCAACGCCGCTGTGGTCGCCGGAAACACGATGTTGTCGCAGTTCGAATACCAGCAGGTAAACAACGCTGCCCGCCCCGCAGGCTCCGCCCGCTGCAAGGCCACCACCCAGTCCCCCGCCAAGCTCATCTGCCGCCCATTCACCGCGCGACTGAAACGCCCCAGCCACGTGCCCCCATGCGGCGTACCCAGCGTCAACACCCGGTGCACCCGCCCATCCGCCTGGTGCGCCCGCAGCCACGCCCGCACCGCCAAGCCCCCCATGCTGTGGCACAACAGCACCGGCGCCTGGCCCGTGGCCGCCGTCACTTGGCGCACAGCGTCTTCAATGATGTCCGCGTACTCGTCAATCGAGCCCATCACCGGCTCCAGATTCACCGCCACATAGGCATGCCCCCGCGCCTGCAGAGGCGCAAACCACGGCAGCCAGAGCCCCCGGTTGCACATGAATCCATGCACCAGCACCACGCCGCGCTTTCCCGTCGGCTGTGCAGGCAGCCAGTCGGGCACGGAATCATGGCGAAACGGCTGGCGCCAGCAAAATACCATCAGCGCCACCCACACCTCGGCCCACCAGGCACCCACCACCTGCGACAGGCGGGCGCGGGGCGCAGCATCGGCACGGTTGGTGATGTGCATCAGCACAAACTCCACCGCCATCACCACCAGGTAAATGCCGAGCGGCACCAGTGCCCCCAGCACGGCACGCAACGGTGAATGGGGCCACTGCCCCACCAGCCAGGCGGCCATGGTCAGCAGGATGAACAGAAGCAGGGTTCGTTGCCAGCGCGCGATCATGGTGGTGAGGGCAAATGTTGTAATTGACCAGCCGCATTGTGCGGTCTGACCACCGCCCGACACCGCACCCCGCAGAACGCAGAGAGGACCCCGCCCCATGGATGCCGCCCAGACCATCCGCGACTGCATCGCCGACGTGACCGCCCTGCGCCTGCACCGCACGGGCGACCCGGCGCTGGGGGCCGCGGTGGGCAGCGTCAAAAGCCTGCAGGCGCGGCGCTTTCGGGGCACCTATGCGGACCTGATGGGCTCGCCCTCGTTCGGACCCGCAGCACAGTTCTTTCTGGAAGAGCTGTACAGCGACACCGACTACACCGACCGCGATCTGCAGTTTGGCCGCATCGCCGGCACGCTGCAGACCATGTTCCCCCAACCGGTCGTGAACACCGCCGTGGCCCTGGCCGTGCTGCACGCACAGACCGAGGGACTGGACCAGGACATGGGCCGTGCGTGGTTGCTGCACGAAGCCGATGCGGTCAACGTTGCCGTCCGCTACACCGCCGCCTGGCGCACTGTGGGCCAGCGCCATGCGCGCCAGCAGCAGCTGCAGCGCGTGCTGGCCATGGGGAATGACCTGGCGCGCCTCACGCGCACCCCCGGCCTGCGGATGATGCTGCGCATGATGCGGGGCCCGGCCAACGCGGCCGGCATGGGTGCGCTGCAGAGGTTTCTGGAGGCGGGGTTTGACACCTTCGGCCAGCTCGCGCGCCAGCGCGGCGGGGTGGAGCAGTTTCTGGCCACCATCGAGCAGCGCGAGCGCGCGCTGATGGATTTGCTCTTCGATGCCGACCCTGTCACCTGCGGGACCCAGCTTAACCACACACTAGGACAAGCCCGATAGCCCGCAACGCGCCCGCCTTCCACAATCTGTGCCCACCTATCAATGGCATTTGGCGAGCACAAGGAAACAAGCGCATGGAAAAGATCTGGCTCAAGAGCTACCCCCCGGGCGTCCCACACGACGTGCAGCCCGAGCAATACCGCTCTGTGGCCCACCTGCTGGAAGAGTCGTTCCGCAAACACGCATCGAGCCCGTTTTCGGTCTGCATGGACCAGTGGATGACCTATGGCGAGCTGGAGCGCCGCTCGGCCGCGCTGGGGGCCTATCTGCAGAGCCTGGGGCTGGAGCCGGGTGCGCGCGTGGCCATCATGCTGCCCAACATCCCGCAGTTTGGCGTGACCATGGCCGCCGTGCTGCGCGCAGGCTACACCTGCGTGAACGTGAACCCGCTGTACACCGCGCGCGAGCTGGAGCACCAGCTCAAGGACTCGGGCGCCACCGCCATCGTGATCCTGGAGAACTTTGCCCACACGCTGGCTGAGGTCATTGACCACACGGCCGTCAAGCATGTGGTGATGGCCTCCATGGGCGACCTGCTGGGCTTCTGGTTTGGCAAATGGATCACCTTCGCCGTGCGCCACCTCGCCAAGATGGTGCCTGCGTATGACCTGCCGCTGTCCAACGGCCGCAAGGTCGTCACGTTCAAGAAGGCGCTGTCGCTGGGCGAGCACAAGTCGCTCGCGCCCAGCCAGGCCACGCTGGATTCGATTGCTTTCCTCCAGTACACGGGCGGCACCACGGGCCTGTCGAAGGGCGCGGTGCTGACCCACCGCAACATCGTGGCCGCCACGCTGCAGGCCGAGGCGTGGTTCACGCCCGCGCTGTCCAAGGTGGGCGACCTGAGCAAGGCCAACAGCATTGCCGCACTGCCGCTGTACCACATCTTCGCGCTCACGCTGTGCCTGCTGGCCATCCGCCAGGGCTCCAGCCTCACGCTGATCCCCAACCCGCGCGACATTCCGAAGTTCGTGGCCGAACTCAAGAAGCGCCCCTTCCACATGCTGCCTGCGGTGAACACGCTGTTCAACGCGCTGCTGCAAAACCCACAGTTCAAGACCCTGGACTTCTCCCACCTGTGCGTGTCGCAGGCCGGGGGCATGGCGGCCAGCGAGGGCACGGCCAAGCAGTGGCAGAAGGTGACCGGCAGCACCATGATCGAGGGCTGGGGCATGAGCGAGACCTGCGCCATCGGCACCAACAACCCAGTGATCAGCACCACGTTCAGCGGCAACATCGGCCTGCCGCTGCCGGGCATTGACATCGCCATCAAGGACGACGAAGGCAACAGCCTGCCCCAGGGCGAGTCCGGCGAGATCTGCATCCGCGGCCCCAACGTGATGGTGGGCTACTACAACCAGCCCGAAGAGAACGCCAAGGCCTTCACGCCCGATGGTTTCATGCGCACGGGCGACATCGGCATCATGGACCCGCAGGGCTACACCCGCATCATCGACCGCAAGAAGGACATGATCCTGGTGAGCGGCTTCAACGTGTTCCCCAACGAGCTGGAGCAGGTCATCAGCCTGTGTCCCGGCGTGGTCGAATGCGCAGCCATTGGCGTTCCCGATGAGAAGCAGGGCGAGGCCATCAAGGTGTTCATCATCAAGAACGACCCGGCCCTGACCGAGGACGAGGTGGCCAACTACTGCCACCAGAACCTCACCGGCTACAAGCGTCCCAAGTACATCGAGTTCCGCGACGAGCTGCCCAAGAGCAACGTGGGCAAGATCTTGCGCAGGGAATTGCGCAAGGCTTGACGCTGTTCACAAGGGCAGCGCGCCAAGCGCCACCCCCTGCCACCTCCCCCAGGGCGCTTCGGCGCCCTTTTTCTTGGGTTCCGACCATGCAGGTCGGCCGCCTGCACCAGGTGTTCCAATGTCTGTATCTCCGGGTTTTTACTGATTAGCAAACGTTTGCGCAAACGTTTGCTTTCGTTATCATCCAGATCGCGACAAGGCACCGGGCATCCGTAGCCGCTCCTTTTTTGGGGCGCTGCCGGGGATTTCCCTCCAAGATGTCGGTCGCCTTAGGGCGACGCTGGATAAGTCTCCGCGATGCGGCGGGCCCTGGATCGGGATGGACTGCAAGGCGCAAACCAGGTTGATAGCCGTAGCTATCGCGAGGATTTGCAACGCTGCAGACCGTCTGAGCCAGGGATGCGCCGGGCGCGAGAGGCTTGTTCAGCGTTGCCTTTGTCCACATTCCAACCTGGAGACAACACCCATGCAGTTCACCCGCCGTTCCGTTCAGACCGCCGCCGCCCTCGCCGTTGTGGGCAGCCTGCTGGCCAGCCCTGCCTTCGCGCAGGACAAGCCGAAGATCGCGCTCATCATGAAGTCGCTGGCCAATGAGTTCTTCCGCACCATGGAAGACGGCGCCAAGGCGCACCAGAAGGCCCATGCCAAGGAATACACGCTGGTGGCCAATGGCATCAAGAACGAGACAGACACGGCAGCCCAGATCAAGATGATCGAGCAGGCCGTGGCCCAGAAGGTCAGCGCCATCGTGCTGGCCCCCGCCGACTCCAAGGCGCTGGTGCCCGTGGTCAAGACGGCCATCGACAAGGGCATCCTCGTGGTCAACATCGACAACCAGCTCGATGCCGATGCGCTGAAGGAAAAGAACATCACCGTGCCCTTCGTGGGCCCAGACAACCGTGCTGGCGCCAAGCTGGTGGGCGACCACCTGGCCAAGACGCTGAAGGCCGGCGACAAGGTCGGCATCATCGAAGGCGTGTCCACCACCTTCAATGCGCAGCAGCGCACCCTGGGCTACCAGGACGCCATGAAAGCCGCCAACATCACCGTGGTGGGCGTGCAGTCAGGCAACTGGGAGATTGAAAAGGGCAACACCGTGGCCGCCGGCATGATGCGCGAGCACCCTGACCTCGTGGCCCTGCTGGCCGGCAACGACAGCATGGCCTTGGGCGCCGTGGCCGCCGTGAAGGCCGCAGGCAAGACCGGCAAGGTGCAGGTGGTGGGCTACGACAACATCGGCGCCATCAAGCCCATGCTGGCCGACGGCCGCGTGCTGGCCACCGCCGACCAGTACGCCGCCAAGCAGGCCGTGTTCGGCATCGAGCTGGCACAGAAGGCCCTGGCCGCCAAGACGCCGCAGAACCAGCTGCCCGCCACGGTAAAGACGGAGGTGGTGCTGGTGACGAAAGACAGCAAGTAAGCCTCGGAGCGGAGAACAAAGCTCTTCTGGCGTTGTTGCCGTGTCTTGTCGTACTTCCAGTACTGCCTGCGACACGGCGCCTAGCCAGAACCGCTTCGCTGAGCTTTGTTCACCGCTCAAGACATAAAGCCCGCTCTGCAGTCGCCCCCATCACACCACCATGCTCAGCCCCTCCGCCGCCCGACAAGCCACGCCCCTGCTCGCCATCCAGGCCGTGGGCAAGGACTACACCGCCACCGTGCTCGATGGCGTGAACGTGGAGCTGTTTGCGGGCGAGGTGCTGGCGCTGACCGGGGAAAACGGCGCGGGCAAGAGCACGCTGTCCAAGATCCTCTGCGGGCTGGAACAGCCCACCCGCGGCGGCATGCAGCTGGCGGGGCAGGCCTACGCCCCCACGTCGCGCCGCGATGCCGAGCGCCACGGCGTGCGCATGGTGATGCAGGAGCTGGGCCTGGTGCCCACGCTCACCGTGGCCGAGAATTTGTTGATGGGCCGGCTGCCGCACCGCCTGGGCTGGCTGCAGCGCGATGTGCTGCACGCCGCTGCCCGTGCGCAGCTGGCCAAGATCGGGCTCGACAACATCGACCCCGCCACCCCGGTCTCGCAGCTGGGCATCGGCCAGCAGCAGATGGTGGAGATTGCGCGCAACCTGCAGGACGACACACGCATCCTGGTGCTCGACGAGCCCACGGCCATGCTCACGCCGCGCGAGACCAATTACCTGTTTGAGCAGATCGCGCACCTCACCGCGCGCGGCGTGGCCATCATCTACGTGTCGCACCGGCTCGAAGAACTGCGCCGCATTGCCGACCGTGTGGCCGTGCTGCGCGATGGCCGCCTGGTGGACGTGCGCCCCATGGCCGGCATGAGCGAAGACGACCTGGTGCAGCGCATGGTGGGCCGCGTGGTGAGCGACCTGGACCACCGCCCGCGCCGCCCTGTGGGCCCGGTGGTGATGAGCGCTGACAAGCTGGGCCGGGGCACCGCCGTGCAGGACGTGAGCCTGGAGCTGCGCGCGGGCGAGATCTTCGGCATTGCCGGGCTGGTTGGATCGGGCCGCACCGAGCTGGTCCGCCTGCTGTTTGGCGCCGACCGGGCAGACCGTGGTAGCGTGACGCTGCACCCGAATTCAGAGCAAAAACAGCCGCAAGCGCTAGTAGATCATGCGCAAGTAGCTACACAAAACATAGCAAAACCATCCACCTCAGCGCCCACCGCACCCCGCACCTGGCAGCGGGGCTTTGCCTCGCCGCTGCAGGCCATTGCCGCCGGAGTCGGCCTGGTCACCGAAGACCGCAAATCCCAGGGCCTGCTGCTCTCGCAGCCCATCCGCATCAACGCCACGCTGTCCGACCTGTCGGCCGTGTCGCGCGGCGGCTGGCTGCAGCGCAGGCTCGAAAGCCGCCTGGTGCAGGGCTTTGTGCGCACGCTGGGCATCCGCTGCCGCAGCCCCGAGCAGCCCGTGGGGCAACTGTCGGGCGGCAACCAGCAAAAGGTGGTGTTCGCCCGCTGGCTGCACCGCGAAGGCCGCGTGCTGCTGCTCGATGAACCCACGCGCGGCGTGGACGTGGGCGCGCGCGCCGAGCTGTATGGCGAGCTGGACCGCATGGCCCTGGAAGGCCGCGCGCTGCTCATGGTGTCGTCGGACCTGCGCGAACTCATGGCCATGGCCGACCGCATCGGCGTGATGAGCGCAGGCCGCCTGGTGGCCGTGTTCGAGCGCGGCGAGTGGTCCGAGCAATCGCTGCTGGCGGCCGCGTTCTCCGAGCCCGGCGGGCGCACCAGCACCACCCCTTCAACTTCTTCTCCTGTGACCGCATGAACGCCCCCACCCCATCTGCCGCGCCCGCTGCGGCGCCTTCCTCCGCTTCGGTCTGGCGCAGCCAGCTGGGCACCTACCTGGGCCTGCTGGCCGTTTTGGCGGGCATGGTGGCGCTGTTCTCGTCGCTGTCCGAATACTTCTGGAGCGCCGAGACCTTCATCACCATCGCCAACGAAATCCCGGCACTGGCCGTGATGGCGGTGGGCATGACCTTTGTGCTCATCATTGCAGGCATCGATTTGTCGGTGGGCTCGGTGATGGCGCTGGCCGCCGCCACCTCGGCCGCCGCCATCCTGCAATGGGGCTGGACGGTGCCCGCCGCCGCCGCGCTGGCATTGGCCACGGGCCTGGTGTGCGGCACCATAACCGGCATGATTTCCGTCGCATGGCGGCTGCCCTCGTTCATCGTGTCGCTGGGCATGCTCGAGGCCGTGCGTGGCAGCGCGTATGTGGTGACCGACTCGCGCACGCAGTACGTGGGCGATGCGATCTCGTGGCTGTCGGCACCCTTCTTTGGCGGCATCTCGTTCGCGTTCTTGCTGGCCGTGGTGCTGGTGGTGGTGGCACAGCTGGTGCTGTCGCGCACGGTGTTTGGCCGCTGCGTGGTGGGCATTGGCACCAATGAAGAAGCCATGCGCCTGGCCGGTGTGGACCCGCGCCCTATCCGCGTCATCGTGTTTGCGATGACCGGCCTGCTCGCGGGCCTGGCGGGCCTCATGCAGTCGGCCCGGCTCGAAGCGGCCGACCCCAACGCCGGAACCGGCATGGAGCTGCAGGTGATTGCGGCCGTGGTGATTGGCGGCACCAGCCTGATGGGCGGGCGCGGCTCGGTGATCAACACCGCGTTTGGCGTGCTCATCATCGCGGTACTGGAGGCGGGCCTGGCCCAGGTGGGCGCCAGCGAGCCCAGCAAGCGCATCATCACGGGTTTTGTGATCGTGGCGGCCGTCATTGTGGACACGCTACGCCAGCGCCGCGCCGCCCGCTGAACCTGTTTCAACACACCGATTTTTCTTCTTCCTGCATGGCTACTATCAAGGACGTTGCGCGCCACGCCGAGGTGTCGGTCACCACGGTATCGCACGTGGTCAACGGCACGCGCCGCGTGAGCCCCGAGGGGCGCGAGCGGGTCGAGGCCGCCATCCGCGCCCTGGGCTATGTGCCCAGCGCCATTGCGCGCAGCCTCAAGAGCAACAACACGCGCACGCTGGGCATGCTGATCCCCAACAGCTCCAACCCCTACTTTGCCGAGATCGTGCACAGCGTGGAAGACCGCTGCTTTGGCGCGGGCTACAACGTCATCCTGTGCAACACCAACGACGAGGCGCACCGCCAGGGCACCTACCTGCAGGTGCTGGCCGAGCGGCGCATTGACGGGCTGATCGTGGTCTCTACCGGGCACGACGCCACGCTGGCCACGCAGCTGGCGGGCCTGTCCATCCCCACCGTGCTGGTGGACCGCGAAATCGACATCGCCGAACAACAACCCTGCGACCTGGTGGAAACTGCCCACATGCAGGGCGGCCTGCTAGCCACGCGCCACCTGCTGTCGCTGGGCCACCGCCGCATTGCCTGCATTGGCGGCCCCGACGGCATTGCCCCCAGCGAGCAGCGCATTGCCGGCTGGCGCACGGCGCTGGCCGATGCAGGTTGCGGCACCGGCGAGGGCCTGCTGTGGCATGGCAACTTCACGAGCCAGGGTGGCTACGAAGCCATGCACGCCGTGCTGCGCGCGCCCGAGCCGCCCACCGCCGTCTTCGTGTGTAACGACCTCATGGCCATGGGCGCGCTGTGTGCCGCGCACGAACGCGACCTGCGCGTGCCCGAGGCACTGTCCATCGTGGGTTTTGACGACATCGAATTGGCCGCCTTCACCAGCCCGCCGCTCACCACCGTGGCCCAGCCCAAGCAGCGCATCGGCGCGCTGGCCGTGGACATGCTGCTGGAGCGCATCGACGGCAAGCGCCAGGACGCGCGCAAGGTGATGCTGCAGCCTGAGCTGCGCGTGCGCTCGTCCACCGCGCCAGCCCCGGGGGCTGAGGCATGAACAACAACCCATTGAATACTGCCCCCCGCATCGCCGTCGTCGGCAGCCTGAACATGGACCTGGTGCTGCAGGTGCAACATGCGCCCGGCCCCGGCGAAACCGTGCTGGCCGACGCCCTGCACCTGGTGCCCGGCGGCAAGGGCGGCAACCAGGCCGTGGCCTGTGCGCGCCAGGGTGCCCGGGTGGCCCTGTTTGGCCGCGTGGGCGACGACGGCTACGGCCACACGCTGCGCACCGGGCTCGATGCCGACGGCATCGACCACAGCGGCGTGCAGACCGACACCGACACCACCACCGGCGTGGCCGCCATCACCGTGGAGGCCAGCGGGCAAAACCGCATCGTGGTCGTGCCCGGCGCCAATGGCCGGTTTGTGCTGGATGCCGCCGCGCTGGGCGTCGCCCTGCAAGGCGCAGGCGGCCTGGTGCTGCAGTTCGAAACCCCCCTGCCCCAGGTGCTGGCCGCCGCCGAGATGGCCCATGCCGCAGGCTGCCCGGTGGTGCTGAACCCCTCACCCATCCAGCCCCTGCCCAATACGATGTGGCCGCTGGTGCACACACTGGTCGTGAACGAGGTGGAAGCCGCCGCGCTGGCAGGCCAGAACGTGACCACTCCCGCAGATGCCGCGCAGGCCGCACAGGCCCTGCGCGCCAAGGGCCCCGCCCAGGTGGTGGTGACCCTGGGCGCCGCAGGTGCCGTGGCCGCCGATGCGGCAGGCAACCGCTACCACCCCGGCCTGGTCGTGAAAGCCGTGGACACCACGGCCGCTGGTGACACTTTCCTGGGTGCACTGGCCGTGGCGCTGGCACGCGGCGAGCCGCTGGACGCCGCCGTGCGCGAAGGCATCCGAGCATCGGCGCTGTGCGTCACCCAGCCCGGCGCCCAGCCCTCCATCCCCACCCGCGCCGCCGTGGCGCAAAGCCCCCAACCGCCCGCCTGGAGCCCCCTGTGAAACGCACCGCCCTGCTGCACGCCGAACTCTCCCACGCCATCGCCACCCTGGGCCACGGCGACATGCTGGTGATTGGCGACGTGGGACTGCCCATCCCCAATGGCCCGCGCCGCATCGACCTGGCCCTCACGTCCGGCATCCCGGCCGTGGCCGATGTGCTGCGGGTGGTGCTGGAAGAAATGCAGGTCGAGAAAGCGGTGATCGCCACCGAAGCCATGGAGCGCAACGGTGGCCAGTTGCCCACGTGGTGCCAGCTTCCGGTGGTCCATGGCACCGTATCGCACGATGAGTTCAAGCGCCTGACCCAGCAGGCCCGCGTGATGGTGCGCACCGGCGAATGCACGCCGTATGCCAATGTGATCCTGGTGGCGGGCGTCACGTTCTGACACAGCCTGGGCGGCCAGGCTGCGGGTTTTGGAGGACTTCGGGCAGGCACGACCTGCGGTACGCTGGGCAGCAGCCCACGGCGCGGCGTTAAAGCCCGCCACCGAAGCCCCGAATTCCTGCACCCATGCCCACCACAGCGCCCCACGATCTCCTGCCCCCTGAAATCACCGTCCTCGAACGCGGCTGGCTGTCGGCCAACAACATCCTCTTCATCGGCCAGCACGACACAGCCATCGTGGACACCGGCTATTGCAGCCATGCCGAGCAAACCGTGGAGCTGGTGCGCGATGCTCTCGCGGGCCGCAGGCTGGACCGCCTGCTCAACACCCACCTGCACAGCGACCACTGCGGCGGCAATGCCGCGCTGCAAAAGACCTGGCCCGGCGTGCTCACGGCCATACCGCCCGGCCAGGCCGACCATGTGCGCCAGTGGGATGCCTATGCGCTGAGCTACACCCCCACCGGCCAGGAATGCCCGCCCTTTCGGGCCGACACGCTGCTGGTGCCAGGCTCGTGCGTGCTGCTGGGCGACAAGCCCTGGCAGGTGCATGCCGCGCCGGGGCACGACCCGCACTCGGTGGTGTTGTTCGAGCCCCAGGGCCGCGTGCTGATCTCGGCCGATGCGCTGTGGGAAAACGGCTTTGGCGTGGTGTTCCCGGAGCTGGAGGGCGACGATGCCTTCGCCCAGGTGGGCGCCACGCTGGACCTGATTGAAACGCTGTCGCCCCAGGTCGTGATCCCGGGCCACGGGCCGGTGTTTGCCGATGCGCCCCGCGCCATCGACGGCGCCCGTCGCCGCCTGGATGGTTTTGTGCGCAACCCGGGCAAGCACGCGCTTTATGCGGCCAAGGTGCTGCTCAAGTACAAGCTGCTCGAATGGCAGCAGATCGGCATACCCGACCTCACGGCCTGGGCGCAGGCCACGCCGTATTTCGGCATGCTGCGTGCACGGCACTTTGCCACGCAGACCGAGGCCGAATGGCTGGAGAGCCTGGCAGATGAACTGGTGCGGTCAGGCGCCGCTGCGCGCAAGGGCGAGGTGCTGCACAACGTGTGAGGCCTGGCGCCTCGGCATGGCTGGGTGCCAGTGCGTGCCCTGACGGAGGGACCCCGCCGCTGGCGCAAAGCGCCTGGGCGGATCAGCACAACGCCGTCAGTGTTTGTATTGCTTGTCGCAGCCCGTCACGTGGTTCTTGCTGCTGGACATGCACTGGTAGAACGACTTCTTGTTGCCCGAGGCGCCCTGACAGTCCGACACGCTGTACTTGCCCTTGGCCTCGCGGATTTTGGGGGCGGCGGAATCAAACGCTGCCTGCGTCATGTAGCCATCGCGCACGTTCTTCTGGCCCACCTCCAGCATCAGGTCGGCCTGGTAGTGAATGTTGTCAACGGCCACGGCGCAGTTCAGGGGCACCTGCTGGCTGTCCACGGTGCCCAGCGATTTCTTGAGCCCTTCGCCAAACTCCTCCACGTCCTTGGAGACCTTCTTGGTGCCATCGGGGTTGTACTGCTGGCCCGCCTTGGCGCTGGCGCCCTTGTTGCCGGATGAGGTGCTGCCGCCATTGGTGCCGTTGTTGCTTTGCAGCTTCAGCGGCTCGGCGTCCTGTTTGGCGGGCGGGGGCTGCGAGCCATAGTGGGTCTTGCCATCGGCATCCACCCACTTGTACACGGGTTGCGCCTGAGCACCCGCGCCCCACGCCCACACTGCGGCCACACAGGCCATCCATGCCAGTTTGCCCATCACACCCTCTCTCTTTTAATTAAAACCCACTGAAGCGCCAGTTGAACATGCGCCTTCAGCTCATTTATTTATAGCAAACCTACAATCCCTCACTGCCTGTCAGCTCGGTGAGCGAAAGAGCGTCAGGGCAGGTCCTTGTTCACCTCGGGCAACGCCGCATCGCGGGGGCCAATGGTGCCCAGGCGGCTCTTGAGCGACTGGGGCTGGCCGGTGAGCATGGCCGCGTAGTTGGTGGTGTTGGAGAGCACCTTCTTCACGTAGTCGCGCGTCTCGGCAAAGGGCACGTTCTCGGCCCAGATGGCAGCGTCCAGCACCGGGCCGTTGCGCCAGCTGCGCGGACGGCCAGGGCCGGCGTTGTAGGCGGCGGCAGCCATGGGCATGGAGCCTGCAAAATCGTCCAGCGCCAGCTTGAGATAGGCGGTGCCGATGGTGATGTTGGTGTCGCGGTCGGTGATCTGGTCGGGCGTGAAGTTGGTGAGACCAATCTTCTTGGCCGTCCAGCGGGCCGTGGCGGGCATCACCTGCATGAGGCCCGAGGCACCGACGTGCGAGCGGGCATCCATCACAAAGCGGCTTTCCTGGCGGATCAGGCCGTACACATAGGCCGGGTCGATGCCGATGCCCTGGGCACGCTCCACCACGGTGCTGCGAAACGGCATGGGAAAGCGCTGCGTGACGTCCACCACGCCCTTGGTCCGCTCGCTGGTGTTGATGCAGCGGTCCCACACCTCGCGTTGGCACGCAAAGTCGGCGGCGGCCAGCAGTTCGCGGTCGGGCATGCCACCGCTCTGGTGCAGGTTGGTGGTGTAGTTCCACTCGCGCACGCCTTCGATGCGCAGGCCCAGCAAGATGGCGTACAGCGCGCGGTTGAGCCCCGGGTTGGCGCGAGCGGCGGCTTTTTCTTCGGCGGTAAGGGGCGCGGGAGCGGGGGGGGTGGTGATGCGCTGGCCCAGCTCTTCGAGCGCCAGCTGCTCATAGAAGCCGCGCGTTCCGGCGATGCCTTCGAGCAGTTGCCGTGCTTCGGCGCGTTCGGCATCGGTCACGCGGCCTGCCAGCAGCGAGCGCGCCTTCCAGTACACCCAGGTGCTGTCCTGGCGGCCTTCAGGGCCCATGGCGTCCACCGCCTTGCCCACGGCCTTCCACTGGCCAGCGCGCAAGGCGGCACGCACCTTCCAGCCCAGCAGGTCGTCGCTGAGGTCACTGTCCTTGGTCACGTTGGCGAAGTAGCCGTGGGCGTTGCTGGCCAGTTTCTGCGCAGCGGTCTTGCCGATCACGCCCCAGGCCCAGTTGCGCTCTTCGGCCGAGAGGTGCACGCCCCATTTGTTCTCCAGCTGGTAGGCCGCGCCGTCCGGGTCGCTGGTGGCCAGCTTCAACAGGGCGAGCAGCACCAACTCTTGCCGGGCCTTGCCGGCCGCCGTGGCGCGCGAGAGCAGGTATTTGCTGGGCGCATCGAGCACATCCTTGAGCTGCGGCAGCGATTCGGGCGAAACGATCTCGACCGCCGAGCGCACCACGCGGGGGCGGTTGGCCTCCACGCCCAGGCGGGCCTTGCGCCACACGTCCAGGGCCGAGAGCTTCTTGTAGCCATACAGCTCGCGCGCGGCGTGGGTGCAGCCATCGTCGGCGTCGCGGATCGCATACCAGTTGCTGCGCACGTCCTCGGCCACGGTGGCCGGTGCCGTGCCCTTGATCTGGTCGATCAGCAGCGCGTAGCAGCGCACTTCGCGGTCGTCCGACATGCGGTAGCTGGGGTGTTGGTCGGCAAACTGGCCCCAGTCGCGCCGCTGGCCCAGCAGCAGCAGCCAGTCGTTGCGCAGGCGGTCTTCCTGGTAGGTGCCGGCGTAGCGCTGCATGAAGGCCTGAATCTCCTGTGGCGAGGCCTCGCCCAGACGCACGCGCAGCTCCCAGTAGGCGGCCCAGGGCTCGAGCGCATGGCCGCGTGCCGCAGGCAGCAGCTGCGCGAGCTTGTTGCGGTCGCCCTTGCGGAACGCCTGCTGCATCTCCAGCAGGGTATCGTCACCACGGTTTTGCGCCATGACAAGGGGCGCGGTGGCGGCCAGCAGGGTGGCGGCCACAAGGGGTGTCAGAATCGCTCTGAGAAATTGCATGGGGGAATTATCTGATGGACAAAGCAGCCCTTCGGCGCACATTGATAGAAGAACGCCTCAACCTGCCCGACCGCCTACAGCGGGCCGACCTGTTACAGCAGGTGATGCGCATCTGGCTGGTGAACCGGCCGGATACGGTGATCGGCGCCTACTGGCCCATCAAGGGCGAGTTCGACCCCCTGCCCGCCCTGCACCGCTGGAAGGAAGACGGCGAGCTGCTGGACGAACCCCTGCGCCGCCGCATCGGCCTGCCGGTGGTCAACAAGCAGCACAAGACCCTCACCTTCCACGCCTGGTACCCCGGCTGCCCCATGGAAGAGGACGCCTATGGCATCCCCAAGCCCAAGGACACCGAGGTCATCGTGCCCACGCTGCTGTTTGTGCCCTGCGTGGGCTACGCACCGGGTGGCTACCGGCTGGGCTATGGCGGCGGCTTTTACGACCGCACGCTGGCGACGCTGCAGCCCAAGCCGTTCACAGTGGGCCTGGGCTTCACCCATGGCTACCTGGACGACTTTGAGCCCGAGGAGTTCGACCTGCCACTCGACGCCATCCTGAACGACAACGGCGTGGTCTGGCCCATCTGATCCCCGGCCAGGCAGACCTGCACGATGGCCTGTGATGCCGGCAGCGCATCATTCAGGCCAGTTTTTGGCATCGCTGACGCGCCCGGCAGCCGCTAGCATGGCGGGCTGACCTCTTCATCTCAGGTGCCCAACATGCTCAAGCTCTACATCGGCAACAAGAACTACTCGTCCTGGTCCATGCGCCCCTGGGTGCTGCTCAAGCAGGCGGGCATCGTCTTTGAAGAAGTGCGCGTGCGCTTTGACAGCTTTGACGCGCAGTCGGAATTCAAGCGCACCATCGGGGCCGTGAGCCCCACGGCCAAAGTGCCCGTGCTGGTGGACGGCGACCTGGTGGTGTGGGACACCCTGGCGATTGCGGAGTACGTGGCCGAAACCCACCCCGACAAAAAGCTCTGGCCCACCGACGCCAAGGCCCGCGCGCGCGCCCGCAGCGTCTGCGCCGAGATGCACAGCGGTTTCACCGCCCTGCGCACCCACTGCCCCATGAACATCGAAGCAAACCTTGCCGACACCGGCGCCCTGATCTGGCGCGACCAGGCCGGCGTGCGCGCCGACGTGCAGCGCCTGGTGGAGATGTGGAGTGCGCTGCTGCAAGAGCACGGTGGTCCGCTGCTGTTTGGTGAATTCACCGTGGCCGACGCCTACTTTGCCCCCGTCTGCATGCGCCTGCATACCTACGCCCTGCCCGTGCCTACGACCATCCGGGCCTATGTGGACCGGGTGCGCACCCTGCCCGGCGTGCAGGCCTGGATCGACGAGGCCCTGGCCGAGAAGGACTTCCTGGACTTCGAAGAGCCCTACCGCCTGCGCCATACCGAAGGCTGAGCACCACCATGGCCGTCACCATCTACCTGCGCTACGTGCTCAACACCAGCAAGCTGAAAGAGTTTGAGCACTACGGAAAACTGTGGATTCCGCTGGTCGAGAAATTCGGCGGCCAACACCACGGCTACTTCATGCCGAGCGAGGGCGCCAACAACATCGCGCTGGCGCTGTTCACGTTCGAGAGCCTCGCCGCCTACGAGCGCTACCGCGAGGCGTCGATGCAAGACGCGGAGTGCCAGGCGGCGTTCCGTTATGCCGAAGAGACGGGGTGCATCGTGAGCTACGAGCGGAGTTTTTTCCGCCCCGTGTTCCACTGACCCGGCGGGGCCGTGCAGCCCCGTTACCGGAACTGCTTGCGCAAGAACGCCTTGTGCCGCGCGATGTGCGCCAGCTGGGCTGGGGCGATGGTGCCGCCCAGATCTTCGTCCTCGGTGTTGAGCACCTGGTTCGCGTAGGCCATGGCGCGGGCCACCACCTCTTCCTCGCTCACGCCCTGGGTGGATGCAAGGTCCATCGCCACGCGGCGCATGGCGCGCTGCGACAGCATCCACATCGCGCCGAAGGAATCCCATGCGGCCGCCACCTCCTTGAACTTGTCGTGTTCAGCCAGGATGTCGTTGAGCGGCTTGGCCAGGATCTCCTGCAGGGCCTCCACCTGGGCCTTCAGGGCCTCGAATTGCGCCTCGCGCTGCAGGGCCTCGGCGGCCGCGTTGGCGGCGGCGTCAGGCGCCTGGGGCACGGGCACGCTGCCGTCGGGGTTGAGCTGGGCAATGGTGAGGTCGGACGATAGGGACATGGTGGCGGGACTATACGACCCTCGTCCTAAACTACGCCGATGCAAATCTACATGGTGGGCGGCGCCGTCCGCGACAAGCTGCTGGGCCGACCGGTGAATGACCACGACTGGGTGGTGGTGGGCGCGACGCCGGAGCAGATGCTGGCGCAAGGCTACCTGCCCGTGGGGCGCGACTTCCCCGTCTTTTTGCACCCCGAAACACGCGAGGAATACGCGCTGGCCCGCACCGAGCGCAAGAGCGGGCGCGGCTACCGGGGCTTTGTGGTGCAGAGCTCGCCCGATGTGACGCTGGAGGAAGACCTCTCACGCCGCGATCTCACTATCAATTCAATAGCATCCAGCACAGATGAATCCGGCACTACTCGTCTTTTTGACCCCTACCACGGCGAAAAAGACCTCCGTGCGCGCGTGCTGCGCCATGTGACCGATGCCTTCCGCGAAGACCCGGTACGCATCCTGCGCGTGGCGCGGTTTGCTGCGCGCTTCACCGACTTCACGGTGGCGCCCGAGACGATGCAGCTGATGCGCGAGATGGTCGCGCATGGCGAGGTGGACCACCTGGTGGCAGAGCGCGTGTGGCAAGAGCTGGCGCGCGGGCTGATGGAAGCACAACCCTCGCGCATGTTCGAGGTGCTGCGCGGGTGTGGCGCGCTGGCCGTGCTGCTGCCCGAGGTGGCGCGCCTGTGGGGCGTGCCCCAGCGGGCCGAGTACCACCCCGAGGTGGACACCGGCGTGCACCTGATGATGGTGCTGGACATGGCTGCGCGGCTGCAGGCGCCACTCACCGTGCGCTTTGCCTGCTTGGCGCACGACCTGGGCAAGGGCACCACGGCCGCCGATGTGCTGCCGCGCCACATCGGGCATGAGGAGCGCAGTGCCGAGCTGCTGAAAGACGTGGCCGAGCGCCTGCGCGTGCCCGTGGACTGCCGCGAGACCGCCGAAGTGGTGGCGCGCGAACACGGGCACATCCACCGCAGCGCCGACCTGTCTGCCGCTGCCCTGGTGCGCCTGCTGGAGCGCTGCGACGCCATCCGCAAGCCCGAGCGTTTTGCCGAGGTTCTACTGGCCTGCGAGTGCGATGCGCGCGGGCGGCTGGGGTTTGAAGAGGCCGCGTATCCGCAGCGCCCCCGCCTGCTGGCCGTGCTGGCCGCCGTCCAATCGGTCGTCACACGCGAGATTGCGGCCCAGGCCGCCGCCAAGGGCCAGAGCGGCCCGCAGGTGGGTGCGCTGATCCACCAGGCACGGGTCGAGGCGGTGGCGCAGTGGCTGCACACCCAGGCGCACGGTACCACCACCTGACCGCGTGCGCTGCGTCGCCAAGATCGGTCCAACCCTCCCTACAATCCGCGTCCGCTCGCACTCTGGAAAGGGTGCGTCTTTTGGCATTTTTGCGATCACGACGCCTCCATGACCTCTGTGCACATCCGCCCCGCCACCCCGGCAGACGCAGACACCATCGCGCCGCTGTTGGATGCCTACCGGCAGTTCTACGAGCAGGCACCAGACCTGGCCGGAGCGCGGGCCTTCATTGCAGAGCGGTTGGAGCGCGAAGAGTCCGTGATCTTGCTTGCGATGGATGGGGCGCAGGCAGCGGTGGGCTTTTGCCAGCTCTACCCCACGTTCTGCTCGGTGGAGGCAGCGCCCATCTACACGCTGTACGACCTGTTCGTGGCGCCCGCAGCGCGCAAGACAGGGGCCGGGCGCAGCTTGCTGCTGGCGGCAGAAGCGACGGCCCGCGCCCATGGCAAGGTGCGCATGGACCTGACCACGGCCCACACCAACACCACGGCGCAAAAGCTCTACGAATCGCTGGGCTGGACGCTGGACACAGTGTTCCGCGCGTACAACAAGCGTGTCAGCGCCTGAAGCTCCATTCCCCCACCAGCGCTACCAGCGCAGCAGACGCGGCCCCAGCACAGCCCCCAGAGCAGTCGGGATGGCCATGCCCGCCAGATACCACACCGCCAAAAACGGGGTGGCCATCTCGGGGCAATGCAGGGCATACACCAACGCCCCCAGCGCGCCTGCCAGCAAGCCAGCGCCCGCTCCTGCCCACGCCAGCCGCGTGGGCGCAGCGCCCTTGAGCGCCCAGAAGCCCCCAACGAACGCAGGAACCGACAGCAAGGCGATATTGAAGGGACAAGTCCGCCAGGTGCTGCCCAGAATCAGCGGCACACGCTCCGCCGCAGGCTCCTGCCACAAAGCCCCCAGGGCCATGGCCCACAGCACCAGCGGCGGCACCGCCAGCCACAGGGCTGCGAGGCCCAGCGGCATGCCCGGGCGGGCCATGCGGCGCAGCAGCGCCAGGCCAGCGGCTGCCAGGGCGGCCGCAAACACCAGCTTGCCCCAGAACATGGGCAACGCCATGGTCGCCAGCAGGTCAGGGCGCAGACCGAACAGGGCCAGCATCAGCACCCCGGCACCGGCAATGCCCACGGCGCTGGCGACAGCAAACCGTCGCTCAATAGCGGCGGGCTGCACCGGCCGGTCATCGGTGGCCAGCAGGTGGATCAATTCATCGGTTTTCATGCCATTCCCCTGATCTTGGCGGCCAGGGCCTTGAGCCCCCGGTGCACGCCGACTTTGACGGCCGACTCCGACAACCCCGTGAGGCGCGCCGTCTCGACCACCGACAACCCTTCCAGCTTCACATACTCAATGGGCAGCCGCTGCTTGTCTGGCAGCGTGCGCAACAGTTGCCCCAGGTCCCGCCGGGCTTCGGCAGCCTCGCTGTCGCTGGTGGCAAACAACTCGTCGGCATCGTCCAGCGGGTCGTTGCGGCCCTCCTTCACGGCATGCGAGCGCAGCCAGTCGATGAGCTTGTAGCGCGCAATCGCATGCGCCCAGGCGGTCACCGGCATCTCGGGCCGGTAGGTGTGGCGCTGGTTGTGCACGGCCAGCAGCGTCTCCTGCACCAGGTCTTCCACCTCATCGGGCCGCTGCGCAAGGCGGCGGCGAAGGAAGGCGCGCAGGTGGGCGCTCAGCTCCTTCAAAAAACGCTGGTAAGCGGCTGCATCGGCATCCAGCCCCTGCATCAGCAAGCCGCGCAGGCGCTCTTCCACTATCTCCATGGTGTCTCCCTGCAAAGAATTCGTATGCCGGAGCCAATGGGTTACAGGCAACACAAAAAATATTTGCGCAACGCCGCCACGATTTTTTGAGCAGTGCTGTAACCCGCCTGCTGCACAGCCCGAATTACAACGCAGATCGGGCCACTCAATGCGACCTCAGTGCCGCCACCCGGTCGGATTCAACCTTTATCCAACCCTCGGAGAACCGTACCATGACCACTCGCACCCTCAGCCTCGGCGCCCTCGCACTTGTTGCCCTGACCTCTGGCGCCGCCATGGCCCAAACCAACGCCGCCCCCATGGACGGCGCCAAGCCTGCCATGGAGAAGTGCTACGGCGTCTCGATGGCTGGCAAGAACGACTGCGCTGCAGGTCCCGGCACCACCTGCGCGGGCACTTCCAAGATGGACTACCAAGGCAACGCCTGGAAGTTTGTGCCCGCAGGCACCTGCACCACTATCAAGACGCCCAAGGGCATGGGCATGCTGACGCCCATGAAGAGCTGACCATGGCATCCCCTCTCACCGCCGGCCTGGGTCTCAAGCCCCAGCACTACGACGAGGCGCTGCGGTGCACTGCCCCCGGCCTGTGGTGGGAGGTGCACCCCGAGAACTACCTGGCCGACGGCGGCCCGCGCCTGGCCTGGCTGGAGGCCATCCGTGCGTGCCACCCAGTGGCACTGCATGGCGTGTCACTATCGCTTGCGGCCGATGCACCACCTGATGAGGCCCACCTGGCACGGCTTGCGGCCCTCGCAAGACGGATAGAGCCCGCCATCATTTCGGAGCACCTGGCTTGGTCCACCTGGCGCGGGCAATACCTGCCCGACCTGTTGCCGTTTCCATGCACGCACGCGGCACTGCACCGCATCGCCGGCAACATCGCCCGAACGCAGGATGTGCTGCAGCGACCCATCACCATCGAGAACCCCACGCATTACCTGCACATCGACGGCCACGACTGGGCGGAAACCGATTTTCTGGCCGAGCTGGTGCGGCGCACCGGCTGCACGCTGCTGCTGGACGTGAACAACGTGTACATCAGCGCCAACAACCTGGGATTTAGCGCGCAAGCCTACCTCGAAGCTTTCCCCCTGCACGCCGTGGCAGAGATCCACCTGGCAGGCCACCATGCCGACCCGGTGCATGGCAATGCTCTGCTGATCGATAGCCACGATGCGCCCATCGCTCCAGCGGTGTGGGCGCTGTACGAGCAGGTGATGGCGCGCACCGGCCCCGTACCCACCCTGATCGAACGCGACGACCAGTTGCCTACCTTCAATGAACTGCTGGCCGAGCGGGAGCAGGCCCACCGCGCGCTCACCCATGCACAGCACCGGGAGGTTGCATGCCGCTGAGCACCTTTCAGGACGGCTTCTCTGCCGCTCTGCTCGGCCATGCTGCAGATGCACCGTGGCTGTCCGCATTGGAAGCTCAGCCCGGTTTTGCCGTGTACCGCAACACCGTGCTCAAGGGCTGCATCGATGCGCTGCAGGCCAATTACCCCACGGTGTGCCAGCTGGTGGGCGAAGACTGGTTCCGCGCCGCTGCGGCGGTGTTTGCCCGCGCGCAGCCGCCGCGTGACGGCTTGCTGGTGGACTATGGCGCCGGGTTTGACAACTTTCTGGCCGGTTTTGCACCGGCGGCCGAACTGCCCTACCTGAGCGCCGTGGCGCACCTGGACCGCTGCTGGACCGCATGCCATCTGGCGGCAGACGTCGCCGCCGTGGACCGCCACTGGCTGGCACAGCAGGCCCCTGGCACCGTGCCCCACGCGTCACTGCAGCCGCACCCCGCCGCACGCTGGGCCTGGTGCGAAGACTTTCCCGCCTATGCGCTGTGGCACCACCACCGCGAAGGCCTGGCCCTGCCCGAGGCCTTGGACTGGCACGGCGACGGCGCACTGCTCACCCGGCCCCATGCGGACGTGATATGGCGGCCCCTGTCCCGCGCCGGCGTGGCGCTTCTGGACGCGTGCGCCCAAGGCCTGCCACTGGAGACTGCCGCCACCCGCGCCCTGGTGGCCGAGCCGGCGACCGACTTTGCCACCCTGATGACCAGCCTGCTCGACGCGGGCGCCTTGACGATCACCAACCCACACACCACCCACACCGGCTGAGGAGCCCACCATGCACATCCCCAACACCCCGGCCACCCACTTCCCCACGCCCCCAGCCACAGGCCCGCGCATGCTATGGGCGCGCCTGGCCGATGCGGCCACCTGGCTCACACCGCACAGCCTGCTGGCACTGGTCAACCGCGTGGCCATTGCAGGCATCTTCTGGCTGTCGGCCCGCACCAAGGTCGAGGGCTGGTTCACCATCTCCGACAGCGCCTACACACTGTTCCGCGACGAGTACAAACTGCCCGTGCTGCCGCCCGAGCTGGCGGCGCAGATGGCCACCGTGGCCGAGCACCTGTTTCCGGTGCTGCTGGTGCTGGGCCTGTTCACACGCCTGTCGGCCCTGGCGCTGCTGGGCATGACGCTGACGATTCAGCTGTTTGTCTACCCGAACGCCTGGCCCACCCACCTGTCATGGGCGGGGCTGATGCTGTACCTGGTGGGGCGCGGTGCAGGCAACGTGTCGCTGGACCGCGCGTTCGGAGTCCGTTGATCCGTTGAAGCGATAGTCTCTTCAACCACCGGCCGTACGCACCCAGCGCACGATGTCTGCCGCCCCCAGCGCGCCCGAAATGCGCGCTACCTCACGCCCTTGCTGGAACAGGATCATGGTCGGAATGCTGCGGATGGCATAGCGCGCCGCAATGGCCTGCTGGTCTTCGGTGTTGAGCTTGGCAAGGCGCACGCGGGGTTCCAGCTCACGGGCAGCCTGCGCAAAGGCGGGCGCCATCTGGCGGCAGGGACCGCACCACGGGGCCCAAAAATCCACCAGCACCGGGATGTGGCTGCGCGCCACATGCTTGTCAAAGCTGGTGGCATCCAGCTCCAGCGGCGCCCCAGCAAACAGGGGCTGATGGCATTGGCCACAGTCGGGCGCGCTGCCCAGGTGGGCGCTCTGCACGCGGTTGGTGGTGTGGCAATGGGGGCAGACGATGTGCAGGGCTTCGGTCATGGCGTGGCGGGGGCATTGGGGTCTCTGAACACATTGCGGCACTGGCTCTCCGTTTCAAGAGGTCGCAAACCTTGCGCGCGTTTACCAGCCCAGAATCCCCCTGGTCGCCATATCTGCATTGCAGCGTCTGCTATGGTTTCGTGCATGCAGCTGCTCCCCACACTGACAACTGCCCATGCGCTTTTTCTCGACTTCGATGGCACGCTCACCGAGCTGGCACCGCGCCCCGAGGCGGTGCGCATCGCGTCGGGGCTGATTCCCACGCTGTCATCGCTGCATACCCAGCTGGGCGGCGCGCTGGCCATCGTGACTGGCAGGCCCGAGGCCGACATCGACGGATTTCTGGCGCCACTGCGCCTGCCGCTGGCGAGCGAACATGGGGCCCATTACCGCCTGGGTGAGACTTCCGTTCCCGCCACCGAACCACCCGCCCTGGAGCCCGTGTTACAGGCCGCCCAAGACCTTGCAGCACGGCACCCCTGCCTGCTGGTGGAGACCAAGCGTGTGAGCGTGGCCCTGCACTATCGCCAAGCGCCCCACCTCGAATCCCTGTGCCACGACACGCTGGTGCGGGCCATGCGCGAAGCGGAAGGTGTGGAACTGCTGCGTGGCAAATGCGTCTTTGAAGTGAAACCCCGTGGCGTTCACAAAGGCCAGGCCATCGTCGACTTCATGACGCAGCCACCCTTTGTGGGCCGCACGCCGGTCTTTGTGGGCGATGACGTCACCGACGAGGCCGGCTTTGCCGCTGTGCAGACGCTCGGCGGCTGGGGCATCAAGGTGGGCGAAGGGCCCACCATGGCACAACACCGCTGCATGACATCGGCCGCACTGCGGGGCTGGTTGTCGTCTGCACGCACAACGCTGGAGCGCGAACGATGAACACAGCCGCCACACACCCCCAGACGGGCTCGCTCAACCTCGGGATGATCGGCAACTGCGCCATCAGCGCGTTGATCGACGATCACGCCCGCATGGTGTGGTGCTGCCTGCCGCGCTTTGATGGCGACCCGGTGTTCAACGCCCTGCTGCAGCCCGGGGATGAGGGCAGCCACTTTGCGATCGAACTGGAAGACCTGGCATCGGCCCACCAGTGGTACGAACCGAACACCGCCATCCTGCGCACGCAGTTGTTCGACAAGGCGGGCCACGGCATCGAGATCACCGACTTTGCGCCACGCTTTTACAGCCGGTCACGCTACTTCCGGCCCATGACGCTGGTACGCCGGGTACGCCCCATCCAGGGGTCGCCGCGCATCCGGGTGGCGCTCAAGGTGCGCTACGACTGGGGCCAGACCACCCCCGAGATCACGCGCGGCAGCAACCACATCCGCTACGTGGGCGAGAGCATGACGCTGCGCCTGTCCACCGATGCACCGGTGTCGCATGTGCTGTCGGGCCAGGCGTTTGTGCTCACGCGCGAACACAACTTTCTGCTGGGCGCCGACGAGACGCTGGTGGACGGTATTGCCGACACCGCCCGCCGCTTTGAACAGGAGACCACGGCCTACTGGCGCAGCTGGAGCCGCGCCCTGGCCATTCCACTGGAATGGCAGGACGCGGTGATCCGTGCGGCCATCACGCTCAAACTGTCGCTGTACGAAGAAACCGGTGCCATCGTGGCCGCCATGACCACCAGCATCCCTGAGTCGGCCCACAGCGGCCGCAACTGGGACTACCGCTACTGCTGGCTGCGCGATGCTTTTTTTGTGGTGCGCGCACTCAACAGCATCTCCGAGGTGGGCACCATGGAGGACTACCTGCGCTGGCTGAGCAATGTGGTGATCGAAGGCGGCGACGGCCACATCCAGCCGCTGTATGGCATCGGGCTGGAGAAAGACCTGCCCGAAAGTTTTGTGCCCCAGCTGGCGGGCTACCGGGGCATGGGCCCGGTGCGCGTGGGCAACCAAGCGGCCGAGCATTTTCAGCACGACGTGTACGGCAACATCGTGCTGGGCGCGGCCCAGGCCTTTCATGACCACCGCCTGCTGCACCGCGCGGGCCTGGCCGAATTCAAGCGGCTGGAACAGGTGGGCGACAACGCAGTGCGTGTGTACGGTCAGCCCGATGCCGGCATGTGGGAGCTGCGCACGCGCGCCCGGGTGCACACCTCGTCCGCACTGATGAGCTGGGCCGCCTGCGACCGGCTGGCCAAGATCGCCGCCACGCTGCAGCTGGCCGACCGTGCCAGCCACTGGCAGCAACATGCCGACCGCATGCGCGCCGAGATCCTCGACAAGTCGTGGTGCGAAGAACGCCAGGCGTTTGCCGAGAGCTTTGGCGGGCATGAGCTGGATGCCAGCGTGCTGCTGATGGCCGAGGTGGGCCTGATCGACCCCAAGGACCCACGCTTTATGAGCACCGTGGAGGCCATGGAAAAGAGTCTGTGCGATGGGCCCTACATGCGCCGCTACGAGGCGGCCGACGACTTTGGCAAGCCCGAAACGGCCTTCAACATCTGCACCTTCTGGCGCATCGACGCGCTGGCGCGCATTGGCCGCAAGGCCGAGGCACGGGCCATCTTCGAGACCATGCTGGCCGCACGCAACCCGCTGGGCCTGCTGTCCGAAGACACCCACCCCGAAACCCGCGAGATGTGGGGCAACTTCCCGCAGACCTATTCGATGGTGGGTGTGATCAATGCCGCCGTGCGCCTGTCAGCGCCCTGGGACAGCGTGATTTGAGGCGCTGTCCGACACCGGCCGGGGGCGGTCAGCACGGATGATTGCCCCCATGAGCCGTCTTGTCGTCATCTCCAACCGCCTTGCCGATCCGCGCAAGCCCGCCGCCGGTGGCCTTGCTGTAGCCCTGGGCGAAGCCCTGAACCAGACCGGAGGACTCTGGTTTGGCTGGAGCGGCACCGTGGTCGAAGACGGCACACCCGGCGAGAGCGAACTGCACACCCGCCAGGCCGGCGCCGTCACCCTGGCCACCGTGGACCTGTGCCGCGAAGACCATGACAGCTACTACCACGGCTACAGCAACAGCGTGCTGTGGCCGGTGTTCCATTACCGGCTGGACCTGGCCGACTTCAACGCCCGCTACATCACAGGCTACCGGCGTGTGAACCAGATGTTTGCGCGCAAGCTGCTGCCCCTGCTGCGCGACGACGACGTGATCTGGGTGCACGACTACCACCTCATTCCCCTCGCCGCCGAGCTGCGTGCCATGGGCTGCAAGCAGCGCATCGGGTTCTTTCTGCACATTCCCATGCCGCCGCCGCTAATCATGGCGGCCATTCCGCAGCACGAGTGGCTGATGCGCTCTTTGTTCGCCTACGACCTGGTGGGCCTGCAGAGCGAGGCCGACGTGTCGCATTTCACGCGCTATGTTCGCAACGAGGGCAGCGCCGAAGCGGTGGACGAAAAGCGCGTGCGCGCCTTTGGGTCTACCGTGGTGGTGCAGTCCTTTCCCATCGGCATCGACGTGGACGAATTCACGCGCCTCACACACGCCCCCGACGCGGTGGAGACCTACGAGAACATGCGCGACGAGTATTCGCGCAGGCGCCTGCTGCTGGGCATTGACCGGCTCGACTACTCCAAGGGCATCCCACACCGCGTGCGCGCATTCCGAGAGCTGCTGGATCGTTACCCCGAAAACCGCGACAGTGCGACGATGATCATGATCGCCTCACCCAGCCGCGACGACGTGCACGCCTATGCCGACCTGCGCCAGGAACTGGAGGGCCTGTGCGGCTCGGTCAATGGCGACTACGGCGAACTGGACTGGATGCCCGTGCGCTACATCCACCGCATGGTGGCGCGCAAACGTGTGCCGGGTCTGTGCCGCGCCGCTGCTGTGGGCCTGGTCACGCCACTGCGCGATGGCATGAACCTGGTGGCCAAGGAATACGTGGTGGCGCAAGACCCGGACAACCCCGGCGTGCTGGTGCTGTCACGGTTTGCAGGTGCAGCAGAACAGTTGAAAGAAGCGCTGCTGGTGAACCCCTACGACCCCCAAGGCATGGCCGACAGCATCCAGCAGGCGCTGCAGATGCCGCTGACTGAACGGCAGGCGCGTCACCAGAAGCTCATGGCGCGCATCCGCGAGCACGACGTGCACTGGTGGCGCAAGGCGTTTCTGGACGCGCTGCAGACAGCGGGCTAGCAGGCGCAGCGGCCGCGGTGATGGCTGCCCTACAACAGCTTGGTGATCAGGCTGACCACAAAGCTCAGCAGCAGCGTGGACGCCAGCGGCACATCCCAATCGCGCCCCAGCCAGCGGAACCGGAAGTCCCCCGGCAGGCGCCCAAAGCCCAGGCGGCGCAGCAGCGGCGTGAGCCAGCTGATGAACATCAGGGCCAGGAGAATGACGAGGAGCCAGCGGAACATGGTGCGCCGAGTGTAGGCGCCACCGCATTCGGCTACGCCGTGGCCCGGTCGACCCGGTCAGCCAGCAGGGCCAGCGCCTGGGCATGCAACTGCGGCGTGACAGCGGCTACCACCCGCCCATCCGATGCCACCGTGAGCGCGTGGCCCTGCCAGTCGGTAATGCGCCCGCCCGCGCCCTCGACCAGGCAGACCAGCGATAGGTAGTCGTACGGCTGCAGCCCTGCCTCCACCACCAGGTCCACATGCCCCCCCGCCAGCTGGGCATAGGCATAGCAGTCGCCGCCAAACCGGCGCAGCGCGCACTGGCGGCTCAGCGCGTCAAAACGCTGCCAGTCGGCCGCACCAAAGGCGTCCGGCGACGTGGTGTAGATGCGGGCCTGCGCCAGTTGCTCGCACCCGCTGGCCCGCACGGGCTGGCCATTGCACAGCGTCAGCTGGCCTGCCAGCCCCGTCCAGCGCTCACCCAGCACCGGCAAATCCATGAGCCCCAGCACGGGCTGGCCCTGGTGCAGCAGGGCCACCAGCGTGCCCCACAGCGGCGATCCAGTGATGAAGCTCTTGGTGCCGTCGATGGGGTCGATCACCCACACGTACTCGGCGTCCAGCCGCTCGCGGCCATGCTCCTCGCCCAGGATGCCGTGCGTGGGTGCCTGCGCCTGCAGCACCGCGCGCATCGCAGCTTCGGCCTCGCGGTCGGCAATGGTGACCGGGCTCTCGTCCGATTTGGTCAGCACATCCAGCGGGGTGCGGAAGTACCGCAGCGAGTGGACGCGGGCCGCATCGGCCAGGGCGTGCGCCAGGGCTAGGAAGGGGGAAACGGGGGTCGGCAAGGTGTTCATGGGAATGTGCAAGGGAAGAGGTCCGGGCTGTGTTTGGGCAATGAAGAAGGGCCTACCGCTCGGCATGAACGGGTTGGCATATTTAGTGCTTGTGTATTTTCGTGCAAAAACAATAATTTGCACAAGTGCAATAAAACGCACAAGTTTGGTGAACAAATTCCCTGGCCTGCGGCGACCCCGCACTGTTTTTTGGCAACACACCGTTCTGGAGAAATTCATGCGCACTAGCTCCTCCCTCTTTGCCGCTCTGCGCCGGCTGCCCGTGTTGGGCGCCTTGGCCTGCGGGCTGACCGCCGCCCAGGCGGGCACCGTCACGGCCTACACCGCGCTCGAAGAAGACGAGATCAAGGAATATCTGGCGGCGGCCAAGAGAGACCTGCCCGATGTGGATGTGAAGGTGCTGCGCCTGTCCACCGGTGACCTGGGCGCGCGCATCCTGGCCGAAGCCGCCAACCCGCAGCACGACGTGATCTGGGGCTGGGCGCTGACCAACACGCTGGACCCGCGCATCACCGCCCTGCTGGAGCCCTACAGCCCCAAGGGCGGCGACAAGCTGGCCGCCAAGGACAAGGCCGCCGATGGCAAATGGTTCACCACCACCGGCTACATGGCGGCGTTCTGTGTGAACACCGAGGTGCTCAAAGCCAAGAAGCTGCCCATGCCCACGTCGTGGAAGGACCTTACCAACCCCGTCTACAAAGGCGAGGTCGTCATGCCCAATCCGGTGTCCTCGGGCACGGGCTACCTGCAGATTGCTGCGCTGATCCAGTCGCGCGGCAATGACGAGGGCTGGAAGCTCATCAAGACCATGGACGGCAACGTGGCGCAGTACATCAAGTCAGGCTCGCGCCCCTGCAAGGCCGCGCGGGCGGGTGAGTTTGCGATTGGCACCTCGCTGGCGTTTGCGGCCATGCAGTCGGTGGACGAGGGCTACCCGGTCAAGATGGTGATCCCCACCGACGGCGCGGGCTATGAGCTGGAAGCCTCGGGCCTGATGGCCAGCTCCAAGAACAAGGCCGACGCCAAGCGTTTTCTGGACTGGACGCTGTCTCCTGGCGCAGCGCAGCTCTACACCAAGTACAAAGAAATCGTGACCGTGCCCGGCGTGCCGCAATCCAAGGCGGCTGCAGCGGCAGGCCTGCCCGCCGACCTCTCCAAGGTGCTCTACCCCATGGACTTTGCCAAGTCCGCCAAGGAACGCGACGCGATCCTGAGCGCCTGGCAAAAGACCATCGGCCGCTGAACCTCATTGCTGAACCGCACTATCCAAGGGCCTTGCACCATGTCCCTGCAGATCACCGACCTGCACAAGAGCTTTGACGGCCAGGTCGCGCTCGAACGCATCCACCTCGCCGTGGGCGCCTCGGAGTTCGTGTGCCTGCTGGGCCCCAGCGGCTGCGGCAAGACCACGCTGCTGCGCATCATCGCGGGGCTGCTGCCTGCCGATGGCGGCCGCATCACGCTGGGCGGCCGTGACCTGGCCACGCTGCCGGCGCGCGACCGGGGCTTTGGCATCGTGTTCCAGTCGTACTCGCTGTTCCCGCACATGACAGTGGCGCAGAACGTGGGCTACGGCCTGGCCATCCGCCGCACGCCGCCCGACGTGGTGCAGGCGCGCACGGCCGAGCTGCTGGACATGGTGAAGCTGGCCGACTATGGCAGGCGCTACCCGGCGCAACTGTCGGGCGGCCAGCAGCAGCGCGTGGCCATTGCGCGGGCACTGGCGGTGAACCCTTCGCTGCTGCTGCTCGACGAGCCCCTGTCGGCGCTGGATGCGCGCGTGCGCGCCGACCTGCGCCAAGAGCTGCGCGAGGTGCAGCGCCGCCTGGGCATCCCCACCATCATGGTCACGCACGACCAGGAAGAAGCCCTGGCCATGGCCGACCGCATCGTCTGCATGCAGGGCGGGCGCATTGCCCAAGCGGGCTCGCCGCGCGAGTTGTACCTGGCGCCGCGCACCCGCTTTGTGGCCAACTTCATGGGGCACAGCAACCTGCTGCCACCCGCCCAGGCCCGGCTGCTGCAGCCCGCGTTGGGCGGGGCCCCAGAAGGCATGGCGCCCGAATCGGCCCTGCTGTGCATCCGCCCCGAGCGGCTGCAACTGCAAGCCAGCGCGCAGGGCACGGGCCGCGTCACGGGCACCACCTTCCTGGGCAACATCCAGCGCGTGCAACTGCACTGGAACGGGCTGGATTTGCTGGCCGAATCCAGCAGCGCCAGCACCTGGGAGGTGGGGCAGAGCGTGGACGTGTCGGTGAGCGCACCCGACTGCGCCTGGGTGCACGCATGAGCACCGCCGCCCCTTCAACCCCAACACCCCACCTGCCGCCCATGTATGCCAGCGAGCGCTGGCTGCTGCGTGCCTGCCTGCTGCTGCCGCTGGCCGCGCTGGTGCTGTTCTTTGGCGTGCCCATGCTGACCATTGCCTGGCGCAGCCTGGTGCAGGACACGGGCGGCATCGGCTGGGGCAACTACGCCGCGCTGCTCGACACCCCCGGCGTGTGGCGTGCTCTGGCCAACAGCCTGCTGCTGGGCGCGGTGACCACAGCCGTCACGCTGGTGCTGGCCTTTGTGGCGGCGTTTGGCCTGGAGCGCACCGGCATGCCGGGCCGCCGCTTTGTGGCCGGGGCGCTGGCGCTGCCCATGCTGGCGCCCTCGCTGGTGCTGGGGTTGGGCCTGATCTTCCTGCTGGGGCGCAACGGCATTGTGGGCAAGATGCTGGGCGTGCGGCCCGAGATCTACGGCTTCTGGGGCCTGTTGATTGCGGACGTGCTCTATGCACTGCCGCAGGCCGTGCTCATTGTGCGCACCGCACTGCGCCAGGGCGATGCCCGGCAATACGACGCCGCCGAGGTGCTGGGCGCCACCCCGTGGCGGCAATTTTGCGATATCACGCTGCCGCAGGCCCGCTACGGCCTGCTGAGCGCGGGGTTTGTGGTGTTCACCATCACCATCACCGACTTTGGCAACGCCGTGGTCATTGGCGGCAACTTTGCCGTGCTGGCCACCGAGATCTACAACCAGGTCAGCGGGCAGATGAAGTTCGGCATGGGCGCGGTGGTGGGCATGCTGCTGCTGGCGCCCGCCGCGTTGTCGGTGTTCATCGAACGCATGGCCGCACAGCGCGCCGGGGCAGGGGCCGAATCGGCCCTGCCGCCCACGCCCACCCGCCGCACGGGTCGCGACATCGCGTTCTTCTTGGCCTGCATGGGCATTGCGGGCAGCATCGTGGCCCTGGTGCTCACGGTGGTGGTGGCTAGCTTCATCCGGCTGTGGCCCTACCGGCTGGACCTCACGCTCAAGCACTACGACATCACCATTGCGGGGGGCTATGCGCCGCTGTGGACCTCGGTGTGGGTGTCGGCCCTCGCCGCCAGCGTGGGCACGGCGATGCTGTTTGTGCTGTGCTTTGGCATCCGCCGCCTGCCGGGGCGGCTGGCGCAGGCGGCCACGGCGCTGTCGGCCCTGCCGGTGGGCGTGCCCGGGCTGGTGCTGGGGCTGGCCTATGTGTTCACCTTCAACACCGCCACCTGGCCCTGGGGCATGCTGTATGGCACGGCCATCTTGCTGGCGCTGTGCAACTACTACCACTACCACACGCAGGGTTTCATGACCATGATGACCGGCATGCGCAACGTGCCCACCACGCTGGAAGACGCCACCACCGTGCTGGGCGGCAGCACCGCCCGCGTGCTGCGCGATGTGTACCTGCCCGCGCTGCTGCCTACGTTGCTGGCGGTGCTGGTGTTCTTGTTCATGCGCTCCATGGTCACGCTGTCGGCGGTCATCTTCCTCATCACGCCCTCGCTGCCCATGGGGGCGGTGACGGTGATGCGGCTGGATGAAGCGGGGCTGACTTCGCAGGCGGCAGCGTTCTCCACCTGCATCATGGCGGTGGTGGGGTCGCTGGCGCTGCTGCTGCACTTTGGCACGCAGCGCCGAAAACCAGGTTCCAAGCCCGCCTAACATCGCCACCATGCTGCAAGAAGAACGTTTCCTCCGCATCCGCACCCTGCTGTCCACGCTCTCGCGGGTGAGCACGGAGCGCATTGCGCAAGACCTGGATGTGTCGCGCGAGACCGTGCGCCGCGACATCCTCGCGCTGGAGTCGCAGGGCATTCTGCGGCGCGTGCACGGGGGTGTGGTGGCCCAGGGGCCAGAGCCCGAACCCCCGCTGGCCGTGCGCCAGGCCGTGAGCGCGCGTGAAAAGCGCGCCATCGCCCGCGCCGCCCTGCAGCTGCTGCAGCCGGGGCAAACGCTGTTCATTGATGCGGGCAGCACCACCACCCTGCTGGCCGAAGCGTTGTCCAGCCTGTCGGGCATGACCATCATTACCAATGGGCTGAACGTGGCGCTCAAGCTCGCTGCGGCCGACGCCGGGCGCAACACGCGCAACGACGTGATCCTGCTCGGTGGCCGCACCGACCCTGCCGTGCAGGCCACGCACGGCGACACCACCGTGGCCGAAATCCACCGCTACCGCGCCGACGTGGCCCTGCTCTCTCCCGTGGGCATCAGCGTGCACAGTGGCGCCACCAGCTTTGAACACCACGAGGCCGCCGTAGCCCGCGCCATGGCCGCGCAGGCCAAGGAGCTGATCTTGCTGGCCGACCACAGCAAGGTGGGACAAGCCAGCCGCGTGACCTATGCCAGCCTGGCCGACGTGGGCACGCTGGTCACCGACGCAGGTGCCCGGTCCTTGCCCGCCTTCTCGGCACTGCAGGCAGCGGGCTGTCACATCGTAGTGGCCTGAGGCATTCACAGGGGGCAGAGCACACCATGGCCTACCAGCACACCATTGGGGGCGAGCGCTGGCAGTTCAGCGACCTGCGCGAAGTGATGGCCAAGGCCACGCCGCTGCGCTCGGGCGACGCCCTGGCAGGCGTTGGAGCCACATCGGCTGTGGAGCGCATGGCCGCGCGCCTGTGCCTGGCCGACATCCCCCTGGCGCGCTTTCTGAGCGAGGCGCTCATCCCCTACGAAAGCGACGAGGTCACGCGCCTGATCCTCGACACCCACAACGCCGCCGCGTTCGCCCCGATCGCCCACCTCACGGTGGGCGACTTCCGCAACTGGCTGCTGGCCCACAGCACCGACAGCGCCATGCTCGCCGCCGTGGCACCCGGCATCACACCCGAGATGGCGGCGGCCGTGAGCAAGCTCATGCGCAACCAGGACTTGATCGCCGTGGCGCGCAAGTGCCGCGTGGTCACGCGGTTTCGCAACACCATCGGCCTGCCGGGCCACCTGGCCGTGCGGCTGCAGCCCAACCACCCTACGGACGACCTGCGCGGCATTGCGGCGTCGATGATCGACGGCCTGCTGTATGGCGCGGGCGACGCGGTGATTGGCGTGAACCCCGCCACCGACAGCATCGCAGCGCTCACCGGGCTGGTGCACATGCTGGGCGATGTGATCGAGCGGCTGCAGATCCCCACCCAGTCGTGTGTGCTCACGCATGTGACCAACACCATCCAGATTGTGGAGCAAGGCGCGCCGGTGGACCTGGTCTTCCAGTCGATTGCGGGCACCGAGGCGGCCAACGCGAGCTTTGGCATTTCGCTGGCGCTGCTCCAAGAAGCGCGCGAGGCTGCACTGTCCCTGCGGCGCGGAAAAAACTTTGGCGATGGAGTGGGCGACAACGTGATGTACTTTGAAACCGGCCAGGGCAGTGCCCTGTCGGCCAACGCGCACCACGGCGTGGACCAGCAGACCTGCGAGGCGCGGGCCTATGGCGTGGCCCGCGCGTTTGCGCCACTGCTGACCAACACGGTGGTCGGCTTCATCGGCCCGGAATACCTGTACGACGGCAAGCAGATCATCCGCGCGGGCCTGGAAGACCACTTCTGCGGCAAGCTGCTGGGCGTGCCGCTGGGCTGCGATGTTTGCTACACCAACCACGCCGAGGCCGACTCGGACGACATGGACACGCTGATGACGCTGCTGGGCACGGCGGGCCTGACTTTCATCATGGGCGTGCCGGGGGCGGACGACATCATGCTCAACTACCAGAGTACTTCGTTCCACGACGCGCTGTATCTGCGCGAGGTGCTGGGCCTGCAGTGCGCACCCGAGTTTGGCGCCTGGCTGCAGCGCATGCACATCACGGATGCAGGCGGACGCCTGCTGCCTGCCCACGATCAACACCCGGCGCTGGCACAGATGCGGCAATGGAGGCTGGGCGCATGACACACGAACCAGCGCCACACGGCATCCCTCCCGACCCCTGGGAGGACCTGCGCGCCCACACCCAGGCGCGCCTGGCCCTGGGGCGTGCGGGCGCAGCCCTGCCCACGGCCGAGCTGCTGCGTTTTGGCTTGGCCCATGCGCAGGCGCGCGATGCCGTGCACATCCCGCTGGACGCCGAAGCGCTGGCCACCCAGCTGCAGGCCCAGGGCTGCGCAACGCTCCCCGTGCACAGCGCCGCCCCCGACCGTGCCACCTACCTGCTGCGCCCCGACCTGGGCCGGCGGCTGAGCGACGCCGATGCGCAGGCGCTGCGGGAGTCCTCTGCAAACGGAACCACTCCCATCGACCTGCTGCTGGTCGTGGCCGACGGCCTCTCGTCCCTGGCTGTGGCGCGGCAGGCGCCGCCGCTCATCGACGCGATTTGCCAACAGGCGCCCGCAGGCTGGCAGCTGGGCCCCGTGGTGATTGCCCAGCAGGCCCGCGTGGCGCTGGGTGACGAGGTGGGCGCACTGCTGGGCGCGCGCCTGGTGGCGGTGCTGATCGGCGAACGGCCGGGCCTCAGCTCGCCCGACAGCCTGGGCATCTACCTCACCTGGCACCCGCAGGTGGGGCGCCACGATGCGCAGCGCAATTGCATCTCTAACGTGCGGCCCGAGGGCCTGCCCCCGGCCGCCGCCGCTGCGCGCCTGTGGTGGCTGTGCCAGGAGGCGCGGCAACTGGGGCTGACGGGCGTGGGGCTGAAGGACCGCAGCGATGCGGTGACGCTAGCGGCAGACCAAGGCGGCGACGCAGCGCAGCTGCGTTGAGCCCCCCAAGGCACACCGCGCAAAGCAGTCCCAAACCGACCGCGAGCCTCTGATCCCGCGCAGCAGCGCCGTCCCATCTCTGCCCTAGAGCAAGACGGCAAGGCCGCCTGCGCCGCCTACAGCCGGTGCGAACGGTCGCCGTGGCTGAACCCCAGCGGCTCCCACGGCTCGCCTGCGCCCACGGCCAGCACCTTGAACAGCTCGCCCATCTCGTGTTCCATGATCAATTTGGCCGCTGTCGCCCGTTGGGTTTGCGGTAGCCGCTCCATTTTTGGTAGCAAACCACAGTTGATGAGGAAATGCGCCTGCGTGGTGTAACCCAGCACATTGAGGCCCGCCTCCTGCGCGGCCAGCGCCATGGCGGTGAAGTTGACATGCGCAGTGATGTCTTTGAGCCCCACCGCCACCAGCGGGTCGCCATCGGCCAGATGGCCCTGGTGGCACATCACGGTGCCCATGTGGCGCTGGGGGTGGTAGTACTCGTCTTCGCCAAACCCATAGTCCAGCAAGAAGGCTGCGCCGCGCGTGAGCCGGTCGGCCAGCATGCGCATGAAGCCTTCGCCCTGGGCGTGGATCTCGGTCAGGTAGTCCTGCGGGCCTTCGACGCCGATGGGCGGGCGCAGGTCGGTGGGGCGGTCGGCCCAGGCAAAACTGCCGTCCTGAGCTACCGCCACGCCGCGCTCATGCCACACACCGCCCTGCTGGCCGCCGTGGCGCGCCAGCAGTTGCACGGGCATGGCGTCCAGTACCTCGTTGCCCACCACCACGCCGCTAAACTTTTCGGGCAAGGCGTCCACCCAGCGCAGCTTGTGGGCGTGGGCTACCAGCTTGGCTTGCTGGCGCGCACGCAGGCTGCCCGACAGATCAACGATGGTGTAGCGCTGCACCTGGTCGCCCAACGCATCCAGCAACTGCAGCGCCAGCGCGCCCGAGCCAGCGCCGAACTCCCAGACCTCGTCGGTGCCGGTTTGGACCAGCGCCTCGCCCACCTGCACGGCCAGGGTCTGGCCGAACAGTGGGGTCATCTCGGGCGCGGTCACGAAATCGCTGCCTGACTCCGGCATGGCGCCGAATTTGGTGGAATCGTTGGCGTAGTAGCCCAGGCCGGGCGTATACAACGCCAGGGCCATGAAGCGGTCAAAACCCAGCCATCCGCCCTCGGCGGCAATGGCCTGGGCGATGTGCTGGTGCAGGGCGGTCGTTAAACTGTCGGGTCTTTGGGTCACGGCCCGCATTGTCCCCCACATGTCCACCCCTTCCCTTCCCCACCGCCCCCGCACCGTGCTGGTGACCGGTGCCGCCAAGCGCCTGGGCCGTAGCATTGCGCTGGCCCTGGCTGCCGGCGGCTGGCAGGTGGCTGTGCACTACCGCTCGTCAGCGCAAGATGCTATCAATACAGTAGCTGAATGTGCAAGATTGACTAGCGCAAGCGCCCATTTTGAGGCCGATTTTGATGACGAAGCCGCCGTGCGCGGCCTGCTGCCCCGCGTGATCGCGCACTTTGGCCATGTGGATGCGGTGGTCAACAGCGCCTCCCTGTTCGAGCACGACAACGTAGAGACCTTTGGCTTTGCTGCACTCGAAAAGCATCTGCGCAGCAACACCGCCGCCCCCGTGCTGTTGGCCCAGGCCCTGCACCAGCATGTGGCCGACCGGGTGGCGGCGGGTGAGGCCGATGCGCAGGGCGCCGTGGTCAACCTGCTGGACCAGAAGCTCTGGAACCAGAACCCCGACTTCATGAGCTACACGCTCTCCAAGGCCGCGCTGGAAGCCGCCGGCACCATGCTGGCGCTGGCCCTGGCGCCGCGCGTGCGTGTGGTGGGCGTGGCGCCCGGCCTCACACTGACCAGCCATATGCTGAGCGACGAAAAGTTCGCGCAGCTGCATTCCCTCAGCCCCCTGGGCCGCTCTTCCACCGCCGAGGACGTGGCCGCCACGGTGAAGTTTGCGCTGGAGAACCGTTCCATCACCGGCACCACGCTGCTGGTCGATGGCGGCCAGCACCTGATGAAGTTTGACCGCGATTTCTCGTTGATGTGAGCCCAGCGCTTGCGCACACAACGAGCCCCCACCATGACACAGACCCCTCCCCAGATGACTGGCACGCAGATCCTGACGCTCACCGGTTTGCGCTTCGATGCCAACCTGGGCATCCTCGACCACGAGAAGACCGACCCGCAACCCATTCAGGTCGATGCCGAACTGAGCCTGGGCGTGCAGCCGCTGGCCCCGCGCGACGACGACATCGGCCATGTGCTGGACTACCGGCGTGTGCGCCAGATCATCATCGACGAGTGCACGGCCGAGCATGTGAACCTGCTGGAGAGCCTGATCGGCAAGCTGGCCAACCGCCTGATGCAGCTGCCCGGTGTGCTGGGCGTGCGCGTGAAGATTGCCAAACTCGAAATTTTTGACGACTGCGAAGTGGCCATTCGCGTCGAGACAGGACAGTGGTGACCCCATGAGCACCGTAGTGAACGAAGCCCCGACCACCAACCCCGCCCTCTTCGCCCCCGTCGGCTGGGCCGACGAGCCTGCAGAGGCAGCCGCCAGCGGCGCCGCCCGCATGAAGATCGAGCGTGAAACCCACAAGCTGGAAAAGCGCCTGTGCCGCGAAGTCGGCAAGGCCATCGTCGACTTCAACATGATTGAAGAAGGCGACAAGGTCATGGTGTGCATGTCGGGTGGCAAGGACAGCTACGCGCTGCTGGACATCCTGCTCAAGCTCAAGGCCCGCGCGCCCATCCACTTTGACCTGGTGGCCGTGAATCTGGACCAGAAGCAGCCGGGGTTTCCCGAGCATGTGCTGCCCGAGTACCTGGCCAGCACCGGCGTGCCCTTCCACATCGAGAACGAAGACACCTACAGCATCGTCAAGAAGCTGATCCCGGAGGGCAAGACCACCTGCAGTCTGTGCAGCCGCCTGCGCCGGGGCATTCTGTACCGCGTGGCCGATGAGCTGGGCTGCACCAAGATCGCGCTGGGCCACCACCGCGACGACATCCTGCAGACGCTGCTGCTCAACATGTTCTTCGGCGGCAAGATGAAAAGCATGCCCCCCAAGCTGGTCAGCGACGACGGCAAGCATGTGGTGATCCGCCCGCTGGCCTACGTAGCTGAGAAAGACACCGCCCGCTGGGCTGCGCACCGCAACTTCCCCATCATCCCGTGCAACCTGTGCGGCAGCCAGGAGAACCTGCAGCGCAAGCAGGTGGGCGAGATGCTGCGCGAATGGGAAAAGCGCTTCCCCGGCCGCGTGGAGAACATGTTCAACGCCCTGCAGAACGTGGTGCCCTCGCACCTGCTGGACGGCAGCCTGTACGACTTCAAGAACGCCAAGGCCACCGGCATCGCCAGCGAAGACGGCGACAAGGCCTTTGACAAGGAAGAGTTTGCGGCGCCATCGCCCTCGCTGCCCGGCGTGCAGGTGGTGCAACTGTCGTGAACTGCCGGGGCCAGCGGCACTCTCACGGAGATCCTTGTTTCAGGACACTCTGACCATGACACAGCGCCGATGGATTCCCGCCCTGCTCCTGGGCCTCACCGTCACCCTGCTCGCAGGCTGCAGCACCACCCGCGTGGTGGAGGGCCAGGTGCAAAGCTTCTCAACGCTGGCGGCCGTGCCCGCACCTGCCACGTACCGCATTGAGCGCCTGCCTTCGCAGCAGGCCCCTTCGTTCGACACCATCACCACACTGGCCGAACAGGCCCTGGCGCGCGCGGGCCTGCAGCGCGACGATGCTGCGCCCCGCCTGCTGGTGCAGCTGGGCGTGCAGGCCGACGCCGTGCCCCGCTATGACCCGTTCCGCCCGTACGGCCCTTACGGCCCCGGCCCCTGGGGCATGGGCGGCTGGTATGGACGGGGCTGGGGAGTGCATGGCATGTGGCGTTTTGGCGAGCCCACGCCCCTGCACCGCCGCGCGGTCAGCATCGTGATGCGCGACGCCAGCACCCAGGCCGTCGTGTACGAAACCTCCGCCGTGCACGAAGATGTGTGGGTGAGCGATCCGGCCGTCTATGGCGTGCTGTTCGACGCCGCACTCAACGGCTTTCCGAAGCCGCCCGAGGGGCCACGGCAAGTACGCCTGCCATTGGTTCCGCCCTCACACTGATTCCCTATACGCCTGTCTATTGCATGCACGCCACCCGCATCGTTGCCATCCGCCACGGCGAAACCGCCTGGAACGTGGACACCCGCATCCAGGGCCACCTGGACATCCCGCTCAACGACACCGGCCTGTGGCAGGCCGCCCAGGTCGCGCAGGCCCTCGTGGGCGAGCCGATTGCAGCCATCTACTCCAGCGACCTGCAACGCGCGCACGCCACCGCCCAGGCCGTGGCTCACACCACAGGCGCCCCGTTGAAGACCGAGCCGGGATTGCGCGAACGCAGCTTCGGGCACTTCCAGGGCCGCACGTTTGCCGAAATCGAGGCCGAACTGCCCGAGGACGCATTGCGCTGGCGCAAGCGCGATCCCCACTACACGCCCGAGGGCGGTGAGTCCCTCGTCACCTTGCGTGACCGCATCGAGCGCACCGTGACCGCGCTGGCGCAGCAGCATGTGGGCGAGCAGGTGGTGATGGTGGCGCACGGCGGCGTGCTCGACGTGCTGTACCGCCTGGCCACGCGCCAGGACATCCAGGCGCCGCGCACCTGGCAACTCTCCAACGCCGCCATCAACCGCCTGCTGTGGACGCCTGACGGCCTCACCCTCGTCGGCTGGGCGGACACCCAACACCTTGACCAGATTGTCCTGCGCGATGAAAACCACGCCTGAATTGCAATCCACCATCGGCCAGCGGGTGGACGCTATCGACACCCCCGCCCTGGTGGTGGACCTGGATGCCATGGACCGCAACATCCAGCGCATGGCCGACTTCGCGCGCAAGCACCACGTGCGCTGGCGCCCCCATGCCAAGCTGCACAAGAGCGCCGAACTCGCGCTACTGCAGCAACGCGCTGGCGCCCAGGGCGTGTGCGTGCAGAAGGTCGCTGAGGCCGAGGCGCTGGCCGCTGGCGGGGTCGATGACATCACCATCACCAACCAGGTCATTGCCATGCCCAAGCTGCACCGCGTGGCGCGGCTGGCGGCGCTGCTGGCGGCACGCGGCGGTCGCCTGGGCGTGGCCGTGGACCACATCGACGGCATCGAACGCCTGGCCGAAGCCATGGCGCAGTACGGCAGCGACGCGGGCATTGATGTGCTGGTCGAGATCGACGTGGGCCAGGGCCGCTGCGGCGTGCCGCCGGGCGAGGCCGCCGTGCCTCTCGCGCTGGCCGTGTCGCGCAGCCCCCGCCTGCGGTTTGCGGGGCTGCAGGCCTACCATGGGCGCGCCCAGCACCTGGCCAGCAGCGTGGGTCGGCGCGAGACCATCGCCGCTGTCGTTCGCGCGGCGGATCACACGCGCCAGCTCATCGAAGCCGCCGGGCTGCCCGTGCCGCTGATTACCGGATCAGGCACAGGCACCCTGGTTCACGAGGCCGCCAGCGGCGTGTTTGGCGAGTTGCAGGCGGGCTCGTTTTTGTTCATGGACGCAGATTACGCGCGCAACGAACGCGATCCCGCGCAGCCCGCGTTTGAACATGCGCTGTACGTCAAGACCCAGGTGGTGTCGGTGCGCGACACCCACGCCGTGTGCGACGCCGGTCACAAGAGCCACGCCATTGACTCCGGCCTGCCCACGGTGGCCCTGCTGCCCGCCGACCGCACCCTGCGCTATGCCAACGGGGGCGACGAGCATGGCTTGCTCTACGCGGACGCTCCCGATGCCCGCCTGCCCAGCCTGGGCCATATGCTCTGGCTCATCCCTGGCCATTGCGACCCCACGGTCAACCTGCATGACTTTTTGATCGGCGTGCGCGGCGGTTTGGCGGCCGGCACGGTGGAGCGCATCATCCGGGTGGATGCACGGGGAGCGCTGACATAGGCGCAGCCCTCTAAACACCGGGGCTATAGGGGTTCACCTGCCCCGGTGTGAGCTGGCTGCTGGACCACAATCCGGCAACATGAGCCCCAGCCAGATCATCGTCCTTGCCACACCCGTCTTCTTCCTGCTGATCGCCCTTGAGCTGGCCATTGGCTTCAAGCGCCAGCGCAACACCTACCGCCTGGCCGATGCCGTCAGCAGCATCAGCCTGGGCATGCTGAGCCAGACCAGCGCAGTGTTCACGCGGCTGCTGCGCATCGGCATCTACACCGCCCTGTTCGAGCACGTGGCGCTGTGGCGCAACGATGCGTTCTGGGCCAGCCTGCCCGGCTGGCTGCTGGCGCTGGTGTTCTACGACTTCTGCTACTACTGGCTCCACCGCATGGGGCATGAATCGGCGGTGCTGTGGGCCGCGCACGCGGTGCACCACCAGAGCCAGGACTACAACCTCAGCACCGCGCTGCGCCAGACGAGTTCGGGCGCGCTGCTGGGCTGGATCTTTTATGTGCCCATGGCACTGGCGGGCGTTCCGCCGCTGGTGTTCGGTGTGGTGGCGCTGATTGACCTGCTCTACCAGTTCTGGGTGCACACCGAGCAGGTGGGGCGCCTGGGCTGGTTCGACCGCTGGTTCTGCAGCCCCAGCAACCACCGCGTGCACCATGCCGTCAACGACGCCTATCTGGACAAAAACTACGGCGGCATCCTGATCCTGTGGGACCGGATGTTCGGCACCTTCAAGGACGAAGACGACCAGGAAAAATGTGTGTATGGCACGCGCGGCCTGCTCAATAGCTGGGACCCACTGTGGGCCAACGCCCAGGTGTACGCCGGGCTGGCGCACGACAGCTGGCACGCACGCAGCTGGCTCGACAAGCTCAAGGTCTGGATCAAGCCGCCGGGCTGGCGGCCTGCGGATGTGGCGGAGCGCTTTCCCAAGCCGGCCTTCAGCATGGCGCAGATGGCGCTCTACCACCCACCGATGCCGCGCGCCGTGCAATGGTTTGCACTGGTGCAGTTTGTGCTGCTGCTCGGGGGCGTGGCGGCCTTCTTGTGGCAGGCCGATGCGGCGCCGCTGGCGCACAACGCCGTCTGGTTCGCCGTGCTGCTGACAGTGCAATGGTCGCTGGGCGCTGTCATGCAGGGGCGCCTTCGCATGCTGATGGCGCTGATGCTGCAAAGCGCGGCACTGGCCACGGCCACCAGTGCGCTGGAGTTGACACAATGGCATTGGCTGTTCAAACCGCTGACCATGGCGATTGCTATTATTTTGGTAGCTGTCAGTGCATATTCGACTGGCGCAAGGGGTGCATTGGGCTCAAAAACGCCATGGGCCTTGCTCATCGCTGCCCTGGGCGGGTCATTGGCGGGGGATGTGTTCCTCATGTTCCAGGGCTTCTTCATCCCCGGCCTGGTGAGCTTTCTGGTGGCGCATCTGTTTTATGTGGCGCTGTTCAAAAGTAGACAGGCGTGGTTTCCGCACCGGGGTGCGCTGGTGGCCACGCTGGGAATCGGCGTAGCGATGTACGCCTTTCTGTGGACGGGTGGCCTGCCGCCTGCATTGCGCGCCCCCGTCGCAGCCTATGTGCTGGTGATTGCGCTGATGGCGGCCCAGGCGGTGGGCCGCGCCACCGTGTTGCGCGACACCGCTTCGCTGTGTGTCGCCATCGGCGCCGGGTTTTTCATGCTCAGCGACTCGCTGCTGGCCACCAACCGGTTTGTGACGCCCCTGCCCATGGCGCAGGTCTGGGTGCTGGCGACGTATTACGCTGCACAGGCGCTGATCGTGGCAGGCATGCTGCGGGGCACAGCCCGCGCAGAGCCCAGCTCTGCCACGCCCCTCACACCCCAAACAGATCTTGCCCGCTCGCCTTCGGCGGCGTAACCCCGAGGTGGCGGAACGCCGCCAGCGTGGCAATGCGCCCGCGCGGCGTGCGCTGCAGGAAGCCCTGCTGGATCAGGTAGGGCTCGATCACATCCTCGATGGTGCCGGCCTCTTCGCCAATGCTGGCCGCGATATTGTCCAGCCCCACGGGGCCGCCATCGAAGCGGTGGATCACGGCTTCGAGCAGCTTGCGGTCCATCACGTCAAAGCCTTGCGGGTCCACATCGAGCATGGCCAGCGCCTTGTCGGCAATGGGTTTGGTAATGCGCCCATCGCCCTTGACCTCTGCATAGTCGCGCACCCGGCGCAGCAGCCGGTTGGCAATGCGCGGTGTGCCGCGCGAGCGGCGGGCGATCTCGAAGCCACCTTCCTCATCCATCGGTGCATGGAGCAACCCGGCACTGCGCTGGACAATGCGCGCCAGCTCCTCGGCCGTGTAGAACTCCAGCCGCGCCACGATGCCGAAGCGGTCGCGCAACGGGTTGGTCAGCATGCCCGCACGCGTGGTGGCGCCCACCAGGGTGAAGGGCTGAAGGTCCAGCTTGATGCTGCGCGCTGCCGGCCCCTCGCCGATCATGATGTCGATCTGGTAGTCCTCCAGCGCGGGGTAGAGGATTTCCTCCACCACGGGTGACAGGCGGTGGATTTCGTCGATGAAGAGAACGTCGTTCTTTTCCAGGTTGGTCAGCAGCGCCGCCAGGTCCTTGGGCTTTTCCAGCACCGGGCCGCTGGTCTGGCGCAGGTTCACGCCCAACTCCGCCGCGATGATGTGCGACAGCGTGGTCTTGCCCAGGCCGGGCGGGCCGAACAGCAGCACATGGTCCAGCGCCTCACCCCGCTTCCTCGCCGCGCCGATGAAGATTTCCAACTGCTCCCTGGCCTTGGCCTGGCCCACATACTCCTGCAAGAGTTTGGGGCGCAGGGCACGTTCGATGGCCTCCTCTTGGGGGGAAACGGGAACTGCGGAGATGACGCGTTTGGCGGGGGCGGGGGTGAAGTCGTCGGTCTGGATGGTCATTGTGTGAGCAGGGAGAGTCTGCGCCTTAGATACTGCGGCACAAACTCACTGCGAAGTCCATGCGTAGTACATGGGGCCCTCATATTGAAAGTCCTTGTGGACCTGAATCACAAAGTCTCGCTCAGCAGCACTGATCGTGTAAAAGTGTGCTCGCGTCTTTGCGTTGTAGAAGCGGTAGATCGGAGAAGACTCGTTGCCCTCAGCCTTCTGTGCATACCAGCTGACGACCTCGTAGCGATATTCAGGAAAATGAGTGATCACATAGTCGCGCTCTTCCACACTGCCCGAGTAAAAATGTGCGCCGCTGGTGGCGTTGTAGAAACGAAACACGGGGTCCTTACCGGAGCTGACATCCGGATAAGCGTAGAACGCGATATTTTCATATCCGAACTCTGGGAAGGTTTTAATCACGAAATCCCGTTCGGCAGCACTGGCCGTGTAGAAATGCGCGCCAGTTTTGCTGTTGTAAAACCGGTAAACAGCTGCGCGACCGCTGCTGACTGCCGATGCCAGCCAGTTCTTCAACGCAGCGTTGTAAGCCACGTCAAAACGGCCATAGAAATCCGATGACGACTTGTTGGTACAGATGGCACTCCCTCCATACAGGGTGCCTACCACCTTGCCGTTCCTGAACAGCGCAGAACCACTGCTGCCCCCCTCGGTAGTGCCTTGGCTCCAGTTAACTCGGTAGTAGTTACCGCTGGTCCCTCCACACGAAAATTGCGTGTCAGAGATCGTGGTGCAAGTCGATTGGCCGACCACTGCCCCATAGCTCAACTTAAGGAGGTCGCCACGGGGATGGTGCAAACCGATGGCAGAGACTCCTGCAGCCACGGCAGATGCATCCCACCCCGCAAAAACCGCTCCTGCGGGAGGCGTGTCGTTGAGCAAGAGAAACGATGTATCGGTATCGGCACTGGCGTAGAGAAGTTTGGCCCCTCCTACCTTCTTGGCACTCGAACTCTGCAGTGCACCACTGTTACAGCTCGACGAACGGAAGAACCAGTCCGTCTGCAAGGATGAAGCCACGGTCTGATCTGAAATGCAGTGGTTGGCACTCAGGAAGTAAGGCTTGCCACTGGAGCTGCCATCGTTGAGCAATGTGCCTGTGCACAGGTAGGCACTCGCTCCTTTAACAAATACCATGCGCGCGACCGCATTGCGTTCGTTGGCGCCGTCGTTGTAGCAAGTGGCGTCCAGGTTACAGGTGTCGGCATCGCCGATGGCTTTCGCATTCTGCTGAATTTGTTCCTGGTATTCCTGCTCGGTGGGCACGGACAAGTTCGCGAAGATGTGCGACAGCTGGGGTACCGAAATTTGCAAGGTACTCGCGGCAATGCCAAGCGGCAACTCCACTTCCAAGGTCGCCTCACCGCCCCCGGTATCAGGTGTCCACCACGTGCGAGCAGCATCCGAACGGTCGCCCGCAGCCTGATTGCGCTCGATGAGTTGGAGAATTTCCTGCCCGGAGATCTCGAATACCTTGTCAGGCGCCGCCTGCGTATACACGCGCACCACTGCGCTGCCCGGAAGCTGCTGAACAAGCACTCCCAGCCGCAAACCATAGGCCCCTTCCGCGCTGAAGCTCACCGCAGCAACCAGGCCACCCGCAGGTGCTTTGCGCCACTTCCACAGGGCTCCCATCGCAGACACAGACTTGGTCGCCTCCACATCACGGCCTTGCCCCACGAGCCGTGGCCCCACCGAGTCCACGGACTGGGTCTTTTCCGTAGCCAGTTCTTCCAACGCGACCACAGCTGCTGACGGCGCTGCAGTGGCACTGCGGGACTTCACTCGAGCAACATCCTGCACGGCTTCTACAGGCTGAACCCTGCTGTCCACCTGAGACAGCAACGGAGCGTTAGGTGCCGCGTCACCTGTGCCACCACCACACGCCACCAGCAGCGCTGCTGCCGAGAAGAGGGCGGGTACCCAACGCACTACGGAAAACTTTTTCATTGTCTGCATCCTAGAAATCGCTACGACTCACGCTTGCAAGCCTCAAAAGGGTCACCACTAAACCAGTGTGGGGCGAACATTTCGGGGCGATTATCAGCGGGCCAACGCCTTCAACGCCAGCTTAATTCCGTCACTCACCCCCACCTCCGCTGGCAGCGCCTTGAGCGCCGCAGCCGCCTCCTTGTCGCTGTAGCCCAAAGCCAACAGCGCCTGCAGAATGTCGGCTTGCGCATCGCTGGTGGCCGCGCCACGCACAGCACCCATGTCCGCACCCAGCTTGCCCTTGAGCTCCAGCAGCAAACGCTCGGCTGTCTTTTTGCCGATGCCCGGCACCTTCACCAAACGGCCCGCCTCCTGCAGCGAAATCGCCTGCGCCAGGTCGCTCACGCCCATCCCGCTCAGAATGGACAGCGCAGTGCGCGGCCCCACACCGGAGATCTTGATCAGCTCACGAAACGCCTGGCGCTCAGGGGCGGTTGCAAAGCCATACAGCAGCTGCGCATCCTCACGCACGATGAACTGTGTCAGCAGGCTCACACGCTCGCCCACGGCGGGCAGGTTGTAGAACGTGCTCATGGGCACATTCACCTCGTAGCCCACGCCGTGGCAGTCCAGCAGCACCTCGGGGGGATTCTTCTCCAGCAGGGTGCCGGTCAATTTGCCTATCATTGATGTCCTTTGACGACGCGGGCATGACATGCCGCGCCGCCGTTCTTGCTGTTTTCCGTTGCCTGACTGGAATTATCCGCGTGATCCTGCGCCACACCTTCACCCCCCACAACAACAACCGGCTCACCCACCTGTGTGGCCCGGCCGATGCGCACCTGCGCACCATCGAGGTGGCCTTGCAGGTGAGCATTGCGCACCGGCACGAGCAGTTCAAGGTCGACGGCCCCAAGGCCAAGGCCACGCAGGCGATGGAGCTGCTGCAGGCCCTGTATGAGATGGCCGAGCGCCCCATTGGCGAGGACTATATCCAGCTGATGCTGGCGGGCGACAGCGAACTGCTGGAGGCCCCGGACGACGCCATCATCCTCAACACCCGCCGTGCGGACCTGCGCGGGCGCACCCCCACGCAGAACCTGTACCTGCAGAATATCGCCACGCACGACATCACCTTCGGCATCGGCCCTGCCGGCACCGGCAAGACGTATCTCGCCGTGGCCAGTGCGGTGGATGCATTGGAGCGCAGCAGTGTGCAGCGGATCGTGCTGACCCGCCCGGCGGTGGAGGCTGGAGAGCGCCTGGGCTTTTTGCCCGGCGATCTGGCGCAGAAGGTGGACCCTTATCTGCGCCCGCTGTACGACGCGCTGTACGAGCTGATGGGACACGACAAGGTGCAAAAGGCGTTTGAGCGCAACGCCATCGAGATTGCGCCGCTGGCCTTCATGCGTGGTCGCACGCTGAACAACGCGTTCGTCATCCTCGACGAGGCACAGAACACCACGCCCGAGCAGATGAAGATGTTCCTCACCCGTATCGGCTTTGGCGCCAAGGCGGTGGTGACCGGTGACGTCAGCCAGATCGACCTGCCCAAGGGCACCCTGAGCGGCCTGACCGACGCCGAGCGCGTATTGAAGCGCGTCAAGGGCATCTCGATCACCCACTTCACCAGCGCCGACGTGGTGCGCCATCCGCTGGTGGCCCGCATCGTGGACGCCTACGACGCCCCCCGCCGTGCCGCAGCGGCCCGTACCCGCGACTGAACTCCTAATTTGATAGCTACTTACGCTTATACATCGCGCACCAGTAGCCTAAAACACCTCAAATGTCCTTAAACCAACTCTCCCTGTCGCTGCAGTTTGGCGCGTTTGACGAAGCCGCCGCCCACCGGGCTGTGCTGCCCCGCCACAAGGTCACGCGCTGGATTCGCCACGCCCTGGCCACCGACGCGGAGATCACCGTGCGCATCGTGGGTGCCGAAGAAGGCCAGCAGCTCAACCGCGAGTACCGCAAGAAGGACTACGCCACCAACGTGCTCACCTTCGACTACACGCAGGAGCCGGTGGTGACCGCCGACCTGGTGCTGTGCGCCCCCGTGATCGAGCGCGAGGCGAAGGAGCAAAACAAGAGCCTGGAAGAACACTACGCCCATATGCTGGTGCACGGCACGCTGCACGCCCAGGGCTGGGACCACGAGACGAGCGAGGCCGACGCCGAGGAGATGGAGGCGTACGAGACCGACATCCTGCGCGAGCTGGGTTTTGAAGACCCCTACGCAACCTGACCGGATGCAGGGTTTCCCCAAGAGCCTGCGGATCGCCCACCTGAAAAACGCAGCCGTGGGCAAAGCAGTCGCACCTTTTACGGTCGCAATTCGGACTCGAAAGCGCGGCATCTCCACCTAACATCGGTGCAATGCCGCGCGCGCAACACTGCGGCCAAGGAGATACTTTGGATACCGCCCTGCTCGTCGCTGCCGCCTTCGTCGCCGGCGCCCTCAATGCCGTTGCTGGTGGCGGCAGCTTTCTGACCCTGCCCGCCCTCGTCTTCACCGGCGTGCCGCCCGTGGTGGCCAACGCCACGGGCACGGTGGCGCTGTTGCCGGGCTACATGGCGGGGGCCTGGGGGTTTCGGGAAGACATGCAACCACCGCCTGGCCTGTCCATGCGGGCAGTGGTGCTGCTGGCCCTCATTGGCGGATCGGCCGGGGCGGCACTCCTGCTGATCACGCCCGATGCCACCTTCCGCAAGGTCGTGCCCTGGCTGCTGCTGGCGGCCACGGCGCTGTTTGCACTGGGGCCCCGGCTGCGCCAGTGGGCCGGCGCGTCGGCCCATGGCCCCGCCGCGCCGTGGAAGGCGGCCCTGGGCATGCTGGCCGTGGCGGGGTATGGCGGCTACTTCAACGGCGGGTTGGGCATCTTGCTGCTGGCACTGTTCGGCCTGCTGGGGCAAACCCAGCTCAACGCTATGAACGGCATGAAGAACCTGGTCTCTGCGCTGCTCACCGCGATTGCGGTGGCCATCTACGCAGCAGGCGGTATCGTGCTGTGGCCGCAGGCGCTGATGATGATGGTGGCCGCCACCGCAGGCGGCTACGGCGGCGCCCGCGTAGCGCGCAAGCTGCCTGCCAACGTGCTCCGCTGGGGCATCGTGGCTACCGGGCTGGTGATGGCGGCGGTGTTCTTCTGGCGGCAGTGAGCAGCAGCCCCTTGGCCTCGCCGCCAACGCCAAGGTCCACGCCTGCGGCGGTACCGGCACCCACGCCAGCACCAACGGCAGGCAGCAGCCGCCCGCCGCCCCGCGTGCTGTGGGCCATGCTGCTCACGCTGCTCAGCGGGTTCGCGCTGAGCCAGGCGTTTCGCACCACCACTGCCATCCTGGCCCAGGGGCTGACCGCCGAGTTCGGGCTGTCGCCCGGGTCGCTGGGGGCCTTTGCCGGGCTGTTCGGCCTGTCGTTCGGTGTGGCCCAGTTGCTGATGGGCGTGGGGCTGGACCTGTGGGGCCTGCGGCGCACGGTGCTGACCGCTTTCCCGCTGGCGATTGGCGGGGCCGCGCTGTCGGCGGCAGCGCCCGGATACGCGTGGCTGATGATGGGCCAGTTAATGATCGGCGTGGGCTGCTCGCCCGCGTTCCTGGCCTGCACGCTGTTCATTGCTCGGCACTTCCCTGCCGACCGGTTTGCCTACCTGTCGGGCGTGGCGATGGGAGTTGGCGGGCTGGGCCTGCTGTTCACTGGCACGCCGCTGGCCTGGCTGGTGCAGCACGGTGGCGGCTGGCGCACGGGCTATGCCGTGCTGGCGGTGCTCAGCGCGCTGTCGTGGCTGCTGATCTGGCTGCGGGTGCACGAGCCTGCCCCGCTGGTACCGCCCCCGGCGCAGCGCGAAACCTGGGGCCAGGCGCTGCTCGGCTTTGGCCAGCTGCTCACGGTGCCGCACACCTGGGGCATCCTGCTGCTGGGCATGTCGGGCTACGCCGCGTTTTTGTCGCTGCGGGGCCTGTGGCTGGCACCGTTGTTGATGGAGCGGTACCACCTCACGCTGGTGGACAGCGGCAACGTCGCGCTGGGCCTGTCGTTGATTGCGCTGTTTGCACCCGGTCTGGCGGGCCAGCTGGACCCGGGCGTCAAACGCCGCCGGCGATGGATTGGCAACGCCTCGCTCCTGATGGCCGGGCTGTTCGCGCTGCTGGCATTTTTGCGGGTGCACCCTGCCGCCAGCGTGGTGCTGATCCTGCTGATGGGGCTGCTGTCGGGCTACGGCGTGCTGCAGTACGCCGACGTGCGCGCCTCGTACCCACCCGCACTCACCGGCCGGGCCCTGTCGGCCTACACGATGGCAATGTTCCTGGGCGTGGCGCTGATGCAGTGGTTCACCGGCATCGTGGCCACCGGCGCCCAGCGCCTGGGTTGGGATGCCCACACGGCCGTCATGCTGACGATTGCGGCCTGGCTGGCGCTGGCGTCGGTGGCGTTTCGTTTTTTGCCTGTGTCGCCACTGGTTTCTTTGCAAGCATCAGAACCCAGATAGCCTCTAGCGCCCACCTAACAAGCACCAGCAGCTATCAATTTTGTTGAACTGCAGGCGGCATCCGCAGCGGAATCGTCACCGGCCCGTCATTCACCAGATGCACCTGCATGTCGGCTGCAAACTGGCCGGTGGCCACCACGGGATGGATCTTGCGCGCCTGGGCCACCAAGTAGTCGTACAGCCGCAGCCCTTCATCGGGTGCCGCCGCTTGGGTGAAGCTGGGGCGGTTGCCGCCGGTGGTGTCTGCCGCCAGCGTGAACTGGCTGACCAGCAGCAGGCCGCCACCGATGTCCTGCACGCTCTGGTTCATCTTGCCTGCGGCGTCCGAAAAGATGCGCAGCTTCAGGATCTTGGCCAGCAGCCTGTCGGCTTCGGCCTCGGTGTCTCCACGCTCCGCACACACCAGCACCAGCAGCCCCGCGCCGATGGCGCCTACGGTCTGCCCGTCCACATCCACACGCGCTTCACGCACACGTTGCAATACGCTGATCACTTCACGGCATCCTTCACATCGTCACGGGGGTCGTCGAAATGCGCCTCCACATCGGTGGGCAGCAGCTCGATGGTGGCACGCAGGCCGGGCACGGCGGTCATCAGCGCGCGCTCGACCTGGCCGCGCAGCTCGGCGGCGTGGCGCAGGGTCCAGTCGGCGGGCATGTGCAGGTGCATGTCCACAAACTGGCGCTGGCCCGCGCGGCGGGTGGAGACATGGTCGAACCGCACAGCGCCCGGCGCCTGAGCGGCCACAAACTGCTGCAGCGTGGCGTCGATGGTGGACTGCACCTCGGGCTCCACCGCCGAATCCATGAGTCCCTGGGACGACCGCCACACCAGCTCCACGCCCTCTTTCAGGATGTTCAGCGCCACAGCAATGGCCGCCACCGCATCCAGCCACAACCACCCGGTCAGCGCAGCGCCCGCAATGCCCACCAGCACACCGGCCGAGGTCCACACGTCGGTGACCAGGTGGCGTGCATCGGCCTCCAGCGCGATGGAGCGGTGCTCGCGCGCCGAGCGGAACATCACCCAGGCCAGCAGCCCGTTCAGGGCCGAGCTGAGCACCGACAGTCCCAGGCCCCAGCCCACCTGCTCGATGGGTTGTGGGTCAAACAAGCGGTGCCCGGCCGCCCACAGAATGCCCGCCGACACGCCCATGATGAGGATGCCCTCAAAGCCCGAGGAAAAGTATTCGGCCTTGTGGTGGCCGTAGGGGTGGTCGTCATCGGCTGGCCGTGCCGCCACCGTCACCATGGCCAGCGCAAACATGGCGCTGGCCAGGTTCACAAACGACTCCATGGCGTCAGACAACAGACCCACCGAGCCCGTGACCACCCAGGCCAGCGTCTTGAGTGCAATGGTGACCACCGCCACGGCCACCGAGGCCCACAGCAGGTTGCGGGGTGAAAGCCAGGGGTGGGATGCGGGAGAAGATGCTGACATGGCGGGTGGGCGAAGGAGCGGAAACAGGCGAGTCTGAAATTACACCAGAGCCACCTTAAGAACCTGTTCAGAATCTGAGCGCCGTTTAACAGCAGGCCCCGGCCAAGAGCCTGTTCAACGTCTTTTTGGAGTCGCACAACGCCCTTGCCCGAAGGGTTGGAGTGAAATCGGGCCGATGAACTCGGAGTTTTGGCGCCCCGGCTGCTTGCATGGGCACGAGCCCATGCGGCGTATCCGAAGCATCCACTCCTCCCGATTGCACTCCAATGCGATCTCCAAAAAGACGTTGAACAGGCTCTAAGGCCCCCATGCCAGAATCCGCGCATGCTCCCCGCCTGGCGCCGCCTTCTGCCCCGACACGCCCTGCACCTGCCCAGCCTGCTGTTGTGGGTGGCAGTGGCCTGCATCGGTTGCGGCTGGCTGGTGGTGGACCGCCTGCAGCAGCTGCACGCGGCGTTTGAGACCGACGCGCGGATCGTGCACCGGCTGCTGAGCCAGCGCGTGGTGCAGCACGACGCCATCATGGCCACGCTGGCGCTGCTGCAGCCAGCCGCTGCGGCGGATGACCTGCACAACGCGGCATCGCCCCTGCCCCGCCTCACGTCGGTGTATCCGCAGATCCTGGCGGTGCTGCAGCGCTCGCCCCACAGCGACTGGCCGCCCGCACTGCAGGCCGAGCTGACAGCCGCCGAGGCCACCTCACGGCGCACCGGCCACGCCGCTACGGCAGGCCTGAACCTGCCCGCAGGCCGTTACTACCTGGTGCTGGCGGGCACGCCAGCCAGCTATGCGCTGCACATCGACCTGCGCACCACCATCCCCACCGACGAGTGGCCCATGGACATGGCCGCCAGCCCGGTGCGCGTGACGCTGGAGCATGGCGGCACGGCCTTTGTGGTGCAGCCCGGCCAGGCCGACCAGGGCAGCGGCATACGCACCTACGACTTTCACAAACTGCTGGCCGCCGCCAGCCAGCCGCTGGACGTGGTGGCCCGCCGCACCGTGGGCCTACACGAACTGCCCTGGTGGCGCATGTTGGGCTGGTGCCTGCTGACCGCAGCGCTGTGGGCCGCAGGCCGCGCACTGTGGCGCCAGCGCGTGGCGCGCCAGCGGGCCGAAGAGCTGCTGCGCCTGGGCCAGGTGGCGCGGCTGAACACATTGGGCGAATTGGCCGCTGGCATGGCCCACGAGCTGAACCAGCCGCTGACCGCCCTGCTGTCCAGCACCCAGGCCGCCCAGCGCCTGCTGGCCGACGACCCACCCGACCTCGACACCGCACAGACCGCCATGGCCCGCGCCGTGGAGCAGGCGCGCCGCGCATCCACCGTAGTGGGCCGCCTGCGCCGCCTGGTGGAGCGGCCCGACCTGGCCGGTCAGGCCCAGCCCCTGGCACTGCCCACCGCCGTGCAGGACGTGCTGCACCTGCTGGAGCCCGAGCTGGCACAGCGCGGCGTAGTGCCCGAGGTGTCTGCCGCAGCAGACCTGCCCCCGGTGCTGGCCGAACCCGTGGCCCTGCAACAGATCATCCACAACCTGCTGATGAACGCGCTGCAGGCGCTGGAGCAAGTGCCGCTCGCTGAACGCCAGCTGCACCTTGCAATGGCGCAGGCTGGTGCCGGACAGGTGACGCTTTCGGTGCGCGACCACGGCCCCGGTATCCCGCCCGAAGCACGCCAGCACCTGTTCGAGCCCTTCTACACCACACGCAACGGCGGCCTGGGCCTGGGCCTCACGCTGTGCGAGAGCCTGGCGCAGGCCATGGGCGCGCATCTGAGCCTGGCGCCCGAAGCCACGCCCCCATCCGCCGCCCAACGGGGGGCTGAGTTTGTGCTGACCCTCAAAGTCGCACCACCCACCGATGACCGATAGCGCCCCCTCCCTCTCGCCCCTGATCCACCTGGTGGACGACGATGCTGCCGTGCGCGAGGGCCTCTCCCTGCTCATCAGCACCGTGGGCCTGCGCGTGCAGACCTGGGCCGACCCGCAGTCGTTCATGGCCGGGTTTGACCGCGCCAGCATCGGCGCCATCGTTCTGGATGTGCGCATGCCGGGCATCAGCGGCCTCACGGTGCTGGAGCAACTGCTGGCGCAGGGCGCGGACCAGCCCGTGATCCTGCTCACCGGCCATGGCACGGTGGAGATGTGCCGCCGCGCCTTCAAGACTGGCGCGGCCGAGTTTCTGGAAAAGCCGGTGGACGACGAAGTGCTGATCGAAGCTCTGCAAAACGCCGTGCGCCAGCATGTGCGCTCGCGCGAACGCCACCAGGCAGACCAGCAGGCGCGCGAGCGTTTTGCGCAGCTCTCGGCCCGCGAGCGCGAGGTGCTGGGACTGATCGTGGAGGGTCTGACCAACAAGGAAATCGGCCGGGCGCTCGAACTATCGCCCCGCACGGTGGAAACACACCGCGCCAACCTGTTTGCCAAGCTGGGGGCCGAGTCGCTGGCGCAGCTGATCCGGCGCTACGCGGCGCTGGTGGACGCGGCCGCGTGATCTGCCCCTTGGCGGGCTTTCCGTAGTTCTACGGAGGCCCGCGCGTAGCCGCCCGAATGGCCGAAAACGGCGGCCATTTCTACAGTTCTCCCACGGCGCCACAACGGGTGGCACCGACCCAGAAACACCGGAGAACACCATGCAAAACCGCCTCGCCACCGTCGCCGCCCTCACCCTGTCCCTGATCGCCACCGCCGCCAGCGCCGAAGGCGTGCGCACCGAAAAGAACATGTCGCTGGACCTGGCCACGCAGATCGCCGCGCAAACCGTGGCCACCTGCACCGCCAACGGCTACGCCGTCACGGCCACCGTGGTGGACCGCGCAGGCACCGTGCGCGCGGTGCAGCGCGCCGACAACGCCGGCCCCCACACGCTGGAAGCGAGCCGCCTCAAGGCCTACACCTCGGCATCGGCCAAGAACACCACGCTGGCCATGATGGAAGGCGCGCAGAAGAACCCTGCTGCGGCCAACCTGGTGAACATCCCCGGCTACCTGCTGCTGGGCGGCGGCGTGCCGGTGAAGGTGGGCAACGAGGTGATCGGCGCTGTGGGCGTGGGCGGTGCACCCGGCGGCCACCTGGACGAGCAGTGCGCGGTGGCGGGCATCGCCAAGGTGCAGGACTTGCTGAAGTAAGCCAGCCCCACCACAGGCACCTAAGCATTCAACGGAGGCCCCCATGAAGCCGTGGAATCTTGTTTTCGCCCTGGCCGCCGCACTGGCCTGTGCCACCCCGGCCCAGGCCCAGGTGCCACCCACGGCGGCCGAAACAGCGGCCTACCAGGGCCTGCATGCCGCTGCGGCGCGGGGCGATGTGCCCAGGCTCACCCAGCTGATCGCAGCGCGGGCCGATGTGAATGCCCGCGATGGCTACGGCCGCACGCCACTGCATGTGGCCACCTATGCGCGGCAGGCCGACGCTATCCGCGCCCTCGCCCAGGCTGGGGCCGACCTGAATGCGCTGGAGAACGACCGCTACGACGCCGTGACCATCGCCGCCGTGGCCGACGACGAGGCCACGCTGCGCGTGCTGCTGCAGCTGGGCGCCAGCGCCAAACAGGTGACCAGCCGCTACGACGGCACGGCCCTGATCGCCGCCGCCCACCTGGGACACGACGGCGTGGTGCGTCAGTTGATCGCCGCCGGAGCGCCGCTGGACCATGTGAACAACCTGCACTGGACGGCGCTCATCGAGTCCATCGTGCTGGGCAACGGCGGTCCGCGCCACCAGGCCACACTGCAAGCCTTGCTACAGGCGGGGGCCAGCCAGGCACTGACCGACCGGCAGGGCAACACGCCCCAGCAGCTGGCGCGCCAGCGGGGCTTTGGAGAGATGGTGCGGATGCTGGAGGCTGCCGCAGCACGGCGCTGATGCCGCCAGGGCAGGACGCGCACCTACTATCAAATTGATAGCTATTGGCGCATGATTGACTAGCGCATCCGGCGCTTTTTACTCAAAGTCCTGGGTTCCCGTCACCAGGCGGGCCTTCACGGTCTTGCCCTTCACCCGGCCCTGGTTCAGGCGCTGGGCAGCTTGGGCGCCGATGGCACGGTCCACCGCCACATAGGTGGAGAAGTCGTTCACGTTGATCTTGCCGATCTGCTCTCGGGTGTAGCCCATCTCGCCGGTCAGCGCGCCCAGCACGTCGCCCGCACGGATCTTCTCCTTGCGGCCACCGATGATCTGGATGGTGACCATGGGCGGCACCAGCGGGCCGTTGCCGGTCGGTGTCAGGTCGGCCACGGGGAACCAGCGCGACTCTCGGCCCTGCAGTTGTTCGATCTTGCCCACGCTGCCCATCTCGTCCAGGCTGGCCAGGTTCAGCGCCAGCCCTTCAGCATCGCCCCGGCCCGTGCGGCCGATGCGGTGGATGTGCACCTCGGGGTCGGGCGTCACGTCCACGTTGATCACGGCGGCCAGGTTGGCAATGTCCAGCCCGCGCGCGGCCACGTCGGTGGCCACCAGCACCGAGCAGCTCTTGTTGGCAAACTGCACCAGCACCTGGTCGCGCTCGCGCTGCTCCAGCTCGCCAAACAGCGCCAGCGCGCTGAAGCCCTGGGCCTGCAGCACGGCCACCAGGTCGCGGCACTGCTGCTTGGTGTTGCAGAACGCGATGGACGAATCGGGCCGGAAGTGGTTGAGCAGCAGCGACACGGCATGCAGGCGCTCGCTGTTCTTCACCTCGTACCAGCGCTGCTCGATCTTGCCCTCGGCATGCTGCGCCTGCACGGCGATCTGCTCGGGCGACTTCATGAACTGGGCGCTCAGCTTGGCGATGCCCTCGGGGTAGGTGGCCGAGAACAGCAGGGTCTGGCGCTCTTTGGGACACTGCTTGGCCACCACGACGATGTCGTCGAAGAAGCCCATGTCGAGCATGCGGTCGGCCTCGTCGAGCACCAGGGTGTTGAGCGCCTCCAGCGTCAGGTGCTGGCGCTCCAGGTGGTCCATCACCCGGCCGGGTGTGCCCACCACGATGTGCGCGCCATGCTCCAGGCTCAGCATCTGGCCGCGCAGCGGCACGCCGCCGCACAGGGTCACGACCTTGATGTTTTCTTCGGCACGCGCCAGGCGGCGGATTTCAGTGGTCACCTGGTCGGCCAGCTCGCGCGTGGGGCACAGCACCAGGGCCTGTACCGCAAAGCGGCGGGGGTTGAGGTTGGCCAGCAGCGCCAGCGCAAACGCGGCGGTCTTGCCGCTGCCGGTGCTGGCCTGGGCGATCAGGTCCTTGCCCAGCAGGGCGGGCGGCAGGCTGGCCGCCTGGATGGGCGTCATCGTGGTGTAGCCCAGCTGCTGCAGGTTGGCCAGCATGGCGGGGCTCAGGGCCAGCGCGCTGAAATCAGTGCGGGCTTGGTTTTCTTTGGAGGTCATGGGCGGATTATCCGGTGCGGGGTATCCGGGCAACTACCTTACGCTTCCGTCAGGTGTATCGGCTATAACAAACAGATACGTACCGAGCGGTCCATGCCAGACTCATCCAACGCAGCCAACACGCCAGGTCAAGGGGGTTCCAGCGACTCGCTGCTGCGCCTGATCGCCGACTCGGTCCCGGCCCTGATGGCTTACTACGACCTGCCAGGCCTGCGCTGCCAGTTCGCCAACCAGGGCTACGCCGCCTACAACGGCCACAGCACCGAATCCATCCTGGGCCTGACCGTGCAGGAGGCGATTGGCGACAAGGCCTGGCAGGCCATCCAGCCGTACGTGGAGCGATGCTCGCACGGTGAGCGCGTGAAATACACGCGCGAGCAAACCCTGCCCAACGGCGAGGTGCGGATGATCGAGGTCAACCTGATCCCGCATTTTGGCAACGCGGGGCTGCAGCTCGGCTCCTTTGTGCTGATCACCGACATCACCGAGCGTTGGCGCGCCGAGCGCGAGGTACGCCAGAGCGAAGAACGCATGCGCAAGTTCACCGAGGCCACGGACGAAGCCATCGTGTTCCATCGCGACGGCATCATCACCGACGGCAACGAGGCACTGTACCGCTTGACGGGATTTGCACTGCACGAAGTGCTGGGCCTGTCGATCTTCAACTTCATCAGCCCCGAGTGGCGCGCCACCGCGCTGGAATACACCCGCAGCGGACGGGAGGATCCGTACGAAGTCACCATCCGCCACAAGGATGGGCATCCCATCCCCGTCGAGGTCGTCGGCAAGACCATGCCCCTGCACCATGCCGACTACCGCATCGTGGTGGTGCGCGATATCACGGCCCGCAAACAGGCGCAGGAGCGCGAAGCTTTCATCGCACTGCATGACCCCCTCACACAATTGCCCAACCGGCACTTCCTGATGGAGCAGCTGTCGCAGGTGCTGTCGCTGGCCCGCCGGCGGCATGGCCGTGTGGCGGTGCTGTTCATGAACCTGGACCATTTCAAGACCGTGAACGACTCGCTCGGCCACCATGCGGGCGACCAGCTGCTGTGCAACGTCGCCGAGCGACTGCGCCAGGGTGTGCGCGATGCCGACGTGGTCGCGCGCATCGGCGGCGACGAGTTTGTGGTGGTGCTGACCGACGTGCAGACGCCCGAAGACGCGGCCATGGTGGCCGACAAGCTGCTGGAGTCCATGCACGGCGTTTTCACGGTCGATCAGCTGCCGCTCACCATCTCCCCGTCCATCGGCATCAGCCTGTACCCGGACCACGGCGGCAGCGCCGACATGCTGCTGCGCTGCGCCGATGCGGCCATGCAGCATGCCAAGGACAGCGGGCGCGGCAACCGCCAGTTCTACGCCACCAGCATGGAGGCCAGTGCCCTCGATGTGCTGCACCAGGAGCGCCTGCTGCGCGACGCCATTGCACGCAACGACTTCGTGCTGCACTACCAGCCGCAAATTTGCCTGGCCGACGGTTCGCTGCAAGGCCTGGAAGCGCTGGTGCGATGGCTCCACCCCGAGCGTGGGCTGGTGGGGCCCGACGAGTTCATCACGTTCTCGGAGTCACGGGGCCTCATCACGCCCATCGGCCGCTGGGTGATGCGCGAAGCCTGCCGCCAGCTCAAAGCCTGGCAGGACCAGGGCCTGGCCAAGGTGCCCGTGGCAGTCAACCTCTCGGCCCTCGAATTCCGCCAGCGCGATGTGGCCGCTGAAATCGCGGCCGTCCTCCAGGAAACAGGGCTGGAACCGCAATACCTGGAGATCGAACTGACCGAGTCCGTGCTCATGCACCAGACTGGCCAGACCCTGAACACCCTGCACGCCGTCAAGGCATTGGGCGTCGGCATCTCCATCGATGACTTCGGCACCGGGTACTCCTCCCTGGCATATCTGAAGCGCTACCCCATCGACAAGCTCAAGATCGACCGGTCATTTGTCACCGACACCCCCGGCAGTGCCGACGACGTCGCCATCGTCACCGCCATCATCCAGATGGCCCGCAGCCTGCAGCTCAAGACGGTGGCGGAAGGGGTGGAGACGCAAGGGCAGATCGCATTGCTCAAGGAACTGGGGTGCGATGTGATCCAGGGGTTTGTGGTGTCGGTACCGATGGATGAGACGATTGCGCGGGAATGGCTGGAGAGTAACGGTAGTGGGTAAAACCGTTTCCGACGGATGGACCGCCAGCCCCCCAGTTCTCGGTGAAATGGCTTAGCGGCAGCCAACGGCTGGGCCCGCTCTCATTTCCTGCTCGCACATCGAATCGCGTCGATCTCACAAGTCACAGAGGCCGAGAGCGAACGCTTGCAGGAAAGCCGGCGCCCTACAGTACGACACTTGGATAGCGCTCACCCAAGTGGGCGCTATCACAAGCAGCCGTGCGTTCAGGCTTCCTTGTTTTCTTTGATGCTGAAGCCCATCTGGCTGGTAGCGCCCTTGCCGCCTTGGTTGGTCTGTTCGGAGTACTCCGTCTTGATCTTGGCAGCCTGGAACGCGTAGTTCACGACCACGGTGTCGCCAGAACTTGTACCGCTGACGGTCACGTTGGTAACCATCACGTCCGTCAGGGTGATCTTGCCGAATTCAATCTGCGTGCCACCGGCCTTGCACATCGAAATTTCTACCTGACCCAAATGCTTGCCCGTGGCGCAATGCTTGAGCACGGCGGGATAGCACTTGTCGATGTTGGCGACAACATTCAGGTTTTGAAAGTCAGCCTTACCGGCACCGGCACCACCACCAGAGGCCATAGAGTGCGGCTGGGTCACACCCCAGGTAAACGACTCGACATCCGTCCAATCCTTGTGCGCTGCGTCTTTCGATTCACCGCTCGCACCTTCCACCTTCATAAAAATCGCAACTGTCATTCGGGTACCTCTCCTTGGTTCAAAAATGCGTTGCAGGCGCCGTTGCTTGAACGGCACACGCACGCTCTCAATTTCCGCAGAGGCAGCGTTGCGCCCCCACAGAATTCACGACTGAAGGAGAGGTACGAAGCTCACAGCCGGCATGCGAGACATGCGCAAATACTGTGCCATACGCCACCACTACGCTCACCTTGGAAACGTGTGTTTGTTTGTGCATATGGAGCTTCGCTTGCTTGAATTCCCCTCCCTCGCAAGCTTGTTGGCGGGCGGATGATACGGACGCCAAGCGCCCGGAGGGGTATCAAGTCACAGCAATTCAGCGGCTCTCAGCAACATTAGCAACAGTGTGTTTCGCGGCATCTGAAGTCGTGGTTTTGTGACGTTTTTTGCAATTTGTCCACGTTAGACTCGCCCGCCACAAACGCACTACAAGCAACTTGGCGATGAGTGCTCTTCAGGAGGCGAACATGACTGCGAAGGGTTGTGCCAATGATTGACTCTAGTGGCTTGGCGAAGAAACAAAGATGCCAGAGCCTTCCCCGTCCATCGAAAACGATTGAGGGCGTTGAAACAGTCTTCCATACCTCAGGGGCGCAGTAGTCCGACAAGTTGCAGCGGTCAAGCTGCGACAACGTAAATGGCATACACAGCGAGACAAGTCAGCACATTGCAAGAGCAGGCAGGGTCAGCTCCGATTGCAGTAGCACTGAAGATCTACTGACCGCTTGGGAAAAGCCGATGAGGCGATGAATACACAGGGAGCCACGTGATGATTGAGACCGCAGGAGGTTCGGCAAACTGCCTCGCGCCGGGCGTCCATATCGGTGAATACCGGCTGTTGGACGTCATTGGAGAAGGTGGTTTTGGCATTGTGTATCGCGCCCGCGATGTGAGCCTTGACAGGATTGTTGCCATCAAGGAATACATGCCCGCCACGTTGGCGGGGCGTAAATCATCCAACGAAATCCACGTCCGTTCGCAGCATCGTGGGGCATTCGATGCCGGGCTGCGAAGCTTCATCAACGAAGCCCGACTGCTGGCCAAGTTCTCGCATCCAGCCCTGGTACATGTGTACCGATTTTTCGAACTGAACGGCACGGCCTACATGGTCATGCGCCATTACGAAGGGCAGACGTTCCGAGCATTTTTGAATGCCCAACAAGAACGCATGAATCAACGCATGCTGGCCGCGATCGTAGGCCCCATCCTCGATGTCGTCGAGATGCTGCATGCAGCCGATTGCTACCACCGCGATATCGCTCCCGATAACGTATTCCTGCAAAACTCAGGGATGCCTGTGCTGCTCGATTTTGGGGCCGCTCGGCGAATCATCGGTGACATGACGCAGGCCCTGACGATGGTGTTGAAGCCAGGCTTCGCTCCCATTGAACAGTACGTAGATGACGGCGCCATGCCACAGGGAGCATGGACCGACATCTACCAAATTGGCGCGATGCTCTACCTAGCAATCACCGGGAAGCCACCAGCAACATCGGTCGCCAGAATGATCAACGATCCGGTGGCAGCTTTATCGCCCGCTGACTACCCAGGATACTCATCCCAGTTTCTGCGTGGAGTGGGTCACGCATTGGCGGTGAAACCTCAGGAGCGACCACAGACGATTGCTGCACTCAAGGATCTGCTCGGCATCACAACGTTCACCATGCCCATGCATGCGCCCTGGCACGATGTCTTACCAGGTGCGCAGGTGGTTACCTCTTCGCTCCCCCATCCAACGCTCGCAGCCTCGGACAACACGGGCCTGCATGGCTCGTTGAAACCCACTGGCGTAGTTACCGAGGCCAACGCATCATTGCCGTTAAACCATTCGGCAGAACCCGCTCAGCGCGAGCCCGTTACCGCGATGGCCACCCATGCGAACCAGACACTTCCGCAAGCAGCAGTCGTCGCCAGCGACATCGACATACTGAAGTTTGCCCCCCAGACATCGTCTGCTGCATTAACTAGCAACGCCACAGCAACGCCCCAACTGCCCGCGAAGCCGGACGCTCGAGAACGCCAAAATGCGGAGATCAGCAGCGATCTGCGACACACGCGCACACGCGCTTTGACGCTGCGATGGACGATTGCGGCCCTCGCGCTGTTCGTAGCCACTGCGTTGGTTCTTTGGTTGACCAAGCACGACGTGGCCGCGCACCAGTCGGCGGAAGAGATAGCACTGAATCTGGAAGACCAACATTGGAAAGAAGCACAAGCTGCGGGCTCTGTAGCCATGCTGGACTCGTACCTGAGCGCCTACCCGAAGGGCAAGCATCGCAGCGAAGCGATGGCCCTCATCAATCGTCTGGAATTTCTAGAACCGGTTGTCAGTCCGCCGCCACCTGCCTTAGCGTCAGCACCCACCCAGCCTGTCGTTGCCGCGACCTCTGCCCCCTCAGCGTCAGAGCCGCCTGCAACAACGGCCTCAAAGGCCGTGGCAGTGGCAGCGACGACGCCACCGCCTGCACCCAAAGGAGATCCTGCCGTTGCAGATTGGGTAGTAGCAGCCAAGACTCCGCCAAAGACAGCGGGCGAAGTAGGGCGTGTTGTTCTGCGCGTAAGCCCATGGGGCCGGATCTCGGTGAACGGCAACTCTTTGGGAACCACGCCACCACTGACTTCCATCGAGCTTCCTGAAGGCTTGCATCGCATTGACGTGAGCAATCCGGCCGCAGCGCCAGTCACCAAGACAGTCCAGGTCAAAAAAGGCGAGCCGGTGGTGATCAGTCACCAGTTCGAATAATTCACGTCCGCGAGCGCCTGCTGTCGATATGCCAATAAACGCTTTACTGCGATGGGGAGCTTGTTGCCTGTGCCTGGGTCTCAGCACTGCAATCGCCTCGGTGGATTGCAACGAACCAAGCACACCTGAAGCGGGGAACTCGGTTTCTTCGGCTGGACGTCAATATCTGGGACAGGGCATATCGCTCTACGAGACGCGAAAGCTGGAGCTAGCAGAAAAAGCACTACAGGCTTCACTGTTTGCAGGTCTGACAGATGGGCACGAGCGATCTACTGCCCATAAATACCTTGCGTTCATTTATTGCACCAATCGGGAATGGGCCCGGTGCGACACCGCATTCAACGCAGCTTTCGACGCGCGCCCTTCGTTCACGCTCGAAGCGTACGAGCTGCAGAACACGCCGTGGCGGGATGCCTATACGAAGGCATACAGCCAGCGCGGCGCAAAGTGCGGCCGGTCCTTGGCAAGTTTCAGCAACAGTCAAGGATCTTCCCCAGGGAATGGCAACGCTCTTACCTTTTCGCTCAACAGCACTGTGATCACAGCCATCACGCCGCTGTTGGCCGTTGCAGGCTATCCCACACCATCGTTCGAACCGACGTCCCCAATGGCACTGGGTTCGCGGAGGCCCACCCGCTCCGAGAACAACATTCAGCTGCGCGTTTCACCGTGGGCCCATGTGACTCTCAATGGAAAGCGAGTGGGCGTGACTCCTCCGCTCACAGAACTCAAGCTCCCCCCAGGCTCACACAACATTGAATTCAGCAACCCCGGCTTCGATACCGTGCGCAAAACGCTCAAGGTCGAGCCAGATCAACCGATCACGATCACCCATGACTTTGACGCGAGATAAATCCATGCGAAACCGTTACTGGAGCGCCTTGATCGTCGCCTGCGCCAGCCTTCTCCTGGCCGCTTGCGAAACAGCGCCAAAGCCCCCCGAGCCGCAGGTGGAAGCACCGCCACCACCGCCACCAGCTCCCGAGCCCGTCGCACCGGTGGATCCGCGCGCGCAGAAAGAGGTACAGCTGACCGAAGCATTGAACGCGTACGCAGAAGGGCAGTTCGATGAAGCCATCGTCAAGCTCACACCTCTTGCCGACGCCCCCGAGCTACCGCTGACATTGCAAATCAAGGCCCGCAAGTTCATGGCCTTCAGCCACTGCGCCGCAGGGCGGCCGCGCCCCTGCCGACAGCAGTTCGAACTCGCCCTCGAGCAGGACCCCACGTTCCAACTCACCGAGGCAGAAAAGGGCCACCCGGTCTGGGGCCGTGAATTCATCAATGCCCGCAATGCTGCGCGTTCCAAGCGCAACACCCGCAAGACATCTTGACGCTCCTCCAGACAACGCACGCGCAAATACGCAATGGACAAGATAGAACTGGTGGTCACACACGAAGCGGGTAGCCCGGTCTGCCGCTATTGGTCCGCCATCTTTGGGATGGCAGGCGGGACCGTGGGTCGTGCAGGGCAAAACAAGCTGGTATTGCCCGATGACGACGCGATGGTCGCGCGCGTGCATGCCATGGTCCGCCTTGACTCCGACCGAGCCTATATCGCCAATCTGTGCGAACGCCGCTCAGTGCGCGTAAACGGGCTGGAGGTGCTGTCCGGGCAAGAGGTACCGCTTGTACCCGGCACAAGCATAGGCATTGGTCCATATCAACTGCGCGCAGTCATTCCAGGGCAACACCAGGATGCGCAGGCTACCCAGGCGAAGGTCTCCCGCGCGTTCACAGAAGGCATCTCGGAGGCCACATCGGCAGCCGGCAGTGACATACAGCCGGGTACATCCACACCGAGCGCCAATGCCGCAACCTCGGCGATCGGGCTCGCCTCCCTGCCCAACCCCTGGGCAGACATACCAGACATTGTCGGAGGAGACGCACACCTGTCAGGCCTCTTGCTCTCGTCCCTGCCCGAAGCACCATCGCAGCACGATGCGGAGGCCAGCCCCTTCGCAATGCTTGGACGGGTCGAGGCCCGCTCTGCGGCAGCGCTCGTCCCTGAACGGTCCGCCAACGGGCCAGGGCCCGCCGCGGCACTGACAGTGGCGCAATCGGCCTCTGCCGCCCCTGTTACGGACGGGCTGCATGCAGACATTCCGACGGAACACGCCCCACCCCACCCGTTCGATATTTCTGCCGCTACAGCCAGGCCCACACAGGCATCGCCGACAGCGCATCGAGCGATGGTCATTCCCGACGACTTCAACCCATTCGCAGTTGATCCCAGGGAGCAAGCCCTCCAGCGTGACCCCTGGAGCGGGAATCTTGCCGCCAAGAGCTTGGCTGAAGTGGTTCAACTCAAGAACGATGGCCTGCTCCAGGCATTGCCCAAAACGGGGCATTTGGCGGGCGAAATGGACAATGCTGCGCATACCGGGCTGCCCAAGCAGTTGGATCCAGCCATCGAACTGAACCCGCTGAAGCTCTTTCGTGAGCCCGGGGAGTCGATGTATGTGGAGCCAGAAGACCATGGCATGTCCCGCGGCTCGGATTTGGCCCAGGTGTTCAACATGCCCCGCGATGCCCAACGGCGCCATGCGACAGAGCTGCCAGCTGCGGTCACCCATGGGCTCCCCGCCACCAACCGCCTCAACGTCGAGGCAACTCCGGTGGCTGCGCCGCCCGTTGAGTCTGTTGTAGGGGCAGGACTTCACGCCATGCAAGAGCTGGACTTGGCTCTGTTCGACGGCGGAGACGCTGCGCAGGCACTGCGGGAGGAGGACTTGCTGAAGATCGCAGATATCCAGCCGCCGCACCTACGGGAGAACGCGATCCCCACGCACGCCACGCAGCCCGCGTCACCCCCTGCGCCGACACCGACCGCCGCTGACGCCCACGTAACGGCGCAGACAACGGTAGCTTCATCGGATGCACTCGCCGCTGCTTTTCTCCAAGGCGCGGGGATAGAGCAAGGCAAAGCACACGTCACCATCACGCCGGATTTCATGCGCGCTTTCGGCGAAGCACTGCGGGTAGCGGTACAAGGCTCTATCGACCTCCTCTCCGCGCGCTCGGAAATCAAACGTGAATTCCGAGCGGACGTCACGATCATTGCCTCCGGGGCCAACAACCCCCTCAAGTTCCTGCCGACGGCAGACGGTGTGATGCTGCAGCTTATTGGACAGACGTTTCCGGGATTCATGAAGCCGGTACCCGCAATGAAGGAAGCGTACAAAGACCTGGCGGTACACCAGATCGCACTGATGGCCGGCATACGAGCCGCCTACTCAGAAGCCGTGGCAAGCCTCAGCCCAGCAGAGCTAGAGAAGAACGCTGCGGTAGCGTCTAGCCTGCTAACCAAAATATCCAGAGTGCATCGCAAAGCCGCCTTGTGGGACGACTTCCAGCAGCAATATGACTCGGTGCGTCGCCATGCAGAAGACGACCTCATGGCGTTCTCCGGGAAAACCTTTGTGAACGCATACGAAGCCGCCGCACAGTCTGCCGAGGAGCATTCGTGATCGCACATATCGCAGGAGAGTCGCACCGCCTGCGGCTGTCGGTATCGGCCATCACCGACAAAGGCGGCCGTGCCTCCAACGAAGATTACCTAGGCATGATAGATCTGGGATCGAGAGGCTTTTGCTGCACCCTGGCGGATGGAGCTGGAGGCCATGGCAACGGTGCGCTGGCCGCGCGCCTGACGGTGGACGCCGTACTCGGAGGTTACCGCGAGAACCCTATGTTTGCGCCAGCCAGCCTAGCATCGCTCATCTTTCGCGCCGAACATACAGTATCTGAAGAACAGCCCACCTCCGTTTCGCGGATGCACATGAGCGCCACCGTGGTCCTGCTGTGCATAGATCCGGTCACCGGCCGCGCGCTGTGGGCGCATTGGGGCGACTCGCGCCTTTACTGGTTCCGGGAAGGCCGGGTTCACCGCATGACCGAAGACCACAGCGTTGTGCAGCAGCTTTTGCACGCTGGCTTGTATGCCAACGGCGATCCCAGGTCGCTGCCCAATCGCAGTGTCCTGGCCGGTGCAGTGGGTGCCGAGTCGCAGGTACCGCCCACCGTGCTGCCTGAATCCGTGGAGCTGACAGAGGGTGACGCCTTTCTGCTGTGCTCCGACGGACTATGGGAAAACCTACACGAGTCCGCGATGGAACAAGCGCTGCGGGCCGCAGAGCGGCCCGACGTCTGGCTACAGGACATGGCGGAAGCCGTTCGCTCCAAAGACCGTCCCCATCAGGACAACCTCAGTGCGCTGGCCGTGTGGGTATCCCCAAACCAGACCGTCAACTGAACTGAATCGAACTGCCCACTGAACGGGAGGATGCCGCCATGCAGATGACCAAGAAAGCCGTATCAAGGCGAACGATCCTGAAGACCACCCACTGGCTGTCAATGGCAGCGCTGCCTCTGTCCGGATGCGGCGTGGTGAACACACTCAATCGCCCCAGCGAGGCGCCCACCGGGGTGCCGCCAGCCGTCATCGAGATCATCGCCGAGCGCAGCCTGAACCCTGACGTGGACGGCATGCCCAAGCCCGTACTGCTGCGCATCTACGAATTGCGCACTCCCGTCACCTTCGAACGCTCCAGCTTCTTCGACCTGTTGGACAAGGACGAAAGCCAGCTCGGCGGCGACTTCGTGCGGCGAGAAGAGATCCTGATTGCACCGGGTGAGCGCCGCGTCATCGAACGCAAAGGCAACCCCGACGTGCGTGCCTTCGGTTTCTTCGCCAGCTATCGCGACCTCGAGCGCAGCACCTGGCGTGCACATGTCGATGCCCCGAACTCGGTGGAAATGCGCCGCCGCTGGTGGGGCCTTGGAGAAACACAGCGGCTCAAACCCGTTCACTACCTGGTCACGGTCTCGCGCGACGCCGTACGGGTTCAACATCAAATCACTTCAAGGTAGAACCATGGTTTGGCAACGCAAGGTGGTGTGGGCGGAAGGGATGTTCCTGCGCCCTCAGCACTTTCAACAACAAGAGCGACACCTGGACTTTCTGATCCAAGGGCGCAGTCTTTCCGCCCAGCCTTTCTACTGGGGGTTTTCAGAGCTGACCCTGGACACCCAGATGCTGGCCCTCGGCAAGGTTGCACTGATCTCTGCGCAAGGTGTGCTACCTGACGGCACGCCGTTCAGGATCCCGGATGTGGACGATGCCCCACTACCGTTTGATGTGGGGAAGAACACCAAAGACACGCTGATCCATCTGTCACTCCCGCTGCGGCGGCGTAGCGGCGCAGAAGTAACCCTTGCCGACGACGACGCAGGCATGACGCGTTACCAAGCGCAGGTGCTGGAAGTGGCAGACATTAACGACGTTGGCGCGCAGCCGGCGGAGGTGCAGTTGGGCATCGCCCGGTTCAGCCTGCGCACATCACACGATCTTTCCGACGGTTGGGTATCTCTGCCCGTGGCCCACGTGGTGGAACGCAAGGCGGATGGAGCAGCGTTGCTGGACAAAACCTTCATCCCGACTGTCGTCAACAACTCTGAAACATCCGCACTATTCGCGTTTTGCCGAGAACTTCACGGCCTGTTGCGCCAGCGGGGCGTCGCGCTGGAGGAGCGGCTGATCCAGCCAGGGCGCGGCGGTGTCGGCGAGGTGGGTGACTTCCTGATGCTGCAATTCATCAACCGATGGGAGCCCGCGGTAGAACATTGGGTCAGGATTCGCAGCATTCACCCTGAGCGCCTCTTCGATGACCTCCTGAAAATGGCGGGCGAGCTGTCCACCTTCACCCGCGAGCAACGACGCCCCGCGCCACTGCCGGCTTATGACCACGACGACCTGCGCAGCTGCTTTCCGCCCTTGATGCTGGAACTGCGCCGCGGCCTTTCGTCGGTGCTTGAGCAAAACGCTATCCAGATCGAGCTGCAGGAGCGGCAATACGGCGTTCGTGTAGCCCTCATCCCGTCCACCGAGCTGCTGACCACCTGCGATTTCGTGTTGGCAGTACACGCCCAGACCACGGTGGAATTCCTGCGCACCCACTTTCCCACCCAGACGAAGCTGGGGCCTGTCGAGAAGATCCGGGACCTCGTCAACCTCCACCTGCCCGGCGTCACCCTGCGATCGCTGTCCGTGGCTCCACGCGAAATCCCCTATCACGCGGGGTACTCCTACTTTGAGGTTGACACCACACACGACCTGTGGCGCCAGCTCAACAGCTCAGGGGGCCTAGCCATGCATGTCTCGGGCGAGTTCCCGGAGCTGGGGTTGGAATTCTGGGCGATCCGCAGATAAGAACACCCCATGTCGATCCCAATCACGGACAACGTTTTCGCGTTCAGCGCCAGTGACCATACCGAGCATGGCGCACTCGGAACGCCTGAAATATCCATACCTGGAGCAGGCGCCCAGAACATGTCATGCACCAACCTGCCCGATGTGGTCAGCGGTGGCAATCCACTGGTGGCATCCGCGAACGTACTGCTAAATCTTGTGCCGCAGATCCGGGCAATGGCCTCCAACGCGGACCCAGAAGGCTTCCAGCGCCTGCTACTTGCGAACATCCGCGAATTCGAGCGCAGCGCGGGCGTCGCAGGCGTTCCGATCGAGACTGTTATCGGGGCAAGGTACTGCCTGTGCACCGTGGTGGACGAGGCTGCGGCGCAAACGCCTTGGGGCGGATCTGGCGTTTGGCCCAAGTTCAGCCTTCTGGTTGCGTTGCACAACGAAACCTGGGGGGGCGAGAAGTTCTTCCAGCTGCTGGCCAAGCTGGTTCAGACACCCCACCAACACATCGACCTGATCGAGCTGATGTACTTCTGTCTCATGCTCGGTTTTGAAGGACGTTATCGCGTGATCGAGAACGGGCGAAGCCAGCTGGAAACGCTCAAGGCGCGGCTGTTGGCTCTGATCGAGAGTACACGTGGCGATCGCAGCGGCGCACTATCACTTCACTGGAAAGGCGAGGAACGCAAGGCGGCGCCTCCGTGGACCATGGTGCCGCTGTGGGTATCTACAGCACTCGCGCTGCTACTCGCATTCGCCCTCTTCCTCTGGTTCAGCTACCGACTCGCAGCCCAGTCTGACGCGCTGTTCACCTCCATCAACGCTATCCGATTCCCCAGAGCCATCGCGGCCATGGCGAGCGTGGACAAGCCCAGGCTGCGTCAATTCCTCGAACCTGAAATCCGCGAAGGTCTGGTCGAGGTCATTGACCAGGCGGACCGCAGCACCATCATCCTGCGCGGCGACGGCTTGTTCGAACTGGGCTCCAACGTGGTCAAACCTCGCTATGTGCAGGTGGTTCAGCGCATTGCCACCGCCTTGAACGAAGTGCCCGGCAAGGTGGTCGTGAACGGCTACACCGACAACTCGCCCATTCGCACGGCCAGGTACCCATCCAACTGGCACCTCTCCCAAGACCGAGCTCGGTCCGTCTCTGACATGCTGCTGAGCACGGTTCGGGACAGTCAGCGCGTGCAGGCTGAAGGCCGCGGAGAAGCGGATCCTGTGGCGCCCAACACCACAAGCGAAGGCAAGGCGAGAAACCGACGCGTAGAAATCGTTCTGCTGGTCGCACCGCAGGTACGTGACAAGGAATTGCAGCTCAGCGGTAATGCCCCGCGGACTGAAAGCATCAAGAAATGAGCATGCTGAGACATATGGCAGCGTTGCTGTTCAATCGTTTTACTCTGGCCTTCATCGGTCTGGTATTGCTGAGTCTGGTGATCTGGTTCATCGGCCCTTTGGTTTACATCAAGCCGTATCAGCCACTGGAAAGCGAAAACGTGCGCTGGGCCCTCATCGCCGCGCTATTCACCATCTGGGTGATCAAGCTACTCTTTCACTGGTGGCGTGCCAAACGCATGAACGACAAGCTCATGGGGCAGATCGCACGGATCACTGCTGGCCGTGATACCCCCCAAGAACTTGCACCTGGTCAAGAGGAGGTGACTGAACTGGAGGGGCGCTTCAAGGAGGCCGTAGAGGTTCTTTCCAAGACTCGCTTTGGCACTACCGAAAGCGGCCTGTTAGGCCGCTTCACCAAGCGCTACGTGTACCAGCTGCCCTGGTACCTGATCATCGGCTCTCCAGGATCGGGCAAGACCACGGCACTGGCCAACTCGGGGCTCGACTTTCCACTGGCCGAACAGTTCGGCAGGGGCTCAATCCGAGGCGTGGGCGGCACACGCAACTGCGACTGGTGGTTCACAGACCAGGCCGTGCTGCTGGATACCGCCGGCCGGTACACGACGCACGACAGCGATGTCGTGCAAGACAAAGCCGCCTGGTCGGGCTTTCTACAGCTTCTGAAGCGCTTTCGCGGTCGGCAGCCCATCAATGGCGTCATCGTGACGCTCAGCGTACAAGAGCTCTTGAGCAGTACCGAAGCGGAGCGCGCGCGCCTCGCCAAGACCATCGGTGCGCGGCTCGGGGAGTTGTGCGATGAACTGGCAATCAAGTTCCCGGTGTACGTACTGATCACCAAGGCCGACCTGCTGGCGGGCTTCAACGAATTTTTCGGCCAGATGACGCGCGACGAGCGCGCCCAGGTGTGGGGCTTCACCCAGCAATACCGAGAGAATGTGCCGTCCAACGATGACCCTACGGCCCAGTTCACTGCAGAGTTCGACGCGCTGGTGGCACAAATCAATCGCCTGTTGCCCCATCGCCTGCTGGCGGACCCGGATCTTGCCCGGCGTGGACTGATCTACGGGCTGCCCCAGCAGTTTGTGGGCCTGCGCGAACTGGTGCACCAAACGTTGCAGGAGGCTTTTTCATCCTCGCGCTTCAAAGAGAAGCCCCTGTTCCGTGGCGTGTATTTCACCAGCGGTACGCAAGAGGGCATGCCCTTTGACCGTGTGCTGTCGGCACTCAAGCGGCGGTTCGCCATCGCCACCCCGCTGAAGCCTGGAGCAGGGCAGCAAGGCAAGAGTTTTTTCATCGAAACCCTCTTCAAGAGTGTGATGTTCAACGAAGCGGGGTTGACAGGCCGCAACGCCAAGAAAGAGCGGCAGCTCCGACTGCTGCAGGCTGGCGGTCTCATCGGCTTGGCTCTGGCACTGAGTGGTGCTGCGCTGGCCTGGGGCATCAGTCACCAGAACAACCTGGGGTACCTGGAGGAAGTAAAGACCAGTGTGGGCACCTTGCGACAAGCGGTCGAAGAGGCCAAAACGGGCGACCCGGAAAATCTGGTGGCGCTATTGCCGATGCTAGACCATGCGGAATCCCTCGCCGTCAGTGAGCGCTACACAGGCTCGCCACCGCTGAGTTGGCGTTGGGGCCTGCTGCAGGTCCCGAAAGTAGAGACAGCAGCAGACACCACCTACCTGCGCCTTCTGGAAGATGCGTGGCTGCCCGGTATCGTGCGGCAGTTGCGCCGCTCGTTGCAGCAAACCTCGACAAGCAACCCCGAGGCCAGCTACGAAGCGCTGAAGGCATATCTGATGATCCATGACGCCGATCGCTTCGACGCCCGAACGGTGAAGGCATGGGTCCGGCACGAATGGGACGCCAGCCTGACGCCGCAACTGCTGCAGGCGGGCGTGGGCGATCGCCTATCTCACCATCTGGACCGGCTCATGGACGAACGCGTGGTGATATCGTCAACCCCGGTCGACACCGCACTGGTGGCGGAGGTACGCCAACGCCTGGCACAGATGTCCCCAGCGCAGCGGGCATATAGCCGCTTGAAGCAACTGCTGATCACGGGCAATAGCCTGCCAGCGGACTTCAGCGTCGTGCGGGCCAGCGGCCCCGAAGCACCCCAGGTGTTCAGCCGCCGCAGCGGCCGGCCCCTGACGCAGGGAATATCCGGACTGTTCACCTATGACGGATACCACGGTGTGTTCCTGCACGAGCTGCCCAAGGTCACAACGCTGCTGTCCAAGGAAGAAGGCTGGGTGCTGGGGCAGGCGGACGGCAAGCGCAGCACCGCTCAGGAGGTATTGACCGGTCAGGTCGCCAACGAGGTGAAACGCCTGTACCTGATGGAGTACGCCAAGCTATGGGAGGACTATCTGGCCGACGTACGCCCCACCCGCATCGGATCACTGGACCAGGCAGGGGAGCAGGCTCGCCTGTATTCATCTGCCAATTCGAGCCTGGAACAGTTCATCCGCGCCGTCGCCAAGGAGACGACGCTTGCACGCCGCCCCGATGCAGATGCCGATAGCAGCGGCGCCAGCACCAGCAGCTGGCTGGGAGATAAGCTGAACCGCATTCGCGAGGAACAGCGGCAGCTGAGCAGGCTAACCGGTAAGCAGGTCAACGTGGGAGGCCTTACGCCCAGTGGAACGCTCGAAGCCGACATCGTGGACTTCCGCTTCCGCGAATACCGCCGGCTCGCGACCAGCAACGGGTCGGGCCCTTCGCCACTGACACAGAGCCTGCAGGTACTCAACGAGGCATCTGCCGTGATCGCATCGGCGCGACAGCAGGTGAAATCGGGTGGCACCATCCCGCCGACGCTGTCGTCGACCCTTGAAAGGGTGCGTGCAGAAGCCAAGCGCCTCCCTCCGCCTCTCAACCTGATGTACACCGATCTGGCTGAAGCGACATCCACCCTGGTCGGACGGGACGTACGCAGCACCATTGGCGGTAATCTGAACGCGACCATCGGGGACTTCTGCCGCCGCGCCGTGCTGGGCAGATACCCCTTCACACGCAGCGCAGGACGCGACGTCACCGCTGATGATTTCGCCAAACTGTTCGCCATGGGTGGCGTCATGGACGAATTTTTCCGCAGCACGCTACAGCCCATGGTCGACATATCCGCTTCCACCTGGACCTTCAAGCAGGGTGTGGACGGAACGCCGGTCGGAGGATCTGCGTCGCTGGCATCCTTCCAGAAAGCGGCCACCATCCGCGATGTCTACTTTCGGGCAGGAGGCAAGGCACCCGGTATCCGTCTGGACATCAAGCCCATCGAGATGGACGCGGCCATTTCGCAGATGGTCTTGGACGTGGATGGAGACGTGCTTCGCTACCAGCACGGGCCGCAGATCCCTAAATCCATGAATTGGCCAGGCACGCGGGGCACAGGCCAGGTAAGGCTGCAGATCACGAGCACCAACGGTGAAAACTCGGGATTGGTCACGGAAGGTCCATGGGCGCTACATCGGCTATTTGACCGCGCACAGCTCCTTCCGGGCAATGCGCCGGAGAAGTTCTCCGCGATCTTCAACGTAGATGGGCGCCGGGTACGGTTTGAAGTCACTACCAGCAGTGTGTTCAATCCATTCCGCCTCAAGGCGATGGAAGAGTTCGAATGCCCAAGCAACCTTTGAGCAACGACCTCCGCAGCATGCTGGCGCCTTCTTCTGTCGCCTGGTACGGCAAATTGCCAAGCCTGGGTGACTTCGTGGGCAGGCGTATGCCGCATGCCCTCAGTAGCGAGTGGGATGCGTGGATGCGAGAGGGGATGGAACAACTGCGCCGGGCAGACGGCGCAGGCTGGTCGGATACCTTCGTGAACGCCCCGTTGTGGTTCTTCATTGCCTCTTTGAGCACACAGGGCTCACCGGTAATTGGCGCACTCGCGCCCAGCGTGGACCGTGTCGGGCGCTATTACCCACTCACCGTGATGGCAACGGCGCCGCATGCGGGTTGCCCATTTGCAGACGACGTGCAGGTCAAGGCATTCCTCGCGGGAGCGCGCTCTGCCATTGTGGAGGCACGACGCCGCGCGCTTTCTGTGGATGACTTGGATCGACGTGTCAGCCTGTTGCCCAACCCCTTCGGCACCACACTGCCCAGCGAGCGCGAGCCATCTCTCATCCAAGACATCCTGTTGGACCTCCACGAGGCTTCGCAAGCTCACCAAGCAACAGCAAGCGATCTCGCTGAAAACATCACGCTGCCTGCAGGCGAATGGAGAGCGCACACGGCTCTCTTTGGCGAGCAAAGCCTGTGGTGGATATCTCCCACCCATCGCCTGGAATCCCAGGAACTGGTGCATCACGGCAAGGCCGACCGCTGGCTCTTCGCTCAATTGTTCTCCAAACATTGACGGAACCCGCCTTCCCTGGATCAAGGCCCCTTCACCATGACAAACCTCGACGAACTCCTGAACGAAGCTCCCTCCGCGCCTCCGTGCGGCCCCGAGATGACCTATGCGGCGGAATTTCTGGCATTGGAGCAATTGGCCCGCGGAAAGGTCGAGCAGCAGTACGGCGACACCATCATTCCCGCCGAAGATCCCGACTGGCAATCTGTGGAAAGCAATGCCTTGCAACTGCTGGTGCAGAGCAAGGACATGCGAATCGCCGGACTGCTGTGCAGATCCTGGACAAACACCGAAGGGCTCATCGGTCTGGCCCGCGGATTGGAGTTAATGGGAGCCCTCCTGGCAAAGTACTGGGGCGACATTCACCCGCTGCCTGAAGACGGCGACTATTTCATGCGCATGAACGCCGTTGCCATGCTCAACGACGTGACCGGGCTGCTGCGCGAGTTGAGGCAAACGGAGTTCCTCGCCTCCAATTTTGGTCACTTCACAGTACGCGACGCAGAAGTGCTGGCGCGCGGACAGCGTGCGGAATCCAATGCACAGCTCACCATGGACCAACTGCGGCTGGGCATGGCTAACGCCGTGGAACAAGGGCACGCCCTGCTTGTCGCGGTCCCCCGAGCGAAAGAGGCGCTAGAACAGCTAGTGCGGTTGTGCGACGACAAGCTGCCCCACCACCAGCGGCCCGACATGGGCAACATTCAATCATTGGTAGCGCTGCTCCACAGCCTTCTGCCCAAGTCAGAACAAGCCGTTGCCGTTTCCAAAGGACTAGGCGACGGACCAGATGTAGTTGTCACCGCCGTGCCAGCCGTCGGCCAGGAGATCAAGACCCGGGAGGATGCGATCAGACAGTTGGTCAAGATCGCCGAGTTCCTCGAATCCACCGAGCCCACCAACCCCGCCTCGCTCCTGATTCGCCGATCCGCAAAACTGATGGGCATGAGCTTCATCGACCTCCTTCGCGAGCTCGCACCACAAAGCCTTCAGCAGATCGAGTTAATCACAGGAGTCCAGCCTGAACAGACCTCTTGAACTACGAACTGTAACAGTCGCTACGCAGGCAGATCGGATACTGAAATACAGAAACAGTAGCCCCGTTCAACGCATACAGGCTCCACGAAATTGTGGACTTTCCCACCTCCCAGTGGAGATTCTTCGAAGCATGCGCGTCATGGTCACCCCAAGGGCTGTGTGCGACAAAAAGACCGTCCAGGAACGACTCGTTTCAGCCACGACAAACCGTAGCGAATTCACACAACTTTGTAAGCATTTGAACCGGCAACCACGAGGTCTCGGCCAAAGGTTGATCGAACCAGACAACTTGAGAGAGAGGTAAACATGTCAATCACCAAAGTGGGAAAAAGCGGGCAGAAGTTCATCGCACGAAACCGGGCGCCACGCGTGCAAATTGAGTACGACGTGGAAATCTATGGGTCGGAGAAAAAGGTGCACATTCCCTTTGTCATGGGCGTGATGGCCGACCTGTCCGGAAAGCCGCTTGAAAACTTACCGGAAATCGCCGATCGCAAATTCCTGGATATCGACATCGACAACTTCGATGCCCGCATGAAATCCATCAAGCCTCGCGCTTCCTTCCTGGTGCCCAACACACTCACTGGTGAAGGCTATTTGAGCGTGGATCTGACGTTTGAAAGCATGGATGACTTCTCGCCTGCCGCGGTGGCCCGCAACATCGGCCCACTCAACACACTGCTGGAGGCTCGCACCCAACTCCATAACCTGCTTTCGTACATGGACGGTAAGCAGGGAGCAGAAGAGCTGATCCGCAAGGTACTCCAGGACCCTGCACTGCTCAAGTCACTGGCTGCGAGTGCCAAGCCCGCCGCAGAAGCCGCTGAGACGCCAGCTCAAAACGACGCCGCCTGAGACATCCCTGCCAACGGAGATCACCCATGAGTGCAGTAGTAGCCACCACAGAATCAACCACCGCCCAGTCGCTAGAAGGCCACGACTTTGCGGCCTTGCTGAACAAAGAATTCAAGCCCAAAACCGACCAAGCACGCGACGCAGTAGAAGCTGCCGTACAGACGCTTGCACAGCAGGCGCTCGCATCGGTAGCCACCATCTCCAACGATGCGTACCAGACCGTGCAAGCCATCATTGCAGAGATCGACCGAAAGTTGTCCGAACAAGTCAACCTCGTGATTCACCATGCGGAGTTCCAGAAGCTTGAAGGCGCCTGGCGCGGCCTACAGCATCTGGTGACCAACACCGAGGTGGACGAGATGCTCAAGATCCGCGTGATGAACATCTCCAAAAAGGAGCTTCATCGCAACATGCGACGCTACAAGGGCGTGGGCTGGGATCAGAGCCCCATCTTCAAGAAGGTTTACGAGGAGGAGTACGGCCAGTTCGGCGGAGAGCCCTTTGGATGTCTGGTGGGCGACTACCACTTCGACCACAGCCCGCCGGATGTCGAACTGCTGGGGGAAATGGCCAAGGTGGCGGCAGCAGCCCACTGCCCCTTTATCTCCGGCGCATCTCCCGCGCTGATGCAGATGGACTCATGGCAGGAACTGGCCAACCCTCGCGACCTGACCAAGATATTCACCAACACCGAGTACGCCGCTTGGCGCAGCCTGCGCGAGTCCGATGACTCCAAGTACATCGGCCTCGCCATGCCACGCTTCCTGGCCCGCCTTCCCTACGGCGCCAAGACCAATCCGGTGGACGAGTTCGACTTTGAAGAAGAAACTGCCAGCGGCAACCACAGCAAGTACTGCTGGGCGAATTCGGCGTATGCCATGGCGGTAAACATCAACCGCTCTTTCAAATACTACGGCTGGTGTACATCCATCCGCGGCGTGGAATCCGGCGGCGCAGTGGAGAACCTGCCCGCACACACATTTCCCACAGACGATGGTGGCGTGGACATGAAGTGCCCCACCGAAATCGCAATCAGCGACCGCCGGGAGGCGGAGCTTGCCAAGAACGGCTTCATGCCGTTGGTACACCGCAAGAACTCGGACGTTGCAGCCTTCATTGGTGCGCAGTCGCTGAACAAACCCGCCGAATACTACGACGCCGACGCTACGGCGAACGCCAACCTCTCGGCACGGCTGCCTTACATGTTTGCGTGCTGCCGCTTCGCGCACTACCTCAAGTGCATCGTGCGCGACAAGATCGGCTCGTTCAAGGAGCGCAGCGACATGGAGCGCTGGCTCAACGACTGGATCATGAACTACGTCGATGGGGATCCTTCCAACTCTTCCCAGGAGACCAAGGCACGAAAGCCCCTGGCCGCAGCTGAGGTTGAGGTGAATGAAGTGGAAGGCAATCCGGGGTACTACACCTCCAAGTTCTTCCTGCGCCCTCACTACCAGCTCGAAGGGCTGACGGTATCGCTGCGACTTGTGTCCAAACTGCCTTCTGTCAAAGAAGCAGGCAACTGACCGGCGGCGGTCCTGCCAGGAAGAAGGCACACGCTAACAAAAGCTAGCGTGACTCCATCGCTGTTTTCGCGACCTGGCGCCTCACCCAACTTCCGCTGATTGACCTGCCGTCGTTTGCAGGCAGGCAGGCAGGTACTTTTCACGAATTTGAGTCCAAGCGCACCGCTACTCGGAAGGGCCGCAGTGCATGCCCCACCTTCGTCGGATGACCGACATCGCAATCGATCATCCGTCAAGGCGATTTAGCACGCCGGCACCCAAAATGATCAACATCAACTTTCAACGTGACTGCCATTCTCTTTGACTCCCAAAGCCCGTTGGACCTTCAACTCCATCGCGTCAAAGACGCGATCCGGGCTGAGCCCTCCAAGGCCTCGCTGCGCACTTTCTATTTCCAGTTGCTAGCGGTACTTGGCGACTGGGACAAGGCGCTGGCGCAGTTGCAGGTATGTGCGCAGCTGGATCCCAAGGCCATTCCGATGGCACATGCCTATCGGGAAGCCATGCGCTGCGAATTGCTGCGCACCGAGGTGTTTGAGGGGCGTCGCACCCCTTACATCCTGGGGGAACCGCCTGCATGGCTGAGTTACATGGTGGACGCCCTCAAAGCAGAGTCAGAAGGGACTCCCAATGCTGCGCTGCAATTGCGATCCCTTGCCTTGGACATGGCACCGGCTCGCTCCGGAAAGCTCAATGGCGAACCGTTCGAATGGCTGAGCGATTCCGACTCGAGGCTGGGGCCAGTGCTGGAGTTTCACACCAACGGCTGCTACTACTGGGTTCCCTTCTCAGCGGTGCATAGCATCGCCATGGAAAAACCCGCAGACCTTCGAGACCTTGTGTGGCAACCCGCAGAGCTGGTGCTGGTCAACGACAGCACGCTAAAAGGCCTGGTACCCACGCGCTATCCGCTGCAGGCTCACGATGACGACGGCCTGAGGCTGGCACGACGCACGGAATGGGCAGAGATCGGTGACGAGCATGTGGCAGGCCGGGGGCAACGAATGTGGGTCTCTGACCAGGGAGACCACGCATTGCTCGATGTGCGCACTATCTCCTTCCTGGATTGACGTATTCCTGTCATGCAGTCCAGAAGACTGAGCGGTTTTGGAACCGAAAAGGATCGCCTGCAGCCGGCTCTGCTGGATCGCCTGACCGACCATGAGCCCACCCAACGGACGGAGCAGGCCGATGCTGTGTATGTCACCGAGTCGCGCCTGCGCGGCGCGTTGCTGCGCGATCTTGGCTGGCTACTCAACGCAAGCAATGCTTCGGGACACATCGACTTTTCCGGACTTGCGCATGCTGAAAGATCCACCCTGAACTATGGGATGAATCCCCTGGCGGGCAAGCTGCTTTCCGATCTGGACTGGAAAGACGTCGAAGCCAATGTGAGCCGCGCGATCCTGGCGTTTGAGCCCCGGGTCCTGCCCGACTCACTGACGGTGACTCTCCTGCCGTCGTTCGATTCACTCAACCACCACAACACTTTGCAATTCGAAATCCGATGCCAGTTCTGGTCCATGCCCTACCCTCTGGAGCTGCTGCTCAAGACGAGCCTGGACCTAGAAACCGGTCAAGTGGTGTTGTCGGACCTTAGAAGCTGACCCTGAGAACACACCGATGAATCCGCGTCTGGTGGAGTACTACAACCGAGAGCTGGCCTACCTGCGTGAGCTGGGGGCCGAGTTTGCTGCCGCATTTCCAAAAGTGGCCGGCCGGCTCGCGCTGCGAGACCTGGATGTGGCAGACCCGTACGTTGAACGTCTCCTGGAGGGGTTCAGCTTCCTGACCGCGCGGGTGCAGATGAAGATGGACGCCGAGTTCCCACGGCTTTCACAACGCATCCTCGAGATGGTGTGCCCCCACTATCTGGCCCCCACCCCCGCCATGGTGGTCGTCCAGATGTCTCCCAGCGATACCGAGGGCAACGTGGCAGACGGCTATTGCCTGCCCGCTGGCAGCATGCTGCGCTCACGCAAGACCCATGATGACCAAGTACCATGCGATTTTCGTACTGGGCACGACGTCACTCTATGGCCTATTGCACTGTCCCGCGCAGTTCTGGGTGGGCCTCCTCTGGATCTCCCACTATCCCGCTTCGGATTGCAGCATGAGCCGGCAGGGCATTTGCGCCTGGAAATCGAAACCCAGGGGGCTACCGACTTCGCGCAACTGCCGATGGATCGGCTGGATATGTACATCCACGCATCTGACGCTGTGGCGTCTCATCTGCAGGAGCTGTTGCACGAATCTCTCCTCGGCATCGTGGTGCACGATGCACAAGACCCGACCCGGGTGCACGGATACCTCTCAGCCCACGCCCTTCGTGCCGAAGGGTATGAACAGAGTCAGTCCTTGCTGCCTTATTCGCACCGGGCGTTTCAGGGGCACCGGCTGCTGCATGAGTATTTCGCCTTTCCGCCGCGCTTCCGGTTTTTCTCCATCCAAGGTCTGGCGAGTTCGCTACAGGTGATCCCTGGGAGGCGTCTGGCCATGACGCTGCTGCTACGCAAGGCAGCCCCAGACCTCGAACCGGTGGTGGATAGACAAAATTTCCTGTTGCACTGCACACCCGCGATCAACCTGTTTGAGCGCATGGCGGACCGCATCCACGTGTCGGCCGGTGTCAACGAGTACCACGTGGTGATGGAACGCACCCGCCCACGCGACTTCGAGGTGTACAACGTGCTCAGCGTCACCGGCCACCAGGAGGGCCAGGTGAACGACCGGGAGTTCGTTCCCTTGTATGCCTCCGTGCACGGCATACGCTCAGACGACCAAGCGTACTTCGCTGTACGGAGGGAGCCCCGGCTGTTTTCGGAGCACGCCGTTCGTTTCGGGCCCCGGACCCAATACCTGGGCAGCGAAGTTTTCCTGTCGCTGGTGGACCAACGAGCAGCCCCTTTTTCAGACGATCTCAAGCAGCTTTCGGTACGCACCCTGTGCACAAACCGCGATCTGCCTCTGCTGATGCCGATCAATCAAGCCGGGGGGGATTTCATCACCCTCGACTCGGCGCCCATCGGCGCCATACGCACCGTCGCTGGACCATCGCGACCCATGGGCAGCGTGTCAGAGAACGAGATCACCTGGAGATTGATCTCGCATCTGTCGCTGAACTACCTCGCGATGACCGACCTCTCGGAGCAGGAAGGCGCAGCCACGCTTCGCGAACTGATGAACCTCTATCTCGCCTTGGGCAACCATGCCCTCACCGGCCAAGTTGCCGGGCTGAAGGAAGTCAGTATTCAACCCATCACCAGACGCCTTGCTCAACACAGCCAGCTGATATACGGCCGGGGAGTGGGGATCACACTCACGGTCGATGAATCTTCGTTCGCTGGCGTGAGCGCATGGCCGCTAGCCTGTGTGCTCGAGCGCTTTTTCGCGCGCCATGTGGGTGTCAACAGCTTCACAGAACTGTCTTTGCACTCGCGGCAACGAGGGCCACTCGCCAAGTGGGACGCTCGCCCAGGCCAGAGGCCGAATACATGACCGGCGCAGCATCTCCAACCGGGGAAGACCCGTTGCAGCGGCATGATGGCAGCGCCGACCTGTGGCAACGACTGCGCAGCGATCCACACGCCTTCGATCTGTTCTTCGCGTTGCGATGGCTGCAGGCTCGCCATCCGGACCTACCGGTTTTGGGCCGCGCTGCGCGCCCGCAAGCCGAGCCGATCCGCCTGGGACAGGACCCTTCTCTCGCCTTCGCCCCGGCCACCATCGCGGAGGTGCTGCCAGCCGTTGCAGGCCAGCCGGAGCGGTTGATGGTCTGGAACTTCGGCCTGTATGGTCCCAATGGCCCGCTGCCTACCCACCTGACGGAGTACGTCCGCGAGAGACAGCGCCAATACGACGACCCGACGCTGGCCCGGTTCTCCGACATCTTCCACCACAGGCTGCTGCTGCTGTTCTTTCGCGCATGGGCCGATGCCCAGCCCACAGTATCCCTGGACCGGCCCGGTGACGGGATGTTCGGGCGCCACCTGGCCAGCATCATTGGCATCGGTGAACCATCAGCACGACGCCGCGATGCGGTGGACGACCACGCCAAGCTTCACATGGCCGGGCACCTCACGCGCATCACCCGCAATCCGGAGGGCCTGCAGCGTGCCATCGCCAGCTACTTTGGAGTGCCCGTCGCTCTGAACGAATACTGCTTGCATTACTTGGAGCTCGAACCCTCGCAGCAAACCCGTCTCTCGCGGCATCCCTGCAACTCTCAGTTGGGGGTCGATACGGTGGTGGGATCCAGGGTTCCGGATGCGCAAAGCAAGTTCCGGCTTCGCATTGGCCCCATGACACTGGCGCAGTACGAGCGCTTTCTTCCGGGCCATCCAGATTTCCAGGCACTCGTGGACTGGGTGAGGAACTACCTGGGTATCGAGTACGCCTGGGATTTCGAGCTCGTGCTACAGCGTGAGGAAGTCCCCGGCACGCGTCTGGGAGGCGGAACCCGCCTGGGCTGGACCAGTTGGATGCTCGACGGCCCTGCGGCCTCTGATGCGGATGATTTCCGTCTGGACCCGGAAAGCTGGTTGCATTCGCGCAGCCAGCAGGTCAGAGCGCGCGCGACCATGCCTCCGGGCGCATGACAAACCCTCGTTGTTAACTCTCCCAGAAATTCTCATCAACGCCCTGCCCCGATACCATGTCTGAGATCAGTCGCCTTGCCCTGTTCGGAAAACTCAACCCGCTGCTTTTCAAATCGCTGGAGGGCGCTACGGTGTTCTGCAAGCTGCGGGGCAACCCCTATGTCGAACTGGTCCACTGGCTGCACCAGTTGCTGCAGGAGAACGACTCCGACCTGATGAGGCTGTGTCGCCACTTCGAGATCGATGCAGAGCAACTTGCTGCCGACGTGCTGCGTAGTCTGGACCGGCTACCACGGGGAGCCACGTCGATCTCCGACTTCTCGGACCAGATCGAGATATCCATCGAGCGAGGCTGGGTCTACGCCACGCTGATGTTCAACGAGTCGCAGATTCGCAGCGCCTACTGGCTCTCCGGCATGCTGCGCACTCGGACGCTGGCCAATGAGCTGCGATCAATTTCCAAGGAGTTCGAGAAGCTCGGAGAGCCTTCGCTGAGCGACGCATTCCCCAAGCTGCTGCCGTTGTCGCCAGAAGCCCAACTACAGGCCGCCGACGGTTCAGGTCTCCAGGGAGCTCCGGGCGAGGCCAGCAGTGCGACGTCGCCGCTCGGTACGCGCAAGCAGGACGCCTTGCAACGCTACACCATTGACCTGACCGAGCGAGCGCGCCTAGGTGAGCTCGATCCGGTGACAGGCCGCGACGAAGAAGTGCGCCAGATGATCGACATCCTCATGCGCCGTCGGCAGAACAACCCCATCCTGGTGGGAGAAGCCGGTGTCGGCAAGACCGCCGTGGTGGAAGGCCTGGCGTTGCGCATTGCCACGGACGACGTTCCACCGCCGCTGCGCGGCGTCCAGCTGCGCACCATGGACGTCGGCCTGCTGCAGGCGGGCGCCAGCATGAAGGGCGAGTTCGAGAGCCGGCTTCGCACGCTGCTGGACGAAGTGCAGGCCAGCACCACCCCGATCGTGCTGTTCATCGACGAAGTGCACACCCTGATCGGCGCGGGCGGCCAGGCCGGAACTGGCGACGCTGCCAACCTGCTCAAGCCAGCATTGGCCCGTGGCGTGCTGCGCACGATTGGCGCCACCACCTGGGCAGAGTACAAGAAGTACATCGAGAAAGACCCGGCGCTGACACGCCGCTTCCAGCTGGTACACATCCACGAGCCCGACGAACCCAAAGCCGTGCACATGCTGCGCGGCGTGGCCGCCAAGCTGGAAGCGCATCACAAGGTTCGGATCGCTGACGAGGCAGTGGTGGCGGCGGTGAGCCTGTCGCACCGCTACATTCCCGCACGCCAGTTGCCAGACAAGGCCGTGAGCCTGATGGACACCGCATGCTCTCGCGTTGCCATGGCCCTGACGGCAACCCCAGCACGCCTGGAGGCCGTGATCCGCCAACAGGATGCGCTCCAGGTGGAGCTGGAGGTGGTGCAGCGCGAGGCCGACCTGGGCATCGCCGATCCAGGGCGCATGACCGAGCTGGCCGCAGCGCTGGAGCGCTTGCGGGTGGAGAAAGCCACGCTGACCGAACGACTGGCCCGCGAGAATGACCTCGCGCAACGTATCGTCCAGGCAGAAGCAACACTCCTGGCTGCACGGCTTACACGCACGCCGGACGCTGCTGCCGGCGTCGATGCTGCTGCTGCCTCCGCTGAAGCGATGACATCAGCCGCACCAGCCGTCTCGCCAGAGGAGCTGGACGCGATGCGCAAGGAACTGCGAACCCTACAGGGCGACGATCCCCTGTTGCACCCGGTGGTGGATGCGGGCGTTGTGGCCGCCGTCGTGGCCGAATGGACAGGCATTCCCGTGGGCCGCATGGTGCGCGACGAAGTGAAGTCGGTGCTGACGCTGGCACAGACGCTGGAGAAGCGTGTGATCGGCCAGCGCCACGGGCTAGAGGCCATTACCCGACGCATACAGACAGCGCGCGCGCAGCTGGACAACCCCAGCAAACCCATTGGAGTGTTCCTGCTGGCAGGTCCCTCGGGGGTGGGCAAGACCGAAACCGCCCTGTCCCTGGCCGAGGCGCTGTACGGCGGCGAGCAGAACCTCATCACCATCAACATGAGCGAGTTCCAGGAAGCGCACACCGTCTCCACGCTCAAGGGCGCCCCACCGGGCTACGTGGGGTACGGCGAAGGCGGCGTGCTGACGGAAGCGGTGCGCCGCAGACCGTACAGCGTGGTGTTGCTCGATGAGATCGAGAAGGCCCACGCGGACGTGCATGAGATGTTCTTCCAGGTGTTCGACAAGGGCTGGATGGAGGACGGCGAAGGCCGCTACATCGATTTCAAGAACACCGTGATCATCCTGACATCGAATGTGGGCTCGGAGCTGATCGCGGGCCTTTGCAACGACCCCGACCTCATTCCGTCGCCGGAGGCCCTGGCAAAGGCAGTCCGCCAGCCGCTGCTCGACAAGTTCCCGGCTGCGCTGCTTGGCCGCCTCACGGTGGTACCGTACTATCCGATTTCCGACGCGATGCTCGAGCAGATCATTGGCCTGCAATTGCGCCGCATCCAGACACGTATCCAGGCCAACCACGGCGCGCAATTCCACTTTGACGAGAGCGCCGTGCAACTGATCCGAGAGCGCTGCAGCGAAGTGGAGTCTGGCGCCCGCATGATCGACGCGATCCTGACCCAGAACCTCTTGCCACGCATGGCCATAGAGTTCCTGCAGGCCTCGGTGGACGCAAAGACCATCAGCCGGATCGAAGTGAGCGCCGCCGACAACGACTTCGTGATCCGCTACGGCTAAACCCAAAAGCACACCCTTCGACGCACCGCCACCATGCCCCACGCACGCTTGCTCCGCAACCTGCTCCACCACACCTGCGCCGCAAACCGCCGAGCAGGCACCACGCGACCGACTGCCGCCTTGATCGCCTTGGTTGTCTGCGCAGCCTTCGCGATGCCAGCGCATTCAGGTCTGCTCGATGGCCTGGGCAGGGCCGGCGAAGCCATCAGTCGCAGCGAAGGCGCTGTGTCAGCCGGTCAGCAGATGATGTCCACCGGACAACAGGTGATGTCGACGAGCAGGCAGGCGATGGACGCGGGCCGCCAGGCCTGGGATAGCCGCAACGGCATTCCGTTCCAGCCGCCCTCCGGACCCGCCGTGATGGCGCGCGACGAAGGCGGCCCGGTGCGAATCATTGCCGCCCTCGAACGCGGCGCGGGCGACCCCGTCGCTGCGGGTAGCACGCTGGTGGCGCTGCTCGACCAGGGCGCGTACTTCGTGCAGCGCCAGACTGCGCATGTGACAACACCTCAGGACCAGTTACTGGCCACTCCCCGCGCAGACAGCTCTGCGGTGTCCATCGACCTGCCGCAGACTCCACCGGGGACCCTCTTCGACCTGGCTTCGGGCAGGGTACGAGCTTCAGGAGCTGGCGTGAAGATATTTGCACTGTCTGTGCACACCAGCCTGCCACGCCGGGCTGGCCGCCGCGCGCTGGATGCGATAGAGCAGCACGCCATGCTCACCACCAGTTCAGTGCAGATGGAATGGCCACTGCAGCCCGACCTGGCAATGGAAGCGGTGGGTGGCAAGTTGCTGGTGTGGGCCAGGGAGTCAGGCGCAGCGTTTCCGGCGGGCTTCGGTGCGGACGGCCGCCTCTTCACGCCCGACGACCCCATGGTGCGGCTGCCGCGCGGCTACACCGTCGTGACCCTGGACAGCCGCGGTTTTAGCTTCGACCGCAGCCGCGAGATCGCGCTGGCTCAATATGGGGTGCAGTCCACGGCAGACATCGACCTGACCCGGCTGTCGCCCGGCGACGCTTTCAAGGCATTCACCAGTGTGATGCATGAACGCTACCCGTTCCGCGGCGCGCAGCCCATGGACTGGGCGCGGCTGCAGGCCGAGCTGGCGGACAAGGTGCGGCAGGCCGGTGACCAGCGGGAGCGGCAAGCCATGGCGCAAATCTACGCTGACATTGGCACACGCCTGCAGGACGGCCTGTTCCGCGTCGAACTGCGCGGTGCAGGTGGTCCCCAGGGTCTCACGGCAGGACTCGATGTGGGCCTGGCCGGCCAGTGGCTGCCGCGCGGCATCACGCCCCTGCCGATGCAGGGCGTGTGGTGGCTGCCTGATGGCCGGGCCCTGGTAGGCAGCGTCGCTCCACGCTCGGCAGCGGAACTGGCCGGGCTGCGCCCGGGCGCTGAGATTGTGGAAGTCAATGGCGAAAGCATCGGGCGCTATGTGGGCCGCGCCGCACGCTACTCCAACCGCCCCACTGAAGTCGGGCGCCGCCACGATGCCCTCAAGCTGATGGCCTACGATCGGGAAGCCATGGTGCTGAAGGTGCGCCAGGACGGCAAGGAGCAAACCTTCGATCTGCGCCAGCGCGTGGCGGAACGGCCTCAGGCGGCAGGATCAGCCCCCAACAACGAATCGCTGTCAGCGTTCCAGTTGCGCAGTCAATCGGGCCGGCAGTACGGCTACATCGCGCTGAATTCGTTCGCCGACGGCGGAGGCAACCTGGACCAGTGGGAACGCAGCCTTGCAGCCGCCACCCAGGCACGGCTCAGCGGCCTGGTGCTGGACCTTCGGGGCGCCAACCATGGTGCCTATCAGTTGGTTCCCCACTACGCAGCGTCTTTCTTCTCTTACGACCGACCACTGAGGCTGCAGGGCTACGCGCAGCGCCAGGTGGACGCCACCGCCAAGGTGTGGCGCACTCGCGGCAGCCTGGGCATACCTCCACAGCTGCCGCTGTTCACACAAGGCGGCGCTTACTACGGCGCCCCCTTGGTGCTGCTGACGGGACCGGAGTGCACGGGCCCGTGCGAGATGTTCGCAGCCTGGTTGCAAAAAGCCGGTCGGGCCCAGGTCATCGGGACGGAGCCCACGCCGGGCGCTGTAGGCATGACGACGCGCGTGCTGCTGCCCGGAGACGTGATCGTTCACGCGCCCACGGTGGCAGAACTGGGCGCCAAAGGCGACCACTATGTCTTTGGCAAAGGCGTTGAGCCCGATCTGCGCCTGGCGGCGGACGAAGGCTTCGTCCAACGCATCATGACCGGTGGCGACCCTGTGCTGGATGCCGCCGTGCAGTGGCTGGACGGTAGGCCCCAGACACGCTAACAGCAGCGTCATGCGCTCATGTGCCCAAAAAGCAAGCAACCCCTGCTTCAGTGACACAGGCAGGCGAAAATAGCGCATGCCCATCATCCCCGACTTCATCGCCCCCACCCGCCACACCGACCCGGCCGACGCTCTGGCCCAGGTGCAGCGCATTTATCAGCAACAAATCGGCCACCTGAGAGACGCCATGCAGCGTTTTGTGGCGGGCGAGACGCCCGAGGGCCCGGTGCGCGCGTTCTACCCGTTTGTGCGGGTGCACACCACCACCGTGGCGCGGGCCGACACCAAGCTGGCCTATGGCTTTGTGGAAGGCCCCGGGCGGTATGAGACCACCCTCACCCGGCCCGACCTGTTTGCCAACTACTACGCCGAGCAGTTCCGCCTGCTGCGTGCCAGCCACAACGTGGAGCTGGAAGTGGGCACCAGCACCCACCCGATTCCCATCCATTTCTCATTTGCGGAGCACGACCACATCGAGGGCACGCTGACCCAGGCCCGCCGCATGCTGATGCGCGACGTGTTCGACCTGCCCGACCTGGCCGCCATGGACGATGGCATCGCCAACGGCACCTGGCAGGCCGCGCCCGGCGAGGCGCAGCCGCTGTCGCTGTTCACCGCGCCGCGCGTGGACTATTCGCTGCACCGCCTGCGCCACTACACAGGCACAGCGCCCGAGTGGTTCCAGAACTTTGTTCTGTTCACCAATTACCAGTTCTACATCGACGAATTCGTGCGCCTGGGCCACGCCGAGATGGCCAAACCCGACAGCGAATACATCGCCTTCATCGAACCCGGAAACGTGGTCACGCGCCGCGTGGGTCTGAGCGCCGAGGCAGGCGATGACCTGGGCGCCGCTCCACCCCGCCTGCCGCAGATGCCCGCCTACCACCTGGTTCGCAAGGACGCGAGCGGCATCACCATGGTCAACATCGGCGTGGGCCCGGCCAACGCCAAGACCATCACCGACCACATCGCCGTGCTGCGCCCCCATGCCTGGATGATGCTGGGCCACTGCGCAGGCCTGCGCAACAGCCAGCAGCTGGGTGACTACGTGCTGGCGCATGCCTACGTGCGCGAGGACCATGTGCTGGACGAAGACCTGCCGCTGTGGGTGCCCATCCCGGCGCTGGCCGAAATCCAGCTGGCGCTGCAACAGGCGGTGGCCGATGTCACGCAGATCAGCGGCGCAGACCTGAAGCGCGTGATGCGCACCGGCACCGTGGCCAGCACCGACAACCGCAACTGGGAGCTGCTGCCCGACAACACGCCGCAGCGCCGCTTCAGCCAGAGCCGCGCCGTGGCGCTGGACATGGAAAGCGCCACCATCGCCGCCAACGGCTTCCGCTTCCGCGTGCCCTATGGCACCTTGCTGTGTGTGAGCGACAAGCCTCTGCATGGCGAGATCAAGCTGCCCGGCATGGCCAACCACTTCTACCGCGAGCGGGTGGACCAGCACCTGCGCATCGGCATGCGCGCCATCGAGATCCTGCGCAACGGCGGCGTGGACCGCCTGCACAGCCGCAAGCTGCGCAGCTTTGCCGAGGTCGCATTTCAGTAAACGACTGGCCCGAGGCCGCTGCGCATGCCACTGGATTTCCTCACCCTCATGACGGTCATGGCGGCCAACCTGTTCATGATCTCGGCCGCGCTGCCGCTGATCATGGGCCGGGACGTGAGCCGCGCCGCCCGCAACATGCAGGCCAGCATGCTGCTGCAGGCGGTGGCCTGGTCGACCATCATCGCCTCGGCCACCCTGTGGGATCAGGCCCTCTCCACCCTGTCGATTGCCTGCAACGCGGCCGCGCAGTGGATGCTGTACCGGGCACTGGAGGAATGGCTGGGCCCCCGCCCCTTGCGCCGCGTGCTGCTGGTGCTGGTGATTGCCGCCCCGCTGGGCTACACCCTGGGTTTTGGGCACTACGCCTGGCGCGTGGGCTGGGCCAACTTTTTGATGGCCACCATTTTGTGCATCGTTGCGCGCGCCACCCTGGCGCCCGTGGTGGAGGCCAACCTGCGCTGGCGCAGCCTGCTGATGGGCTGCCTGCTGACGTCGGCCGCTTTCACGCTGGCGCGGGGCATGCTGGGCGCCTTCACCGACCAGTATCCGAGCTTTCGCACGCCCCATCCCGTCAACCTGGCAGCTGCTGTGGCCACCAATGTGAGCCTGGTGCTGGGCACCGTCGCCCTGCTGGTGGCGTGGCGGTCGGAGGCAGAACACAAGCTGCGCACGCTGGCGATGACCGATGGCCTCACCGGCGTACTCAACCGGCGAGGCTTCACCACCCAAGGCAGCAGCCTGCTGGCACACGCCGCACGCCACCAGTTGCCCATGACGGCAATGATGCTGGACCTGGACCACTTCAAGCAGGTCAACGACACCCACGGCCACGAGGCCGGAGACCGTGCCCTGCAACTGTTTGCCCGCCTGCTGGGCGACACCTGCCGCAGCGGCGACCTGGTCGGGCGCCTTGGTGGCGAGGAGTTTGGCGTGCTGCTGTTGCACAACAGCGCACCCGCTGGACTGGCCCTGGACCGGCGGCTGCGCAGGCGTCTGCATGCCGCCAGCGTGGCAGAGCTGGGCTTTGCGCTGGACTACAGCGCCGGGATGGCCGTGCTGCAGCCGGGCGAAGCTGGCTTGGCCGAACTGATGGCCCGTGCCGACGGTGCCCTCTATGCAGCCAAGACGGCGGGCCGGGGGCGGCTGGTCGCGGCGGACTGAGGCAAGCAGTCCTGTTTTGATAGCATCAGGCGTAATACCCACTGGCGCCTGCGGTAGATTCTGGCAAAAATCCGCCCCCAAGCACCACGGACGCACTCGTCGCACACAATCCCTCCATGACCGCACTTTTTGAAGCCCTGCACCTGCGCAAACGTTATGGCGAGACCACGGTGGTGGACGACGTGTCCTTCGCCATTGCTCCCGGCGAATGCCTGGGGGTCATCGGCCCCAACGGCGCGGGCAAGACCACCACCATCCGCATGTGCCTGGGCCTGGCGTCGCCAGACGGGGGCGAAGTGCACTTCACGCCCCAGCCCGGCACGGCCCCGCTGCTGATGCCCCGCGATGCGCTGGCCATCAAGGCGCAGCTGGGTGTGGTCACGCAGTTCGACACCCTCGACCCAGACTTCACCTGCGCCGAGAATCTGCGCGTGTTCGGCCGCTACTTCGGCCTGAAGGGCCCGGTGATGGACGAGCGTGTGCCCCAGTTGCTGGAGTTTGCCGCCCTCACCCACAAGGCCGACGCCAAGCCGGGCGAGCTGTCGGGCGGCATGAAGCGGCGCCTGTCGCTGGCGCGCGCGCTGGTCAACAACCCGCGCCTGCTGCTGCTGGACGAGCCCACCACCGGCCTGGACCCGCAAGCCCGCCACCTGATGTGGGAACGCCTGCAACTGCTGCTGCAGCAAGGCAAGTCGATCCTGCTGACCACCCACTTCATGGACGAGGCCGAGCGCCTGTGCTCGCGCCTGCTGGTGCTGGACCACGGCCGCAAGATTGCGGAAGGCCGCCCGCGCGAGCTGATCGCCCAGCACCTGGAGCCGGATGTGGTGGAGGTATTCGGCGTGGGGGCCGTCCAGATGGCCGAAGACGCCGCGCTGCGCGCCCTGGCCGCCCGCGTGGAAATCAGCGGCGAGACCGTGTTTTTCTACACCCAGAACGCCCAGCCGCTGCTGCAGGCCTTGGCCGCACACGGCCACCTGCGCACGCTGCACCGGCCGGCCAATCTGGAAGACCTGTTCCTCAAGCTCACGGGGCGGCAGATCCGGGAGTGAGGCCGGCGGGAGTGCCTGCCACCCGGCCCTGCCACCAGTTTTCAAGGTCTTGGGGCGCGCAAGGCTGGGAAAAGAGGTAACCCTGCAGTTCGTCGCAGCCCAGCCGGGCCAGCCACTGGGCCTGGTAGTCGGTTTCCACGCCCTCGGCCACCGTGCGCAGGCCCAGCTTTTGCGCCAGGGCCACGATGGCGTCCACCAGTGCTTCGCCCCGGTCATTGCTCCCCAGGTCGTTGACGAAAGAGCGGTCGATCTTGAGCTTGCGCACCGGAAACCGCTTGAGCTGGCTGAGTGACGAATAACCGGTGCCGAAGTCGTCGATGGCCAGCTGCACGCCCAGAGCGGTGAGGCGCTGCATGGTCTGTAGGGCCTCCTCCACGGGCTCCATGATCGAGCTTTCAGTGATCTCCAATTGCAGCAACCGGGGTGGGCACCCGGTGCTTTGCAAGGCGCGGGCCACCACCTGGTCCAGCTCGGGCTCCTGGAACTGACGGGCCGAGAGATTCACCGCCACCGGGATCTCCCCCCAACCGGCATCCAGCCACCGGCGTGCCTGCGCGCAGGCCTCGTTCAGCACCCATTCGCCCAGGGGCACGATCAGCCCCGTTTCTTCCGCAATACCGATGAACTGCAGCGGAGACACCAGCCCTCGCTCCGGGTCCGCCCACCGCACCAGCGCCTCCACCGACGACACGCGCCCCGTCCGCGCATCCATGATGGGCTGGTAGTGCAGGCGCAGCCCGTCGTGCTCGATGGCATGGCGCAGGCCCGCCTCCACCCGCAGGCGCTCCGTCAACACCTCCGTCATATGCGGGCTGAAGAAAGCCAGCCGGTTCCCACCCAGGTCCTTGGCGTCGTACATGGCCACATCCGCATTGCGCAGCAGGAGATCCCCGGAGTCCCCATCCTGCGGGAAGACCGCAATGCCCAGGCTGGTGCCCAGCAACCAGCTGGACGTGCCGGTCTCCACAGGCAGGGTCAGCGCCCGCACAATGCGCCGCGCCATGGGCTCCACCACGGCTGGGTCCGGCAGGTCGGGCAGCACCACCACAAACTCATCCCCTCCCGGCCGGGCCACCACATCGCCGGGACGTACACAACCCTGCAACCGGAGCGCCACCTCCTTGAGCAAGGCATCACCCCGGGCATGGCCCAGGCTGTCGTTCACCCCTTTGAACCGGTCCAGGTCCATGGCCAGAACGGCCACGCAGTGGCCCTGCTCCCGCGCCCGGTCCAACGCCGCGTCCAGCCGCTCTGTGAGGCTGTAGCGGTTGGCCAAGTCGGTCAGCGGGTCTCGCCGCGCCTGGCGCTCCAGCGTCTCCGTGTGTTGCGCGATGGACTGCTGCTGGCGCAGCAGGGACTCCGCCATCCGGTCCAGTGCCCGGGCCACCTGCCCCAGCTCTCCCGGGGGATAGGGTGTGCCAATGGGTTCGGCGTAGTTGCCAGCATCCATGCGGCCAATGGCGCGGATGGCGCGCATGGCATGGCGGCGCACCGCAAATTCCACCAACAGAAAAGCAGCAACGAACACGATGACCGCCAGTGCCAGCACCCCCAGCAGTGCGCTCCGGAACTGGCGCTCCACCGGGCCACGCAGGTCGTCCTCGGGCACGGCCAGGGCCAGACGCAGATCCGAGCCCTGTGCGCGCGGCAACTGGGCGCGCACCCAGACGCGACGCACGCCATCGGCCCCCTCCATCACGGCATGCCCTTCGACCGCTTGCAACATGAAAGTGCGTTCGGCGTCCCCCAGGGTCAGCGGCGCCACCTCCGGCCGGCGGAAGTCCATGACCACCGAACCGTCGGCATTCCATACCTGCAGATGCATACGCTCATAGCGCTGTGCATGCACCGTGGCCTGCCCGTAGTCCTGCATGTCGAGCGAGGCCAGCAGGATGAAGCGCAACGCGCCTCCCGCATCGCGCACCGGGTAGGCCACCTGCAGCACTCCTTTGCCCGTCAGGCGGCCTATGACCGCTTCCAGCACCGGCCCGGAGGCCGTCAGCGCACGCTGAAAGTAACTGCGGTCCCGGAGGTCCAGCGAACGGCCACTGCGCAGCGAATCACAGAACAAGGAGCCATCGGGCTGGATGGTGAGGATGCCGGTGTACTGAGGATGTTCCTTGAGGACATCTGCCAGGAAATCAGAGCAGGCCGCCTTGTCGCCCGCTGCCAGCAGGGGGACGCGCCCAAGGCCAAACAAGAGCTGCCCGGTACCAGCGATCTTGTCGTCCAGGTTGCTGGCAATGATGCCTGCCCGGGCCACCAGCCGGTCGCGCGCCTGTCCGGTGGTGGTCACCCGAAACTCCAGCAGCAGCCACACCAGGGCCGGCACAGGCAACAAAGAGGCTGCCAGCACCAGCCACAGGATCCGCGCACTCAGGCTCACAGGGGTTTCTCCTTCAGAAGCGCCGTCGTCGCACCGGCCCGCCGCAACTGCGGCCGCAAGCTATCAGGCCACGCGGGGCCTGACCTTGCTCGCCGCCAGCTTGGCGTTCGCGCGCGCCGTGTCCACATTCTCAGCCCGCGCCAGCGCCACGCCCATGCGGCGCTTCACAAAACTCTCGGGCTTGCCGAACAGACGCAGGTCGGTACCCGGCACGCGCAGCGCTTCTTGCACGCCATCGAACACGATGCCCTTGGCTTCCACGCCGCCGTAGATGACGGCACTGGCGCCGGGGTTGCGCAGACTCGTGTCCACCGGCAGGCCCAGGATGGCGCGGGCGTGCAGCTCAAACTCGCTCTGGTGCTGGGTGCACAGCGTGACCAGGCCCGTGTCGTGCGGGCGGGGGCTCACTTCGCTGAACCAGACCTCCTGGCCCTTGACGAACAGCTCCACGCCAAACAATCCCTGGCCGCCCAGGTTGTCGGTGACCGCCTTGGCGATCTGGCGCGACTTTTCGAGCGCAGCGGGGTGCATAGGGTGCGGCTGCCAGCTTTCCACGTAGTCACCGCTGACCTGCACGTGCCCGATGGGGTCGCAGAAGTGGGTGTCGATCTGGCCATCGACTCCCACGGCGCGCACGGTGAGCTGCGTGATCTCATAGTCAAAGTCGATGAAGCCCTCGACGATCACGCGGCCGTGGCTCACACGGCCGCCGGCCATGGCGTAGTCCCAGGCCTTTTGCACGTCGGCCGGGCCGTCGATCTTGCTCTGGCCCTTGCCGGAGCTGCTCATCACAGGCTTGACGATGCAGGGGTAACCGATACCGGCATCAATGGCCGCCTGCAACTCTTCCAGCGAATTGCAGAACTTGTAGGGGCTGGTGGGCAGGCCCAGCGTCTCAGCAGCCAGCACGCGGATGCCTTCGCGGTCCATGGTCAAGCGCGCGGCGCGGGCGGTGGGGATCACGCGCACGGTGCCTGCGGCTTCCAGCTCTTCGAGCATGGGGGTGGCGATGGCTTCGATCTCGGGCACCACTAGGTGCGGGCGCTCGGCTTCGATCAGCGCCTTGAGCTGGGCCGGGTCGCTCATGGTGATGGTGCGCGCGTGGTGGGCCACCTGCTGGCCGGGCGCGTTGTCGTAGCGGTCGACGGCGATGGTCTCGACCCCGAGACGCTGCAGCGCAATCAGCACTTCCTTGCCCAGCTCGCCCGAGCCCAGCAGCATGACTTTGGTGGCGTGGGGGGACAGGGGAGTTCCGAGGGTGGTCATGTGATTTTTCTTTCGGCAGGGACTAAAGGAGGAATGCGGCCAACTTTAATGCAACCGGGCGCAGAACTTGCAATGCACCCGCCATGCCCCCAACGCCCTCCGCTCGCGCCTCCCAGGGCGCCCCCACCGACTGGCACGCACAAGAGCTGCTGCTGATGCGTGAGGTGATGCGCCTCATCGGCCGCAGCCTGGCGCCCGGCCTGGTGCTGCGCGAGATGCTGCACCTGATGAGCGAGCTGCTGGGCCTGAACCGGGGTCGCATCGTGCTGGTGGACGAAGCGCCCACCGCCCCGGCCGGCGCGTCGCACACCGCCTCCATCCAGCACGCCTACGGCCTCACGCAGGCCGAGGTACGGCGCGGGCGCTACGCCTGGGGCGAGGGCATCACCGGCCGGGTGTTGGCCACGGGGCAGCCCGCCATCGTGCAGGACATCGATGCCGAACCGCTGTTCCTGGCCCGCGCGGTGGCACGCAGCCAGCTGCCGCCCGAGACGGTGGCCTTCATCGCCCTGCCCATCGAAGTCAACAACGCACCCATCGGCGTGCTGGCCTGCCACCGCATCCGCAGCCGCCAGCGCCACCTGAACGACGACCTGGCGGTGCTGCGCGTGTTGGCCACGCTGGTGGGGCAGCTGCTGCAGCTGGAAGCCCTGGTGGCCGAGCAGACGCGGCAGCTGGAGGCGCGCAACGCCGTGCTGGCCAATGCGCTCAATACCAAAAGCGCGCGCTACGGGCTCATTGGCAGCTCGCCGCCACTGCTGCAGGCCCTGAGCGAGCTGGAACGTGTGTCGCAAACCCAGGCCACCGTGCTGCTGCTGGGCCAGTCGGGCACGGGCAAGGAGCTGTTCGCACGCGCCGTGCACCTGGCCAGCGGGCGGCGCGACCGGCCCTTCATCAAGGTCAACTGCTCGGCCATTCCGGACGCGCTGTTCGAATCTGAACTGTTTGGCTACGAGAAAGGCGCGTTCACCGGAGCCAGCACAGCCCGCGCGGGCTGGTTCGAGCAGGCCGACAGCGGCACGATCTTTCTGGACGAGATTGGCGAGCTGCCGCTGGCCCTGCAGTCCAAGCTGCTGCGTACACTGCAGGAGGGCACGCTGGTGCGCCTGGGCGGGCAGCGCGAGGTCAAGGTCAACGTGCGCCTGGTGGCGGCCACCCACCGCGACCTTGCGGCCGATGTGGAGGCCGGGCGCTTTCGGCAGGACCTGTACTACCGCCTGCATGTGATTCCGATCCATCTGCCCTCGCTGGCCGAGCGGCGCGAGGACATCCGCGCGCTGGCGCTGCACTTTGTGAGCCGCGCCAATCAGGCGCACCAGCGCAACGTGAACCTCTCGCCCGACGCGCTGGCGCGGCTGGAAGAACACCCCTGGCCCGGCAATATCCGCGAGCTGGGCAATGTGATCGAGCGCCTGGTGCTGCTGACCAATGACACGCTGGTGGCGCGGGCGGAGCTGGACCGGTTTCTGCCGGCTGCGTCCGCGCCTTTGCCTTCGCCTCCCGCACCACAGCCTCCTGCAGCCATCGCGGCAGCAGAACGCCCAGCCATTGCCCCGGCGCCGCTGGTGCGTGACTACGCGCCGGCCCAGTCTCACAGCGTGGTGGCGCTGCAGACAGCACTGGCCGAGCACCACGGCAACCAGTCGCGCGCGGCGCAGAGCCTGGGGCTGACGCTGCGGCAGTTCAGCTACCGGCTGCGCAAGGCGGGTCTGAAGTGACGACGGACACTGTGTCGACAATTTGTAGACACAGTGTCTGGCGCGGTCTGCTTCACCCTGGCTGCCGACACATGGCCACACCCCACTAACTATCAAATCAATAGCTGCCAGCGCATATTTCACTAGCGCTTCCAGCCATTTTTATTCATATTTCCCTATCTCCACCCGCTCTGGCACACCTGTTGCGATAAGGAAGGCAGGCATCCCGCCCACCACCGCACCGAAAGGTTTTCCATGAGCACCGTGACCGCCACCGCCTCCGACGCCGTCCTCATCTCACCCACCCAGCTGTTGGCCCTGCAAGCCGCAGAACCTGTGGTGCTGATCGACACCCGCGACGCCGACACCTATGCCCTGGGGCACATCCCCGGCGCGGTGAACCTGCGCGAAACCTTCACGTACCTGGCCACCTCCACGCCCCAAGGCCTGCAGGAGCTGAAAGACACCTTTGCCGCGCACCTGGGCGCCATCGGCCTGTCGGGCGCCGAGACGGCCGTGTTCTATGAAGATGCGCTCAACAGCGGCTACGGCCAGTCGTGCCGGGGCTACTACCTGCTGACCTGGCTGGGCTACCCCAAGGTCAAGGTATTGAATGGCGGCTACTCGGCCTGGAAGGCGGCAGAGCTGCCCGTCTCCACCGAGGCCGTGGTGCCCACGCCCGCCATCTTCCCCACCCAGCTGGCCACCACCGACGTGATGCTGACCAAGGAAGATGTGATCGAAGCCCTGGGCACCGACACCGTGCTGCTGGACGTGCGCGATGTGGACGAGTGGATTGGCGACAGCTCCAGCCCTTATGGCAAGGACTTCGCGCCGCGCAAAGGCCGCCTGCCGGGCGCCAAGTGGCTGGAGTGGTACCGCTTCATGAAGCCCTCGCCCCAGGGTCCGGTGTTCAAGTCGCCCGACGAAGTGCGCGCCGAATGCGCCACGGCGGGCATCAGCCCGGCGGACACGGTGTACCTGTATTGCTTCAAGGGCGCACGCGCGTCCAACACCTTCCTGGCGCTCAAGCAGGCGGGCTTTGCCGATGTGCGCATGTACTTCGGCTCGTGGAACGAATGGTCGCGTGACGACAAGTTGCCGATCGAAAGCGGGCTGCCGCTGGTCAAGTTCCCCAAAAAGCCTGCGCTGGCACTGGCGGCCTGAGCCCCGTGCGTTGTTGCAGCGGGCATGGCCCGCTGCGAACCCTGTCCTTCTTTTTTTGCATTCCCTTCTCTTTCTCCAAGGAACACCATGTCCACCGATCTGCTGGAACCCTCTGCCCCCGTCACCACCGTGCACACACACCTGCGCCCCATCGACCGCGACGGGCTGATGGCCTTTGCCGACAAGGGCCGCAACAACCCTGCCAGCCGGGGCACCAACAAGGTCCATACGGTGATGGAGGGGCAGTACCGCTCGCTGAGCTATGTGGGCAACCATGCGCCGGTGGTGGTGGACGAGCCCCTGCACCTGTTCGGCCAGGACACGGCGCCTGCGCCCGGCGAGATCGTGCTGTCGGGCCTGGGCGGCTGCCTGGCCGTGGGCATCACGGCCGTGGCCACCTGGAAGCAGGTCAAGCTCAGCAAGATCGAGGTGTTCATGGAAGGCGACATCGGCAACCCCGCCGCCTGGGGTGCGGGTGGTGCGTTGCAGAAGACGCCGCCGGAGATGGGCTTTCAGGCGATCCGCGTGAAGGTGCTGGTGGAAGGCGATGCACCGCGCGAGGTGCTGGACGAGATCGTGCAGCACGCCAACTTCTACTCGCCCGTGGCCAACAGCATGCGCAACCCCATTCCGTTCGAGATCAGCCTCGCGGACTAAACAGCCCCGCCACTGAGCCCGCCCTGCGCACCCAAGGAGCCCCATGAACCCCGCCGACCTCCCTCCCCAACTCCACCTGGACGGCGCCCTGCGGGGCGATGCGCTGCTGGCCGCCGTGCGCCAGATTGCGCAGGGCCCGCTGGCCGCGCAGGTGGAGGCGATTGACCGCACCGGCTACTACCCCTGCGCGGAGCTGCAGCAGCTGGCCGCCGTGGGCGCGATGAGCGCGCACCTGGACAGCACGGCGGGCCCGGCCGACTACGGCCTGGCCATCCGCGCCATGGCCGAGGCCTCGCGCGTGTGCGGCGCTACCGGCTTCATGATGTGGTGCCAGGCGGTGTGTGGGCTGTACCTGCAGCAGTCGGGCAACCCCACGCTGATGGGCGATGTGCTGCAGCGCCACGCCAGCGGCGCAGGCATGGGCGGCACGGCGCTGTCCAACCCCATGAAGAGCTACGCGCAGATCGAAAGCCTGCTGCTCAAGGCCACGCCGGTGGAGGGCGGCTACCTCGTCAACGGCACCCTGCCCTGGGTGAGCAACCTGGGGCCCGACCACTACTGCGGCGCGATTGCGGCGGTGGTGGAGGCCGACGGTGCGGCCAGCCAGCGCGAGGTGATGTTCCTGCTGCGCTGCGACGCACCGGGCGTGGAGATGCGCGAATGCCCCAGCTTCTCCGCCATGGAGGGCACGGGCACCTATGCACTGCGGCTCAAGGACCATTTCATCGGCACGGCCGACACCATGGCCGACCCTACCCGGCCTTTCATCGCCCGCATCCGCGCTGCGTTCGTGATGCTGCAATGTGGCATGGCGGTGGGCATCACCCAGGGCGCCATCGACTCGATGTGGGCGGTGGAGGCCCAACTGGGCCACGTCAACCAGTTCCTGGAAGACCGGCCCGACGCCCTGCAGGCCGAACTGGATGCACTGACCGCACGCGTCATGCAACTGGCCCAGACGCCGTTCGACACAAGCACCGACTTCTTCATCGATGTGCTGGACGCCCGTGCCCATGGCGCGGAGCTGTGCCTGCGCGCCGCCCAGTCGGCCCTGATGCACCAGGGCGCGCGCGGCTACCTGATGAGCTCGGACGTGCAGCGGCGCGTGCGCGAGTCGCACTTTGTGGCCATCGTCACGCCCGCCATCAAGCACCTGCGCAAGGAGATCGCCCGGCTCAGCACCGAGGAGATGCCTGCATGACGCGCGCCCTCCCCACCGCCACCACGCCATCGGTTACCTCCGAGTTCGTGTTGAGCGCGGCATCGCAGGCGCTGTGCGATGCGTTTGCCGACGCGGCCGCCCAGGCGCCCTGGCAGAGCTACATCTGCAACGCCTGCGGCTACGTCTACCACGAGGCCGACGGCGACCCCGATGGCGGCCTGCCGCCGGGCACGCGGCTGGCGGACATACCCGACGACTGGGCCTGCCCGCTGTGTGGAGTGACCAAGGCCGATTTTTCTCCATATGAGGCCCCCACGCTGGAGGCGCTGCGGGCGCAGGCCAGCGCAGCGCCAGCCGCCTCCCTGCGCGTGCGTGGCGAGCCGGGCGTGGTCATCGTCGGCGCGGGCCGTGCAGGCTGGCAACTGGCCGAAACCCTGCGCCAACACAGCGCCACGCTGCCCATCACCCTGGTGACGGCCTGCGCTGGCGACCGGTACGACAAGCCTTTGCTGTCGGTGGCCATGGCGCGCCAGCTGGACCCGCTGGCCCTGGTGTCCGAAACCGGTCGCGATGCGGCGCACCGCCTGGGCGTCACCCTGCTGGCCCACACCCATGCCGTGCGCATCTGCGCCGACACCCGCCAATTGCGCACCACGCGGGGCGTGCTGCGCTACGGCCACCTGGTGCTGGCCCACGGTGCGCAGGCCGCCTTGCCGCCGGGCTTGCCCGCCAGCCTGTGCTGGCGCATCAACCACCTGGACGCCTACCAGCGCCTGCGCCAGCACCTGGGCGAGCAGCCCAAGGACGTGCTCATCATCGGCGCGGGCCTGATCGGCAGCGAGCTGGCCAACGACCTGGCACTGGGCGGCCACCGCATCACGCTGCTGGACACGGCCGCCGAGCCGCTGGCGCGCTGGCAAGAACAGCAGGCGGGCCCGCAGCTGCTGGACGCCTGGAGGGATCTGTCCATCCGCTTTGAAGGCAGCCTGCAGGTTGCGAATGTGGAGCGCGTGGGTTCGCGCTACCGCGTCACCACCACCTGCGGGCGGCGATTTGCCGCCGACGAAGTGGTGGTGGNCCACCCCACCGCCTGGCGCAGAGTGCAGGGCTTGATTGGGCCCACGGCATCGCGGTGGACGCAGGCACGCTGCAGACCAGCGTATCCCGCATCCATGCACTGGGCGATTGCATCAGCGTCGACGGGCAGTGCAGCCGCTACATCGAACCGATTGCCCGGCAGGCGCGCACGCTGGCGGCCGCCATCCTGGGTCAACCGGTGGCCCCCTATGAGCACCGGGCGGCCGTGGTGCGGGTCAAGACCACCACCCGGCCACTGACCCTGCATTGAGGCAGCCTCGGGCCCGGGCGGCAATCTTGCCCGGGCTGGCACCGGCAAAAAATTTTTGGCATCCACTGCATCCAAACGGCGTTTTCGTGGGTAGTACCTACAGCAGCGCATCTTGTCGCTGCTGTCCTATCAACCTACAGACCAGAGAGAAACGCCATGACCATCCACACGTCCCCCATCTCCCGCCTGCTCCCCCTGACGGGCGCCATTGCCGCCGCCGTGCTGCTGAGCGCCTGCGGTTCGATGATGTCGTCGTCCTCCAAATCCATGTATTCGCAGGACAGCCTGCCCGACAGCATCAAGGTGCCGGCTGGCAACAAGGTGGCGATGGAAACCGTGGGCGTGGGCGAGATCACCTACGAATGCCGCGACAAGGCCAACATGCCCGGCCAGACCGAATGGGTGTTCGTGGGCCCCAAGGCCGTGCTGAATGACCGCAGCGGCAAACAAGTGGGCACCTACTACGGCCCGCCCGCTACCTGGGAGTCGAACGACGGCTCCAAGCTCACGGCCACCCAGCTGGCCGTGGCGCCATCGGGCACGGGCAACCTGCCCTACCAGCTCGTCAAGGCCAACCCCGCCATGGGTTCGGGCGCCATGACCGGCGTGACCTTCATCCAGCGTGTGGCCCTCAAGGGCGGCGTGGCACCCGCTGCTGCCTGCACCACCGCCAACAAGGGCGAGCGCCAGATCGTGAAGTACCAGGCCGACTACATCTTCTGGAAGGCCGCGTAAACCACGCACACGCAATCCCCTGCCCAGCGGGGGCTACCGCCAGGCGGTGGCGGGTTTGCGGCTACGATGCGCCCACCCTTTAGCCAAGGCCCCGCTGCCTGCACACCGTGCCCGACACCCCTGGCGATTTTGACTACGAAGCCGCTCTGGCCGCCTGCGCAGCCGGCGACCGGCAGGCCATGCACCGCCTATATGAACAGGAGGGCGCACGGCTGCTGGGCGTGGCGCTGCGCATCGTGCGCCAGCGCGCGTTGGCCGAGGACATCGTGCACGATGCGTGCGTGAACATCTGGACGCGCGCCACCAGCTACGACGCGAGACGGGGCAGCGCACGCGGCTGGATCTACAGCGTGGTGCGCAACCTGGCCCTGAACGCCGTGCGCGACGCGGGCCGCCACGTTGATGTGGACGACACCACCACCCAAGCCCTGGAGGCCGACATGTCTGTGCAGGCCCACCACGAGGTCGAGGAAACCTTTGCGCTGAACGCCAGCCTGGGCCGCCTGCAGCATTGCCTGGAGGCCCTGGACCCCGCGCGCCGCAACTGCGTGTTGCACGCCTATGTGGACGGCTGCTCGCACGGCGAAATTGCCGAGCGCCTCGGCGCGCCGCTGGGCACCGTCAAGGCGTGGATCCGGCGCAGCCTGGTTTCGCTGCGGGAGTGCATGGCATGACCGACGTGCGCAACACACCAGCCACCCCCTTGCCGGAAGACCTGAGCGTGCTGGCCGGCGAGTACGTGCTGGGCACCCTGCCCGCTGCCGAGCGCCAGGGCGTGCAGCAACGCCTGCCAGGTGACAAGGCATTGCAACAGGCGGTGGCCGAATGGGAAGCACGCCTGCTGCCGCTGACCCAGCTGGCGGAGCCCATCGCGCCGCCCGCTGCCTTGTGGGCGCGCATCGACCAGTCGCTGCAGGCCACCAGCGCACAGCCGGCTGCGACACCCGTTGCCGCCCAACCCCGCGCAAAAACCGAGCGCAAGCCATCCGTGCGCTGGTGGGACCACCTGGGCCTGTGGCGTGCCCTCGCCGGCTCGGGCTTTGCCATGGCAGCGGTGCTCGCGGCAGTGCTCGTCACCCGCACCGCCCCAGTGGCCGCGCCGCCACAGTTCATGGTGGTGCTGGTCGCGCCGCAGGACAAGGCTCCGGGCTGGGTGGTGCAGGCCAGCTCGCCCCGGCAGATCAGCCTGATTCCGCTGGGTATGGCCGAAGTACCGGCCGACAAGGCCCTGGAGTTCTGGACCAAGGCCGACGGCTGGAGCGGCCCCGTATCGCTGGGCCTGGTGCAGCCCGGTCAGCCCCTGCAGATCCCGCTGGACAAGCTGCCGCCGCTACAGCCCAACCAGTTGTTCGAGCTGACGCTGGAACCGCCCACGGGCTCGCCGATTGGCAAGCCCACGGGGCCCATCCAGTTCATCGGCCGGGCGGTCAAGGTGCTCTGACCGTCTTGGTTACCCCACTCGGTGCAATGCCTAGACCCACGCCGGCATAACGAGCACGGCCTATACCTGCGACCGCCGCGCAAGGGCCGCCAAGCCGCACAGGCGGCGCTTCGCTGGCGGTGTCCCTCTTCCCGAATTGCGCAGCAATTCGAGAGAAAGGGGGAAGGCGCGAAGCGACTCAGGGGGTTAGTACTGTTTATACGGCAGGAACTTGCCGGACAGGACCACATTCACGCGGTCGCCATTGGGATTGGCTTCGCGCTGGATGTCCATGCTGAAGTCGATGGCGCTCATGATGCCATCGCCAAACTCCTCGTGGATCAGCTCCTTGATGGTGGTGCCGTACACACTCACCACCTCGTACCAGCGGTAGATCAGCGGATCGGTGGGCACGGGCGTGGGCAGCGAGCCCTTGTAGGGCACCACCTGCAGCCACTTCTGCTCCTCGGCGGTGAGGCCGAAGATCTTGCCGACGATCTTGGCCTGCTCGGGCGTGGCGGTCATCTGGCCCAGGCACAGGGCCGTGGTCCATTCCTTGGACTGGCCGACCTTCTTGGCAATGGCCTCCCATTGCAGGCCCTTGGCGACCTTGGTGCTGATGATCTTTTCGGTAACGTCGTTGCGGTTCATGGTGATGGCTCCTTCGGTTGGATGTGTTTTGGAACAGGGAACAGAAACTTCAGGGTGCAGCACTCCCTGCCACCCCAAGGGGCAACACGACAGTGCTGGGTTATTCAGGAAATCAGTGGGCTTTGGCTCGGGTGACGAGAAAGTCCACGATGTGGTTGCGCAGCGCGTAGTAGCCGTCCAGGTGGTGCAGGCTGGTGCGCGTGCGTTCGCGTGGCAGCGGGTTCACCACCACCTCGGCGATGCCGCCGGGGCGGTAGCCCTCGGGAGTCTCGTTGCCGTTGCTCATGAGCAGGATGCGGTCGGCCAGCAAGATGGCTTCGTCCACATCGTGCGTGATCATGAACACCGTCTGCTGCGTCTGGCGCACGATGGCCATCAATTCGTCCTGGATGGTGCCGCGCGTGAGCGCATCGAGTGCGCCGAAGGGTTCATCCAGCAGCAGCATCTTGGGCTGGATGGAGAACGCACGCGCAATGCCCACGCGCTGCTTCATACCGCCTGAGAGTTGCGACGGCTTCTTGTCAATGGCAGGGCTCAGGCCCACCAGCGCCACGAACTTCTCCACATGCGCATCCACCTGGCTCTTCTTCCAGTCGGGCCAGCGCGACTTCACGGCGAACGCGATGTTCTGGCGCACCGTGAGCCAGGGCATGAGCGCGTGGCTCTGGAACACCACGCCCCGGTCCAGACTGGGGCCGGCCACTTCGCGCCCGTCCATGATGACGGTGCCCGAGGTGGCGGTGTCGAGCCCCGCCAGCACGTTCAGGATGGTGGTCTTGCCGCAGCCCGAGTGGCCGATGATGCAGACGAACTCGCCCTTGTCGAGCGTGAACGACACATCGGCAAACACGGGCTTGGCGGGCACAAAGGCCTTGCTCAGCCGGTCGATCTGGAGGAAGCCTTGGGTCACGGCAGAGGCCTTTCGTTGCGGGGCGTCAGTGGCAAGAGGGGCTGGAACAGCCGGGCGCTGGGCGACATCACTCCACATAGGTCACCACCTTCTGCAGCTGGCCGAACGCCAGGTCTAGCAACATGCCCACCACGCCAATCACCAGGATGGCAAAGATCACGTTGGTGAGCGACAGGTTGTTCCACTCGTTCCACACGAAGTAGCCAATCCCCGTGCCGCCCACCAGCATCTCGGCCGCCACGATCACCAGCCAGGCGATGCCCATGCTGATGCGCATGCCCGTGAGGATGGTGGGCGCTGCGGCGGGCAAGATCACCAGGAAGGCCTTGCGCAGCGGGTTGACCTGCAGCGTGGCCGACACGTTGAGCCACTCGCGCTTGACCGATGCCACGCCAAACGCCGTGTTCACCAGCATGGGCCACACCGAGCAGATGAAGATCACGAAGATGCCCGAGATCGATGAGTCCTTGATGGTGTAGAGAGCGAGCGGCATCCACGCCAGCGGGCTGATGGGCTTGAGCACCTGAATGAACGGGTCGAACGCACGGCGCAGCAGCGGCGACATGCCGATGACGAAACCGAGCGGTATCGCCACCAAGCAGGCCAGGCCGAACCCTAGCGCGACCCGGCCCAGCGAATGCGCGAGCTGGATGGCGATGCCCTTGTCGTTGGGGCCGTTGTCATAGAACGGGTTGGACACGTGCCCCCACACGGTACGGCCCATCTCTGCCAGTGAGGGGAAGCCGCTGCCCTTGGCGCTGGCGCCTGGGTCCTTGCCCATCATCTTGGCGTACTCGATCTGCTCGGCGGTCATGCCGGCCGTGCTGTTGCCCGCGCCCGAAGAAGCGGTGGCGATGTACCAGATCCCCAGCAGGGCCAGGAAGATGAGCACGGACAACAGGCCCGCGCGCAGGTTGAGGTTCTTGGCGGGAGTCATGTCATGCCGCCTTGCGGATGGGGAAGCTCTTTGCGTACTCGCTCGCCTTGGCGGCATCGAATTCGCGCCCCATGATCTTGAACTTGGGGTACGCGCCTTCGGGCACCTTCTGGTCCAGCGCCTTCATCTGCTTTTTCGCGTCGGTGATGAGGAACACCTTTTCGGCAATCTGCTTGTAGTCCACATCGCCCTTGATGTAGCCCCAGCGCTGCATCTGCGTGAGCATCCACACGGCCATGCTCTGCCACGGCATGGGGTCGAAGTCCGCGCGGTCGGGGACGTTCTGGATCTTGCCCAGGCCGTCTGCGAACTTTCCAGTGAGCACCTGGTTGAGCACTGCCTCGGGCTGGTTCAGGTAGGCCTGGGGCGCAATCACCTTGGCGATGAGCTCCCGGTTGGCCGGGTCGCGCGCCATCGCGGCCGAGGTGAGCACCGCGCGGTACAGCGCGGCAAAGGTGTTGGGGTTCTTCTGGATGAACTCGGTGCTGGTGCCGAAGGCGCAGCAGGGGTGGCCGTTCCACAGGTCCTTGGTGAGCAGGTGGATGAAGCCGACTTCCTCGAACACGGCGCGCTGGTTGAAAGGATCGGGGCCGAGGAAGCCGTCGATATTGCCCGCGCGCAGATTGGCCACCATCTCGGCGGGTGGCACCACGCGCAGTTGCACGTCGGTGTCGGGGTTCAAACCCGCCTCGGCCAGGTAGTAGCGCAGCAGGAAGTTGTGCATGCTGTACTCGAAGGGGATCGCGAACTTGAAGCCCTTCCAGTTCTTGGGATCGCGGTTGTCCTTGTGCTTGAGGCTGAGCGTGATGGCCTGGCCGTTCACGTTCTGGATGGTGGCCACGTTCATCGGCGTGGCGTTGGAGCCCAGGCCCATGGAGATCGCCAGCGGCATGGGGCTCAGGAAGTGCGTGGCGTCGTACTCCTTGTTGATCATCTTGTCGCGGATCAGTGCCCAGCCGGCCGTCTTGGTGACTTCGACGCTCAGGCCCTGCTTGCTGTAGAAGCCCAGCGGGTGGGCCATGATCAGCGGGGTGGCGCAGGTGATAGGGATGAAGCCGATCTTGAGGTTGGTCTTCTCCAGTGCGCCCTGCTTCTCTTGCGCCATGGCCTGCATGCTGGCCACAGGCAACACGCTCGCGATGGCCGCCATGGCCGTGCCCTTGCCCACCGCCTTGATGAAGCGGCGGCGCACCGCGTCTTGCGGAAACAGCGCCTTGACCAGCGTGGCTTCGATGAACTCGTTGCTGTAGAGCTCGAACTCACGGGTCTCGCTGCGCTGGCGCAGGGTGGCTGCGGCGGAATCGGCCGACACCTCGGCGTGGTGGTCGGCCACCGTGTGGTCGCGGCCACAGCTGCATTTCAGCATCAACGGGCGGTCGGCATCGTAGGGCGAGAAGAATTCGGACATGGCACACCTCGAAGAAGTTGGTGCCAGGCGTTACGCAAAGCGCGGGCCAGTTTTTGCCGGTGTCGGCCCGCTGTCATGAATTCGTGGGTGTGGTGTCTACAGCGTGTAGGGCCAGCACTACAAATCGGTCGTGCAACGCACCGAATTCACTCTGCCGGTGCGCCACGCGCCAGCAGCGCAAGCTCCACATCGTTGCGCGCGCCGGTCTTTTCGAGGATGCGGGCGCGGTAGGTGCTCACCGTGTTGGGCGCGAGCTTGAGCTGCGCACCAATTTCGCTCACGCTCTGCCCGGCAGTGAGCAGGCGGAACACCTGGTGCTCCCGATAGGAGAGCGCGTCCACCCCGGCGGGCGTGCCCTGCTGGGCGGTACGCACCACCCCGGTGCGCTCTAGTGCACCTGCCAGGGCTTGCGCGGTCGCCTCCGTCAGGTAGCGCCCGCCAGCGGCCACCTTGCGCACAGCGGCCACCATGTCGTCGGGATCGGCGCTTTTGTGCAGGTAGCCCGCCGCGCCCATCTGGATGCAGCGCACCGCGTATTGCCGCTCGGGGTAGGTGCTGAGCATCAGCACCGGCAACGCAGGCCAGGCCTTGCGCAGCGCCTGCAACACTTCGAGGCCGTCCATGCCCGGCATGGCGATGTCCAGCAGCACCAAGTCCAGCCCCGGTGTTCCCGTGGGCCCTTGCAGGGCGGCAACCAGCTCCAGCACCTCGCTGCCCTGGGTGGCCTCGGCGACCACAGTGATCTCGGGCAGGCCATTGGCCGGGTCGCCCAGCACCTGCTTGAGCCCCTCCCGCACGATGCGGTGGTCATCACCGATCAACACTCGAACCACGGAATTCATGACAGCTCCAGAGGAATCAGCAATTGCAGGCACGAGCCCTGCCCCGGCTCGCTGGTGATGCTCAACCGGCCCCCAAGCTGCCGTGCCCGCTCGCGCATGCCCATCACGCCATAGGCGGTGGGCGCCTCCAGGGCCTGGCGGGTGGCGCCCACGCCGTTGTCGCGCACGCGCAGTTGCAGCATCTCGTCCTGCACGTCGATGGCAATGTCGATGGCGCTGGCCTGCGCGTGGCGGCCCACATTGCTCAGCATCTCCTGGAAGATGCGGAACACAGCGATGGCTGCAGGCTCGGGCAAGTGCAGGGTGGCAGGCACCTCCATCTGCCACGCCAGCTCCAGTTCGGCCGACTGCACGAACTCCTGTGCCTGCCACTCCAGCGCCGCCCACAGGCCCTGGTGGTCCAGGATGCTGGGGCGCAGGTCGGTGATGATGCGGCCCACGTTGTCCACGGCGTTTTCGATCAGGCGGCTCATGTTCTGGCACTTGCAGCGCATCTGGGTGCGCATGTCGCCCGCCGCCTCGGGCGTGCGCTCGCCCTGCTCGCCCAGGCGCTTGTGCAGCCAGTTGACATCCATCTTCAGCGCCACCAGCAGGCTGCCCAGCTCGTCGTGCACTTCGCGGGCGATGCGGGTGCGTTCGTCTTCGCGCACCTGCTCCGAGTAGGCGGACAGCTCGCGCAGCTGCGCCAGCGCCTGCGACAGCTCTTGTGTGCGTGCTGCCACTCGGCGCTCCAGCTCGTCGTTGGCGCGGGCCAGCTCATCGTGCGCGCGCTGCAGCTCATCGGCGGCACGCTTGCGGCTGGTAATGTCCACAAAAGCGATCACGGCACCCTGCACCTGATCGCCTTCCAAAATGGGGTGGCTCGAATACTCCACGGCAAACGCCGAGCCATCGCGGCGCCAGAACACCTCGGTGTCCACCCGGCAGGGCAAGCCCTGGCGGAACGCATTGAAGATGGGGCAGTCGCCGTCCGCATACGGGCTGCCGTCGGGGTGGCTGTGGTGGGTGAGCGCGTGCATGTTGCGCCCCATCACCTCATCGGCGGCAAAGCCCAGCATCTGCGCGCCCGCCCGGTTGATAAACACGCAGTTGCCCGCCAGATCAATGCCAAACACCCCCTCGCCCGTGGACTCCAGCAGCAGCCCCAGGCGGTTCTGCCAGAGGGCACTGGCACCGGCGGGCAGGTTCAGGACGTGGGTGGACATAGGGGCACCCAAGCAATGGCCGTGCCCAGGTAGCGACCAGGAACACATCGGGGACTGTGCGCCCGCCCGCCAACATCGCACAATAAGCGGATGCAAACCGCTCACCCGCCCTCTGTGGCCACTGTGGCCCCGCCCCCGCCGTCGGTATGGCGCCCGCCCAGCCTGTCCGTGCGCTGGTGGCCCGTGTTCATGCGCAACCTGCTGGTCTGGCGCAAGCTGGCCATCCCCAGCCTGGTGGGCAACATTGCCGAGCCGCTGATGTGGCTGGTGGCCTTTGGCTACGGCATGGGGGCCCTGGTGGGGCAGGTGAACGTGGGCGGCGCGGCGGGCGACACCAAGGTGCCCTACATCCTGTTCCTGGCCAGCGGCTCCATCTGCATGAGCGCCATGAACGCGGCCAGCTTCGAGGCGCTGTACTCGGCCTTCTCGCGCATGCATGTGCAAAAGACCTGGGACGGCATCATGAACGCGCCGGTCAGCCTGGACGACGTGGTGCTGGCCGAAATGCTGTGGGCGGCGTTCAAGGCGCTATTCACCGTCACCGCCATCCTGGGCGTCATGCTGGCCCTCTCCATCAGCCACAGCCCCAAGCTGCTGGTGGCCTGGCCGGTGCTGCTGTTCGTGGGGGTGATGTTCTCCAGCATCGCGCTCATCTTCAATGCGCTGGCCAAGGGGTATGACTTTTTTACCTACTACTTCACGCTGGTGCTCACGCCCATGATGTTTCTCTCGGGTGTGTTCTTCCCGCGCGAGCAGCTGCCTCCCATCGTGCGCACCATCTCCGACTGGCTGCCGCTGACCAACGCGGTCGAGCTGGTGCGCCCGCTGTTCATGGACCAGTGGCCTGCCCACCCCCTGCGCCACGGCCTGGTGCTGGTGGTGACCACCGTGGTGGCCTTCTGGGTGGCCCTGGCCCTGACCCGCAAGCGCTTCAAGGCATGACCGCCCTGCTCGGCCCCAGCCATATCGCCATGGTGGCCAAGGGCGTGTCGGCCATCGTGGCGTCACGCGATGCGGCCCTGCGCCCCAGCATCATGCGGGCCGTGGGCAGCCATATCAGCGGTGATGGGCAGGAGGTCACGGTGTACCTGCGGCGCAGTCAGTCCGAACAGTTGCTGCAGGACATTGCGCACACCGGCGAGATTGCCGTGGTGTTCAGCGTGCCGTCCACCCACCAGACGCTGCAGCTCAAAGCCCGCCGGGCCACGCAGCGCCCGGCCACTGATGGCGACCTGCCGGTGTTGCAGGCCTACCTGCAGTCCATGGTGCAGGAGGTGGGCCGGGTCGGCTACGGGCCGCAGTATGTGGCCGCCATGCTGGCGGCGCCGCTGCAAGATGTGGTGGCCGTGAGCTTCACACCCACCAGTGCGTTCGACCAGACGCCGGGTCCGCGCGCAGGCGCGGAGTTGTGTGCGCCACCCACGCCAACCGTTTCACAGCCATGAGCACCGCAGCGCCGTCCCTGCACAGCATCCGCCCCTGTCTGGAGGGGGCGATTCCCGCCATCATGGCGACCTGCGACCCTGACGGCACACCCAACGTGGCCTACATCTCGCAGGTGGTCTATGTGGATGCGGCGCATGTGGCGCTGTCGTTCCAGTTCTTCAACAAGACCCGCCAGAACATCCTGCGCAACCCGCGCGCGTCGGTGTTGGTGCTGGACCCAGTCACTGCCCATTTCTACCGCCTGCACCTGCTGTACGAACGCACCGAGGACAGCGGGCCGGTGTTCGAGAGCATGCGCGCGCAGCTGGCGGGCATTGCGTCGCATGCGGGCATGGCCGAGGTGTTTGAACTCAAAGGGGCCGACATCTACGCTGTGGAGCGCATCGAATCGGTGGCGGGCGAAGGCCTGCCGGCACCCGCGCCACGTTCTGGCTTGCTGCACACGCTGCGCCTGTGCAGCGAAAGCATTGCGCGCTGCACGGGATTGGACGAATTGCTCCAAGGCGCGCTGCAGGGCCTGCAGGACAAGCTGGGCATCCAGCACGCCATGGTGCTGATGCTGGACGCCAGCGCCCAGCAGCTATACACGGTGGCCAGCTGCGGCTATGCCACGTCGGGCGTGGGTTCAGAAATCCGGCTGGGTCAGGGAGTGATCGGCATGGCCGCGCGCGAGCGCACGCCGGTGCGCATCAGCCACATGACGCACGCTGCCCTGTACAGCCACGCCATCCGCGAAAGCATGGACGCACATGCCGCACCCGATGCGCCCCCGCTGCGCGGGCTGGACATCCCCTACCCCGGCCTGCCAGAGCCGCACAGCCAGGTGGCGGTGCCCCTGCTGTCGGCCGGGCGCCTGCTGGGCGTGCTGTTTGCCGAGAGCCCCGAGGACATGCGCTTTGACTTCGAGGACGAAGACCTGCTGGTGGCGATTGCGGGCCAGCTGGCCGCCGCCATCGACCTGCTGCAGGCCGCGCCCGATGCGCCCGAGCCGCTGCCTACTCCGACGGCGGCACCGCCCGTGAGCGGCAGCGCGCTGAGGGTGCGCCACTTTGCGGCCAACGACAGCGTGTTCATCAACGACGACTATTTGATCAAGGGGGTGGCGGGCGCCATTGTCTGGAAGCTGCTGCGCGACCACCAGCACACCGGGCGCGTGGACTTCACCAACCGCGAACTGCGGCTGGACCCCGCACTGCGCCTGCCCGATGTGGCCGATAACCTGGAGGCCCGCCTGCTATTGCTGCAGCGCCGCCTGCAGGAGAACTGCCCGCACATCCACATCGAAAAAACGGGGCGCGGGCGCTTTCGGCTGTGCGTGCTGCGACCGGTGGTGCTGGAAGACGCTTGAGCCTCAGAAGATGTATGTGAATCCGGCGTGCCCGAGCAGGCCGCCAAAACGCGCCCGATCGAGACACAAAGCGCAGCCATAGCTCGGGCTATGGCGAGCATTTGTAACGACGAACGGGTGTGTTTTGGCGGGATGAGCGGGCATGGCGGGTTCATTCACACCTTCTCAGTGCACCAGACCCGGCACCACCGGCAGGCCCAGGCTGCGCATCAGCTTGGACCACTCAGGCTGCGTGAGGTGCGGCTGCACTTGCGCCAGCACCGCTGCCAGCACAGGGGCAGGCGCATGTTGCTTCATGTCCGACAGCATGGCCGTGCGCTCGGCCGGTGACATGTAGGGCACCATCCAGCGGGCCACCACCATCATTTCGTGCGGCGGGATCGAGGCCACCAGCGCATCATGCACGCCCGCCAGTTCCGCGTCGGTGTAGCACTGCCAGAGCACGCGGTTGTGCGCAGTCTCTTCCTCGTGCATGTGCTCGAAGTTGTGAGCCACAAACAGCGCCAGCTGGCGGTACAGGGCCTGGGTGACTGCGGGGCGTGCGGGCTTGGCACAGGCCATCAGGTGGTTTACACCGTCCGCCAAAGCGGCGATGGCCTGTTCGTGCTCCACATGTTCACCGGCAATGCTCTGGCTGGATCCGGGCTGGCGCGCCTCCATGGCGGCGTGCACGAACTGGTTCTCATGGTGCAGGTGGGCGCGGCACAGGTCCAGCAGCTGCATCACGCGGTCGCAGGTGTGGGCAAACTCCAGGTCATCCTCGACATCCATGCGGCCCAGGCCCAGCAGCGTGTCGGCCATGAAGGCGCGCAGCGCCTTGTGGATGCTGGCGTACATGTCCATGCGGGGGGCGGCGGGCTGGGCTTGTGTCAGTGCGGCAATTTCGCGGGCATCAATCTTCATCACGTTCTTTCATGGCCCCGGTGGGCTCTTTCAGCGCCTTTTTTGGGCGCTGGGCCGGGTGCACCATGCACCCGTTTCCATGCAAAGAAGTCTAGAAATTCGCCGCGCTTTTGCCTGTTAAAAACTCCTTAAACAGACCCTTTGAAAACCTTAAAAATCGCGTTCCGGACGCCAAACGTGAAATCGTTCACGGCGCGGCGCGCAGCAGGTCCACCGCTTTTTCAGCAATCATCACCGTGGGCGCATTGGTGTTGCCGCTCACAATGCGCGGCATGATGGACGCGTCCACCACACGCAGGCCCGCGAGGCCATGCACACGCAGTTCGGCATCCACCACATCCAGCGGCCCGGGCCCCATGCGGCAGGTGCCCACGGGGTGGTAGATGGTGTCGGCGTACTGGCGGATGAACTGCTCGATCTCGGCATCGCTGCGCGCACTGGCCGAGGCCGCCAGCTCCTTGGCGCCGAACTTCGCGAGCGCCGGTTGCATGAGGATCTCCCGCGTGCGTTTGAAGCCACGCACCATGCGCGCCATGTCATCGGGATCGGCCAGGAAGTTCGGGTCCACCAAAGGCAAGGCCATGGGGTCGCGGCTGGCCAGCGTGACCGCGCCCCGGCTCTTGGGCTGCAGCAGGCACACGTGGGCCGAGTAACCATGGCCGAACACGGTCTTGCGCCCGTGGTCCACCAGCTTGCCGATCACAAAGTGCAGCTGCAGGTCGGGCGCGGGCTCGGACGGGTCGCTCTTGATGAAGCCCCCCGCCTCGGCAAAGTTCGTGGTCAACATGCCCGTGCGCTGCTTGCGCCATTCGGCTATGCCCCGCAGCGTCTGCGCCATGCCCGACAGTGACAGGCCGAACAGGTCCTTGAGCTCGGGTGCGTCCAGCACCTGCACCACGTCGGGGTGGTCGTGCAGGTGCTGGCCCACTCCCGGCAGGTCGTGCAGCACCGGGATGCCGTGTTGCTGCAAGTGTGCGGCGGGCCCCACGCCCGACAGCATCAGCAGCTGCGGGGACAGCAGCGCGCCTGCACTCAGCAGCACCTCGCGTCCGGCACGCACCTGTTGCAGCGTACCGCCCTGGCGGTATTCCACACCCACGGCGCGTGTGCCCTCGAACAGGATGCGCGTGGCATGCGCACCGGTGATGACCTGCAGGTTGGGCCGCGCCAGATGCGGCGTAAGGTAGCCCTTGGCAGCGCTGTGTCGCTCGCCGTTCTTGTGCGTGACCTGGTACAGGCCCACGCCTTCCTGCGTGGCGCCGTTGAAGTCGGTGTTGTGTGGGTGCCCGGCCTGTACACCTGCGTCGGTGAAATATTGGCTGAACCGGTTGGGTGCACGCAGGTCTGCCACGTTGAAGGGCCCGCCCCGGCCGTGCCAATCGTTGGCGCCGCGTTCGTTGTTCTCGGCACGCACGAAGTAAGGCTTCACATCCTCCCAGCCCCAGCCCGGGTTGCCCTGCGCGGCCCAGTGGTCATAGTCGGCGTGCTGGCCCCGGATGTAGACCATGGCGTTGATGGAGCTGGAGCCCCCCAGCACCTTGCCGCGTGGCTGGTAGCCGCGCCGGTTATTCAGCGCGGCTTGCGGCGTGGTGTTGAAGCCCCAGCCGTTCAGTTCGAACTTGGCCATCACGGCCAGCCCAGCCGGGCAGTGGATGAGCACGCTCTTGTCGGCAGGCCCGGCCTCCAGCAGGCAGACGCGCACGGAGGGGTTCTCAGTCAAACGGCCGGCCAGCACGGAGCCCGCCGAGCCGCCACCGATCACGATGTAGTCAAACATGTTTTGTGTCTCCTCCGCCATGCTGCGCAGCGGCTTGTTGGTTCAGGTTTGACGCACGATAACCGAACGGTCGTGCGATTCCCCTTACCATTCCGGCCATCCGTTTCACTTTGAAGAGGGCTCTCTATATGACGATTCAGACCGTAGGCATCATCGGCGCAGGCACCATGGGCAACGGCATTGCACAGGCCTGTGCGGTGTCGGGCATCAACGTGGTGATGGTTGATATCTCCGATGCTGCAGTGCAAAAAGGCCTGGCCACCGTGGCCGGCAGCCTGGACCGCCTGATCAAGAAGGAAAAAATCACCGAGGCCGACAAGGCCGCCGCGCTGGGCCGCATAAAGACCTCCACCAGCTACGACGACCTCAAAGCCGCGCAATTGGTGATCGAGGCCGCCACCGAAAACTACGAACTCAAGCTCAAGATCCTCAAGCAGGTGGATGCCCTCGTGGGCCCCGGGGTGCTGATCGCATCGAACACGTCCTCGATCTCCATCACCAAGCTGGCGGCCGCCACCAGCCGCGCCGACAAGTTCATCGGCATGCACTTCTTCAACCCCGTGCCCATGATGGCGCTGGTGGAGATCATCCGCGGCCTGCAGACCAGCGACGCCACGCACGACGCCGTGAAGGCCCTGGCCGAGGCCCTGGGCAAGAGCCCCATCACCGTGAAGAACGCGCCCGGCTTTGTGGTCAACCGCATCTTGGTACCCATGATCAACGAGGCCTTCTTCGTGCTGGCCGAGGGCCTGGCCACGCCCGAGGACATCGACGCGGGCATGAAGCTGGGCTGCAACCAGCCCATCGGCCCGCTGGCGCTGGCGGACATGATCGGCCTGGACGTGTGCCTGGCCGTGATGGATGTGTACCTGACCGAGTTTGGCGACAGCAAATACCGCCCCTGCCCGCTGCTCAAGGAAATGGTGGCCGCAGGCCGCCTGGGCCGCAAGACTGGGCAAGGCGTCTACACCTACTGACGGCCGTCAGCGCGCTGTCCCTCGGGGGACGGCGCGCGGTTTCCATTGCGTTTTCAATCATGGGCCAGGAGACCTGCGCCCATGACAAACATCACCCCCACTACGCCCCCGCCCGAGGGCAACATCGACACCCAGGTCATCGGCCATGTGCTGCTGATCGGCATCAACCGGCCTGCCAAGCGCAATGGCTGGACACCCCCCATGTTCCGCCAGCTAGCCGAGGCCTATACCCGGCTCGACGATGACCCGCAGCTCCGCGTGGGCGTGCTGCATGCGTTTGGCGACCATTTCACCGCAGGGCTCGACCTGCCCGCTGTGAGCGCCTACATGCAGCGCGGCGAAAAAGCCATCCCCGAAGGCCTGGTGGAGCCCCATGACTACGGCCTGCCCGGCTACCGGCGCCGCACCAAGCCCATGGTGGTGGCGGTCAAGGGCATCTGCTTCACCGTGGGCATCGAGCTGATGCTGGGTGCCGACATCGTGGTGGCCGCCGACAACTGCCGCTTCTCGCAGATGGAGGTGCAGCGCGGCATCATGGCCACGGGCGGCGCCACGCTGCGCATGGCCGAGCGCGCGGGCACGGGCAATGCGCTGCTGCACCTGCTGACGGCCGACGAGTTTGGCAGCGCTGAGGCGTACCGCCTGAACTTTGTGCAGAAAGTGGTGCCGGCTGGCCAGGAGCTGGACGAGGCATTGGCGATCGCCCAGCGCATTGCCGCACAGGCGCCGCGTGCGGTGGTCGCCACTCGCCTGAATGTGCTCAAGGCCATCGAGCAAGGCCAGGCGGCTGCGGTGGCGGACTTCATCCCGGTGCAGAAGGAACTGGCCAACAGCGAGGATGCGGCCGAAGGCGTGCGCGCGTTTGTCGAGCGCCGGCCCGCGCAGTTCAGCGGGCGCTGAGGTCCTGGTGGTGCGTCGCCGCCAGAACCACCACGCGCCAGATTTCAAGCCAAATCGACCGCTAGCGCAGATAAATCATGCGCTAGCAGCTTCACTATTGATAGCACCCCTGAGGGCGCCGTGGACGCGGCGCCCCCACATGCGCCAGCGGAGCGCGCGAATAGCACCGATGGCGCGGCGCCGCTCCCCCACCCACACAATCCCATCCATTAACAAAGTTTTTCACAATTCAATTGCACACAATTGAATTTGCACCCACAATTCACTCCATGCCCAGCCACAGCACACCCCACACTCCCAGCCCCGCCATCCTGCGGCTGGACAACCAGGTCTGCTTTGCGCTGTATTCCGCCTCGCTGGCGATGACCAAGCTGTACAAACCGCTGCTCGACCAGATCGGCCTGACCTACCCCCAGTACCTCGTGATGCTGGTGCTGTGGGAGCAGGATGGCGTGACCGTCTCCGAGCTGGGCGAGCGCCTGTTTCTGGACTCCGGCACGCTCACGCCGCTGCTCAAGCGCCTGGAGGCGCAGGGCCACATTGCCCGGTTGCGCGATGTGCAGGACGAGCGCCGTGTGCGCATCACCCTCACGTCACAAGGCCGCGCGCTGCGCAACCAGGCCGAAGCCATTCCACCGTGCGTGCTGCAAAGCAGCCAGTGCTCGATTGCCGAGCTGACCACCTTGACCACCGAACTCAAGCAGCTGCGAGACCGGCTCAGCGAGCAACGCTGACGGCCTGCAGACAACGCAAGAACCGATTCCCTCCACCGCCCGCCAGTGGGCAACAACCGCAAGGAAGACACCATGACCACACTCGAAAAAGTCCTGTACACCGCCAAGTCGCACGTGACCGGTGGCCGCGATGGCGCCGCCAAGACCGATGACGGCCGCCTGGACGTCAAGCTGTCCTCGCCTGGTACGTCCGGCACCGGCACCAACCCCGAGCAGCTGTTTGCCTCCGGCTACGCAGCGTGCTTCATCGGCGCGATGAAGGCTGTGGGTGGCAAGATCGGCATCCCCGTGCCCCAGGATGTGTCCATCGACGCCGAAGTGGACCTGGGCCCCATCCCGAACGCCTACGGCATCGCTGCCCGCCTGGCCATCAGCCTGCCCGGCCTGGACAAGGCCACGGCCCAGAAGCTGGTAGACGCAGCCCACCAGGTCTGCCCCTACTCCAACGCCACGCGCGGCAACATCGACGTGACCATCACGATCGTCTGAGAACGTGTTGACGACCTCTCAGTGGCCGCGCAGCGGTCTTTGCGGGAGGGGATGCAAGGCGCGGTGCGCAGCCAATAGCTCGGCTATTGGCAAGTGCCGCAACGCCGCAGACCACCCGCAAAGGCCACTGCCCGAAGGGTTGGAGCGAAATCGGGCGATTGAACGCCCCGGCTGCTTGCATGGGCATGAGCCCATGCGGCGCACCCGACGCATCCACTCATCCCGATTGCGCTCCAACGCGGCCGCTGCGAGGCCGCCAACACGTTCTGCACCATGAGCCGCCAGCTGCCTCCCCGCATCGCGGTGGCCCTGGTGGCCATCGAGCATGTGTACATCCTCGTGCTCGAAATGTTCTTCTGGAACAAGCCCCTGGGCATGAAGACCTTCAACCTGACCCAGGAGCTGGCCGACGCCACCACCACGTTGGCGGCCAACCAGGGGCTGTACAACGGTTTTCTGGCGGCAGGCCTGTTCTGGGGGCTGTTCACCGGCAACCGGGTGTTCAAGATCTTCTTCCTGGCCTGCGTGATCGTGGCTGGGGTATTTGGCGCCGCCACCGCAGCGCCCAAGATCTTCTTCAGCCAGGCGCTGCCCGCGATCATTGCGCTGGGCCTGGTGCTGGCGCTGGACAAAAAAGCCGCCGCACAGCGCAGCCTCTGAGCTACCAAAACCATAGCTGCCAGCGCTTGATCAACAAGCGCTGGCAGCTATTTTTGTTTTGAATCCGGGAAAGCACGGCGGCCTGCAAGCTGCCATTCAGGCATGCGCGCGATGATGGGGTTGGAGACAACCCCATGAAAATCGCCCTGCTGTCCGACATCCACGCCAACCGCCAGGCCCTGGACGCCTGCCTGCAACACGCCTGCGCACAGGGCGCCGAACAATTTGCGCTGCTGGGCGACCTGGTGGGCTACGGTGGCGAGCCAGTCGCGGTGGTGGAACAGGTGCGCGACCTGGCCCAGCAGGGCGCCCTGTGTGTGCTGGGCAACCACGACGCCATGGCCCTGGCGCCGCCTGCCAACCCCCGCAACCGCAGCGAGCTGGGCGCGCAATGGACGCACGACCAGCTCGGCAACAGCCACATCGCCTTTTTGCAGTCGCTGCCGCTCACGGCGCGGCTGGGCAGCAGCGCCTTGCTGGTGCACGCGAGTGCCGACATGCCCGCGCAGTGGCGGTATGTGGAGGACTCCAACGCCGCCGAGCGCAGCATGACCGCAGCGCAAGGCATCGACCCCGCCATCCGCTATGTGTTCTGCGGCCATGTGCACGAGCAGGTGCTGTACTTCCTCACGCCCACGGCCAAGCTGATGCGCTTTGCGCCCGAGCCCGGCGTGCCGGTGCCCGTGCCAACGCACCGCCAGTGGCTGGGCATTGTGGGCTCGGTGGGCCAGCCGCGCGACGGCGATGCACGCGCCATGTACGCGCTGTTCGACGACACCGCCAAGCAGATCACCTTCTACCGCGTGCCCTACGACCACCTGGCCGCCGCCGCCGCCATCCGCGCGGCGGGCCTGCCCGGCTTCTACGCCGATCGGCTCGAAAAAGGCCAGTGACATGAAACTGCTGGAGCCCGGCACCGAGATCGACGGCTTCCGCGTGGTGGACTGCATCCACGCGGGCGGCATGGCCCACATCTACGCCGTGGAATACGCGCAGGCCGACCGCAGCCCCGGCTTTGCCATGGCGATGAAGATCCCGCGCATGACGGCGGGTGACGGGGCCGAGAACATCGTGAGCTTCGAGGTCGAGCTGCAGATCCTGCCCGTGCTCAGCGGCCCGCATGTGCCGCGTTTTGTGGCGGCGGGCGACCTGGTGCGGCTGCCCTACCTGGTGATGGAATACATCCCCGGCCAGACGCTGCAGCACTGGCTGGATGCGCCCGGGCGCTGCGACATCACGACCATAGCCCGCCTGGGCGCGGCCACGGCGCGCGCCGCGCACAGCCTGCACCAGCAGAACGTGTGCCACCTGGACCTCAAACCGGCCAATGTGCTAGTCAAGGAAGACGGCACGGCCGTGCTGCTGGACTTTGGCCTCTCGTGCCACGCCCACTACCCGGACCTGCTGGCCGAGGAAATGCGCCAGGCCGTGGGCTCGCCCGCCTGGATCGCACCGGAGCAGGTGGTGGGCGTGCGCGGCGACCCACGCAGCGACATCTTTGCCATCGGCGTGATGCTGTACGAGCTGGCCACCGGCGAGCTGCCCTTTGGCGCCCCCACCACCAGCGGCGGCATGCGCCAGCGCCTGTGGATGACGCCCGCGCCGCCGCGCAAGCACCGGGCCGACATCCCGCCCTGGCTGCAGGAAGTCATCCTGCGCTGCCTGGAGCCCGAGGCCGCAAGCCGTTACCCCTCGGCCGCGCACCTGGCGTTTGACCTGTCCAACCCCGAGCAGGTACTCATCACCGAACGCGGCGAGCGCACCGAGCGCACGCCGCTGCGCACCCACCTGCGACGCTGGCTGCGCGCAGCGGGCATGCACTACACCCCCAGCCCCCTGCCCTCGCAGCAGATCGAAGACACGCCCATCCTCATGGTCGCCGTGCCCCATGCCGATGTGAGCGATGCCACGCTGTACTCGCTGCGCCAGGCCGTGGCCCGCTCGCTGGGCATCCGCCCCGGCGCACGGCTGGCCTGCGTGACGGTGGTGTCGCCCGGCGCCAGCAGCACCAGCGACAGCGAGCGCAGCGAAACCACGCTGCACCGCCAGCACATGGCGCGCCTGCGCCAGTGGGCCCAGGGGCTGGACCTGACCGGGCATGCCGTGAGCTACCACGTGCTCGAAGCGAGCGACGTGGCCCAGGCGCTGGTGCGCTATGCGGCCAGCAACCACGTAAGCATGATGATCCTGGGCGCCGCCACTCACGGGCTGCAAACCCAGCGCTTTTTTGCCACGGTGCCCATGCGCGTGGCGCGCGATGCGCCCTGCACCGTCATCCTGGTCAAGCAGGCGCTGCCATTCGAGCAACTGGCCCAGCCCACAACCGATTGAACACTTCGGCACACGGAGCCTGTGTCGCCCAGGCGGCGCGCGCCGCTTGAGCGCACGCCCGCTTTGGTTTAGCGTCGCGGCATGAGCACCACCATCCTTCTCGTGCGCCAGGACCAGCTGGCCACCACCCGCCTGTTGACCACCGACGACACCCCGCTGGCCGAGGGCCAGGTCCGCGTGCGGGTCGAGTCGTTTGCCCTCACGGCCAACAACATCACCTATGCCGCGCTGGGCGACATGCTGAACTACTGGCAGTTCTTCCCCACCGGCGAGGCCGGCTGGGGCATCGTGCCTGTGTGGGGCTTCGGCACCGTGGTGCAGTCGCTGCACCCGGCCGTGGCGGTGGGCGAGCGGCTGTATGGCTACTGGCCCATGGCCAGCCAGGCCGTGCTGTCGCCCCAGCGTGTCAACCCCACGGGCTTCAGCGACGGCGCCCCGCACCGCGCGGGCCTGCATGCGGTCTACAACCACTACCTGCGCACCAGCACCGACGGGCTGTACCGCGCCGACAACGAGGACGTGCAGGCGCTCCTGCGGCCACTGTTCATCACCTCGTGGCTCATCGACGATTTTCTGGCGGACCAGCAGTTCTTTGGCGCCCGGCGCATGCTGCTGTCAAGCGCGTCGAGCAAAACGGCCTACGGCACCGCCTTCCAGCTTGCACAGCGCGACGGCATCGAGGTCATTGGCCTCACCTCGCCCGGCAATGTGGCGTTTTGCGAAAGCCTGGGCTGCTACAGCCGCGTGGTCACCTACGACGCACTGGACCAGATCGACGGCGCCACACCCAGCGTCTACATCGACTTTGCGGGCAGCGTGGGCCTGCGCCAGCGCATCCACGCCCACTTCACGGGCCTGGCCTACAGCTGCTCGGTGGGCGCCAGCCACGTGCAGGACCTGGGCGGCGCAGGCCAGCTGCCCGGCCCGCGCCCGGTGATGTTCTTTGCGCCCGCCCAGGTCAAGAAGCGCCACACCGACTGGGGCGCCCAGGGCCTGAACGAGCGCCTGGTGGCGGCGTGGAACCAGTTCAGCACCGCCGTGTCGTCGGGGCCGCAGCCCTGGCTGGTGGTGCAGCGCCATGCGGGTCCCCAGGCCACGCAAACCCTGTTCGCCAGCGTGCTGGCGGGCAGCGGCGACCCGCGCGCGGGGCATATCGCGACGATGCTGCCCGCTTAAAGCCCGCAACCCGGCGGCCAAGGGCTTGGCGGCGACAATGGGGCATGACCCCATTGTCGCCCGATACCGCTACCAACCCCGCCAACGACCAGCACCCCTACGCCCGCCTCACCCCCGACCAAGTGCTGGACGCACTGGCTGGCGTGGGCCTGTACGGCGATGGCCGCCTCATGGCCCTGTCGTCGTACGAAAACCGGGTGTACCAGGCGACGCTGGAAGACGGCGAGCGCGTGGTGGCCAAGTTCTACCGCCCAGGCCGCTGGAGCGAGGCGCAGATCCTCGAAGAACACGCCTTTGCCGCCGAGCTGATGGCCGCCGAGGTGCCCGCCGTGGGCCCGCTGGTGCTGAACGGCACCACCCTGCACCAGCACAATGGCTTTGCGTTTTCCGTCAGCCCCTGGCGCGGCGGGCGCCAGCCCGAGCTGGACGACTTCGAGGTGCTGGAATGGATCGGCCGCTTTCTGGCCCGCATCCACACCGTGGGCGCCGCCCAGCCCTTTGCACACCGACCCACGCTGGACCTGGCCACCTTCGGCACGGCATCGCGCGACTGGCTGCTGATGAACGAGATCATTCCGCTCGACATGCAAGCCGCCTGGAAGGCCCAGTGCGACAAAGCTCTTGATTTGATAGCTACCAGCGCATATTCCACTAGCGCTACAGGCCAATTTGGCTTGAACAATGCCACCATGATCCGCCTGCACGGCGACTGCCACCCCGGCAACATCCTCTGGACCCCGCTGGATGAATGGGGCCGCGGCGGCCCGCACTTTGTGGACCTGGACGACGCACGCATGGGTCCGGCCGTGCAGGATCTGTGGATGCTGCTGTCGGGAGACCGGCGCCAGCGCACCCACCAGCTCGGCGCCCTGATCGACGGCTACGAGCAGTTCCGCAGCTTCGACCGCCGCGAGCTGGCGCTCATCGAACCGCTGCGCACCTTGCGCCTGATCCACTACAGCGCCTGGCTCGCGCGCCGCTGGCAAGACCCGATCTTCCCGGTGAACTTTCCCTGGTTTGGCAGCAGCGACTACTGGCGCGGGCAGGTGGACATGCTGATCGAGCAGATCGAGGCGATGGAGGAAGAACCGCTGGTGGCCTGACAAGGTGGACCGGGCGGGGACAGGCCCCACCAGCGCAGGCCAGGCCATTGCAAACGATTGTCAACCCCTGCGCACAGCTGCCCGATGTGGGGCACCATCAAGGCACCTCTTCCCCAAAGAGGTGTTTCTTTGATTTCACGGCCCCCGGCCCAGAGCCCACCAACATGCGCATCGCAGTCCTTGACGACGACCTTCTCCTGCTGGAGCAGATCAAGGGCACCCTGGAATGCCACCACCATGTGTGCCACACCTACGCCGACGGCACCAGTCTGCTGAAGGCCCTGCGGCACGACACCTTCGACCTGCTGATCGTCGACTGGCACCTGCCGGACATGGAGGGCACCGAGGTCGTACAGACCGTGCGCGACATGAGCGGCATGCAGTTGCCAATCCTGTTCATCACCCGCCGCAACGATGAACGCGACGTGGTCGAAGCGCTCTCGCGCGGTGCCGACGATTTCATGAGCAAGCCCCTGCGCATGGGCGAACTCGTGGCCCGCATCACAGCGCTGCTGCGCCGCGCCTACCCCGAAAGCATGGGCGCCCGCATGACCTTCGGCGCCTACTGTTTTGACGCCGACAAGCGCTCTCTGAGCGTGCACGGCCAGCCCATCGAACTCAAGCACCGCGAGTACGAACTGGCCCTGTTCATGTTCCGTAACGCGGGGCGCCTGCTGTCCCGCACCCACCTGCGCGAAGCCGTCTGGGGCGACAGCGCCGAAACCCCCTCGCGCTCGCTCGACACCCACATGTCACGCCTGCGCACGAAGCTGGAGCTGACCGAGAACAACGGCTACACGATCTCAGCGATTTATGGGATGGGGTACCGGCTGGATCCTGTGGGCGCACCAGCCCTCCACCGCGCCCCTGGGCAGCAACGCGCCGCGACCACCGAAACACTTTCAGGGTAGTGGCCGGCAGTGCCCGCTGGCCAGGCTCAAGGCGAGGACGTGGCAGGCGGCAGCGAATCGCGCCAGCTGCGGATCAGCACATCGTTCACAAATTTACGGTCCATCCACAGCCACAGCAGGATAGGTACCAGCGTAGGCAGCACCAGAGAGCCCAGCTGGTAGCCATACACAATGGCCTCCATTTGCCACTGAGATACCCTGAGCAGACGGATGTCTGCCTGGGCGGCCAACACCATTTGCATCAGGGCGCTCATCGTCAGACTGAATGCCTGGACCGGTAGCAGCAGGACATACCCTGCAGCCGCACGGCCCAGGCGCCCCCGGCCTCGGGCCGCCAGCAGCAGCGCAATGAAGATCGGCAGCCCGTAGGCGTAGCGTGCTGTGCTGACATCGATGGTGATCTCCCCGCGTCGCCCGCCCGCGTCGGGAACAGGCACGGAGATCGCGGTATCCACCTCCATGGTGCCCGGCGACAGATGCACCTGCCGCACCCACATCGGCGCACTCTGCTCCAGCGCCATGTGCGAAAGCACCCCCACGGGGTAGGAAGTCCATGCGGACACCTGCGACCACACAGTCGTCAGGGCCACGATCCACCCGAAGGCAGACAGCATGAAGATCGTCAAGGGAGAGAGTCGGCGCATGGGCAGTCCGTTCCTTCGCTTTCGGCTCATCGCACGGGCGGCGACAGGTCCAGAGACGCGCTCACCAGCGGGTCGGCAGGCTTTGGAGAGACTGCGGAGTACGCCGGGGGCGCAGGTGGATCTTCAGGCGGCGATGGAGGCCCGGACGCTTCCTGCGACTTGCTGCCTGCGCGCACCCAGAGCAGCCAGACAACCAGCACGTCCAGCATGATGAGTGCCTGCCACAGGTACTCGTGCGCAAAGTTGAACACTTGCGTGTTCCACTGCCCGAGGTAGAAAAGACTGATCACCCGCACCACGTTGAGCCCTTGCACCGCCAGAAAGCCGACCAAAAGGCCCACCAGCTTGTGGCGCCAGGACGAGGGGAACGCCATCACGGCAGCAAACAGCACGATGCAGGCTTCGATGCCGTTGCATCCGGGCTCGATCGAAACACCAAAGCCGGTCGCGGTGTTCCAAAGCACCTTGCCCGCCGCCGCAGCGGTTTCGTCAAACAGCATGACCAACGCCACGCAGGCGCGCGCCAGCAACTCCGTCCACGGAAGAACCACATGCTGCTGTACCACGCCCAGCATGTTGATGCCAAAAAGGGAAAGCTGAAGCAGTACAAAGGTCAGAAAAAAACGCAGCATGGAACTCTTGGACAACAAAGCTGCCTGCAAAGATTCAGGCGAAGCTTCCATTATCGACAAACAAAAAAGCGGCCAGCACGCCTTGGTGCGTGCTGGCCGACACCAGCCGGAGCGCTTCGCAGATGTGCGAAGCGCCGAGGGGGACTACTGCGAAGCGGTCAGCGACGACGCCCCCGTGCCGCCTGCCCCCAAGCCATCAGGCCCAGCAGGGTGGACAGGATGATCAGCCCCCACTCCGACAAGGTTGGAATGCTGCTGGTCCCGCTGGGCGACACCGACACCGTGGTGGTGGTGGTGCTGGAGTTGTTGCCGGGATTGGTGTCACCCGGCGCATCCAGCGTGGCTGTGTTGACCAGCGGACGTGCGCCGGTATAGGGCGATGCCAGCGCTGTCACCAGCGTGAAGGTCCGCGAAGCCCCCACTGCCAGGGGCCCGATCGCGCACCGCACTGTGCCTGCCGCATTCACGCAGCCAACGGCCGAGACAAAGCTCACCCCCGCAGGTAGCACATCCACCACTTGTGCGCCATCGCTGGCCAGAGGGCCGTTGTTGGTGACCGTCAGTGTGTAGTTGAGCGATGCGCCAGGCGCCAAAGGCCCCACAGGTGCTGACTTGACCAGGGCCAGATCGGTCGCCACGGTAAAGCGGCGCGCAGTGGTGTCATGCGTGACCACGTTGTTGGCCAGGGTGGTTTCCGTCTCGTCCACGGTCACGCTGGCCCGGTTGAAGGCCGTGCCGCTGGTGGCACCCGCCACCGTGAGCGTCTCCGCACGCATGGCATAGGTCACCGTTGCCGTCTGGCCACTGTTAAGGCCTGGGAAAACGCAGCGCAGCGTGCCACTGGTAGCGCCCACGGTCGGCTCGGTACACACGCCCCCCGCATTCACGGTCAACGCACCTTGGTAGCTGAACGTCGCGGTCGGCGCCGAGCCTGGGGCCGGGAAGATGTCCGTCATCACCACATTGGTCCCATAGGAAGGTCCGCTGTTGTTGATGGTGATGGTGTAGGTGGTCGGTTGCCCCAGGTCCACCGGGTCGGCGCTGTCCACCTTGTTCACCAGGATATCGAGCTGTGCGGCCGTGACGGGTGTCGTGGTGGTTGCGCTGTTGTTGCTCGTGTTGGACTCGGCAGTGGCAGTGGTTGCAGCGATGCTGTTGACGACGTTGCTGCCCGCAGCGTTGCCCAGGGGCCGCATGCGATAGGTGGCCGTCTGCTGCGAGCCCGCCGTGATGCTCGTCCAGGTGCAGGTGAGGGTTCCTCCGACGGTGCCCGCCGTGATCGGCGAGCAGGATCCACCGCCGCTGACGGTGACCAGCTCGATGAAGGCGGCGTTGGAGGGCAAGGTGTCCACCATCTGCACCGTTTGCGCGGTGGACGGCCCGGTGTTTCCGATCGTCGCCACGAAGGTGATCGGTGCTCCGGCAGCCACGGAGGAGGGGGTCGCGGTCTTGGCAGCCGTGACATCCACCAGGGCGGTGACCTGGCTGGTCACGCTGCCGCTGTTGTTGGATTGATCAGGATCGCCCACATCGGTGGACCGCACGGTGGCCGTGTTCGTGCGATTTCCGGTAGCTGCGATATTGGGACGTACCACCAGGGTCACCGTCGCTTGTGCACCTGCTGCCAGGGTGCCCAGAGAACAGCTCAGGTTCTGCGAAGTCCCGTTGGTCACCCCGTTGGGCGTGCAAGAGCCCTGCGAGGCTGTAGCAGACTGAAAGCCCCCCGTATTGACCAGGCTGGCCAACGTGTCCGACACCACCACATTGGTGGCCGTTGCAGGGCCCAGGTTCTCCACGGTGATGACATAGGTCAGGTTCTCGCCGGCCACCACGGTGGTGGGCGACGCCGTTTTAGACACCACCCGCAGATCGGCCTGCGTTGCGGTCGATGTGACGCCGACCCCCGCACAGTTGTTGGCGGCATTGCTGTCCACCCGTACGCCTGCCCCCAGGGCCACGCAGGCGTTGTTGGTGGCCGTACCGGTGCCGGTCAGCATGGCAGAGACGGTGACCACAGGCGCGTCGGTGTTGGCCGACAACGCAGTGGAGCGAGAGCAGTTCCATGCACCAGGCCCTGCAAACGGCAAAGCATCGCAGGTCCATCCGGTCGCGCTGACGAGGGTGTTGAGGGTGACCCCCGCCGGAACCTGGTCTGTGATGGTGATGGTCTGGCCCGCCGGGATGGCCAAGGGGCCGGTGTTGCGTGCTGTCAGTGTGTAGTTGAATGGCTGGTTGGGCACCACCGGGTTGATGCTCGCCGTTTTGGTCAACCGCATGTCTGCGTCGTTGCTGGACGTGACATTGGCCGTGGCGCTGTTGTTGCCAGGCACAGGGTCGGGCAGCGCGGTGCTGACACCCGCCGTGTTGCTCAACACCCCGGTGTTATCCGCCGTGGCTGTCACGGTAATCGCGGGCATGTTGCTGAAGTTGGCGCCCGTGTACTCGGACCGGGTGCAGGTGATGGTGGCATCACATGTCCATCCGGAGCCCGTCGCAGAAACAAAGGTCAACCCCGCCCCCAAGGTGTCGGTCACCGTGACGACCTGCCCTACCAGCGACATGCCGCCATTGAGGCGGGGCGTCAGGGTGTACACCACGTTGGCACCCTGCGCCACGTTGGAACTGGCGGCCGTCTTGGTGACCGACACATCCGCTCCAGCGTTGGAGGCCACATCTACAGTGACCGTGTTGTTGGTCAAATCCCCATCCGGCATGGTCGCGCTGTCTGGCTTGCGGCCAGCCACAGCAAATGCGGCAGTCACAGTGCCGTTCACATTGGACACAGCAGGCACGGTCAACACCGAGGTGGTGGCACCGTTCGCCAAGGTGCCCGAGCGGGTACAGCTCACGTTGCCACTGCTCAGCGGATAGCCGCTGGACGGCGTGCACGACCAGCCACTGCCCGAGGGTGCTGCGGTGATCAAAGCCCCGGCAGGCACGGTGAAGCTAATGCTCTGGCTGCCATCTGCCGCGTCCGGCCCCTGGTTGGTAGCCTGCAATGCGTAGCTGTAAGCTTGGCCTGCATTCACGCTGGCAACAGACGGAACTGCAGACACCGAAAGGTCAGCCGCTTGCGTGGCCGTTGTGGCCTGGATGCTGTTGACGTTATTGCTGGCGTTGGGGTCTGCAGTGGTGCTGCCCGCCGTGGCGGTGTTGGTCCACACCCCAGCCGAAGGCAAGCGCACGCGCACCGTCACCGTTTGATTGGCATTGAACGGAATGTCGCCCAAGGCGCAACTGACCGTGCCGCCAGCCTGGTTGCAGGTGCCTGCGGTCGTGTTCACATCAATGAAGACGGAACCTGCGGGCAAGGTGTCTGTCAACGTGACACCCACCGCCCCATTGGGTCCGTTGTTGTCGATGCGCAGCGTGTACGTGAAGATGCCGCCAGCTGGGCCCGGGTCCGGAGAGTCTGCGTGGTTCACCACCAGGTCCGCAGACTGCGCCAGGGCAGCGCCCGCGACCAGTCCATTCGCCAGCAGCAGCCAGCCAAACCGGCGCAAGGCGCGGGATGCCCGGCGGGATTTCGCCGCCCAGCGTTGATGGCGCATGCCCTGCTCGGGCTGCGTAGTACCGTCAAATTCCTGCATCTGTCTACTGGGCGGATGCGCGCCCACAAAGAGGCGCGACAACGGATTGAACATAGTTGGTCCTGAAGTGATGAACAGCTCAAGTTTTTGGCCACGCCGCAACCTCACCAGCCCCTTTTCGGGTTGGTAAAAATCGGTGTGAGGGGAGACCGCGAAGAAGCCCAGCCTTGGTGGCTGAAGCAGCACTCGAATCTAGCCACGAAACAGGCGCATTGCTGCGGGGCAACAATCGTTAACCATTGCGTGACGCAATGCGTATCGTTCGCACCACTCGCGTGCAGTGCTGTGGTGATCAATTCGGCGGGAGAAGGCGCGGCCCTTGGTTTCCTTGGCCCGCGCAGGCCATCAGGGCTTCAGTGATTCACGCGTTGGAGCGCAGGACATTCCGCGCACGCCAACGCAGTGAACTCCGCTGCGGACGGCAGCGTTGTGCGGCGTTATGCAAGGCCCGTGAGGCTTGAGCAAAGCCAACACGGTGGGCTATGCTGCACCCTATCAACACGCCCCCCCCGCCCATGAAGGACTGGATACGCAACGTTTTTTCGATCCGACAGACACGCCGCCCCGCGCCGGTGGGGCAGGTGCCTGCGGTCGGCACGGACATCCAACGGGAGGCGCTGAAGATGGCGGTCACCCATCGGATTTCGGGGGAGTTGTGGGACTGGCTGGTGCTCTCCGGCTGGCGCAATCTGCCAGTGGCAACCGACCGGCGTCGCGGCATGCGGCTACCCGATGAGGCCCTCAAGACTTTGATGGATGCAGCCCCACAAGAGCGCAACCAGGTGTATGCGCGGCTGCTGGAGCAGGCTCAGCCGCTGGAGTGAGCTGGCCCCGCAGTGGCCAAAGAAAACCCCGGGAGCAATCCAGCCCCGGGGTTTCACTTTGAATGGCTTCCCAGCCCCTATTCACGCGGGGTGAAAGCAGATTTCGCCCCGGGGGTGCACCTGCCCACCACCTGCGAGAACCTCAGGCCAGCAGCGCGTTCACGCGCTTGACGTACGCCGCAGGGTCTTCTGGCAAGCCGCCTTCGGCCAGCAGGGCCTGGTCGAACAGGATGTGCGCCAGGTCATTAAAGTGCACACTGCCATCGAGCTTCTTGACCAGCGCGTGCTCGGCATTCACCTCCAGCACAGGCTTGGTCTCGGGCGCCTGCTGGCCAGCCTGCTTGAGCATGCGCGCCAGCTGGGTGCTCATGCCATCGTCCTGCACCACCAGGCAGGCGGGTGAATCGACCAGGCGCGTGGTCACGCGCACGTCTTCGGCCTTGTCCTTGAGCGCTTCTTTCAGCTTGGCCAGCACAGGCTTGAAGGCTTCGGCAGCTTCTTCGGCGGCTTTCTTCTCGGCCTCGTCCTGCAGCTTGCCCAGGTCCACGGCGCCCTTGGCCACGCTTTGCAGCGGGGTGCCGTCAAACTCGTGCAGGTAGTTCAGTGCCCACTCGTCCACGCGGTCGGTCATCAGCAGGACCTCGATGCCCTTTTTCTTGAAGACTTCGAGCTGTGGACTGTTCTTGGCAGCAGCCAGGGTGTCGGCAGTGATGTAGTAAATCGCCTCCTGGCCTTCCTTCATGCGGGCCTTGTAATCGGCAAAACCGACCGTCACGGCGTCGCTGGTGGTGGATGCAAAACGCAGCAGCTTGGCCAGGCGCTCGCGGTTGCCAAAGTCTTCACCCAGGCCTTCCTTCAGCACGGCGCCAAACTCGGCGTAGAACGCGGTGTACTTGCCTTCCTTGGCCTTGTCATCGGCATCCACCACGTCGGTCACGCCGTCGGCGCCCGCTGCGGCGTCGTGCTTGTCGTGCTTGGCCAGGTCTTCCAGCATCGAGAGCACGCGCTTGGTGGAGCCTTCGCGGATGGACCGCACGTCACGGCTTTCCTGCAGCAGTTCACGGCTCACGTTCAGCGGCAGGTCGGCCGAGTCGATCACGCCCTTGACGAAGCGCAGGTAGGTGGGCATCAGCGCTTCGGCGTCGTCCATGATAAACACACGCTTCACGTACAGCTTCACGCCGGCCTTCTTGTCGCGGTTCCACAAATCGAACGGCGCCTTGGCGGGGATGTACAGCAGCTGCGTGTATTCGGTGTTGCCTTCCACGCGGTTGTGCGCCCAGGTCAGTGGGGCTTCGTGGTCGTGGCTGATGGTCTTGTAGAACTCGGCGTACTGCTCGTCGGTGATGTCCTTCTTGGGACGCGTCCACAGGGCGCTGGCCTTGTTGATGGTTTCCCACTCGCCCGTCTTGACCATGCCGCCGGGCTGGCGGCCACCGCTTTCGTCGTTAGGGTTGATCAGCTCGCCGTCTTTCCACTCTTCCTTTTCCATCAGGATGGGCAGGCTGATGTGGTCGGAGTATTTGGCGATGACCTGCTTGAGCTTCCAGGCGTTGAGGTATTCCTCGGCGTCATCGCGCAGGTGCAGGATGATGCTGGTGCCGCGCTGGGCGCGGGTGATGGTTTCCACCTCGAAGTCGCCCGTGCCGCCGCTGATCCAGCGCACGCCTTCGTCGGCTTGGAGGCCCGCACGGCGCGATTCCACCGTGATCTTGTCGGCAACGATGAAGCCGGAATAGAAACCCACGCCGAACTGGCCGATGAGCTGGGCATCCGCCTTCTGGTCGCCGCTGAGCTTGCCCATGAAGTCCTTGGTGCCGCTCTTGGCAATCGTGCCCAGGTGGTCGATGGCCTCCTGCTGGCTCATGCCGATGCCGTTGTCGGTGATGGTCAGCGTCTTGGCGGCCTTGTCGAAGGTCACGCGCACTTCAAGGTTGGGCGCGTCTTCGTACAGGGCGGGCTTGTCCAGCGCCTCAAAACGCAGCTTGTCGCAGGCGTCCGACGCGTTGGAGATCAGCTCGCGCAGGAAGATTTCCTGGTTGGAATACAGCGAATGGGTAACCAGGTGCAGCAGCTGGGCCACTTCGGCCTGGAACGACAGGGTTTGCTTGCTCATGGAGGGGTTCTCTCTATGGAAATCGGTCTGAACGAATACGAATGGGATCGGCACAAAAAATCACGCCTGCCGAACCAGCAGGCGTGATGTAGGGGCGTGCGCCCGTTTTTCAAGGGCCAGGCATGGCGGTCGTTGACCGCCCGGCCGGGCCTCAGTGCTCAGCCGTCGGTGGTGATGCGCTCGATCAGCGTCTTGAGCATGGTGTCGGCCTTGTCGTTGGCCACCTGGCAGGTGCCCGCCGCCGCATGGCCGCCGCCGCCAAACTCCAGCATCAGGTTACCCACATGGGTCTTGCTGCTGCGGTCCAGAATGGACTTGCCGGTGGCAAACACCGTGTTCTGCTTCTGCAGGCCCCACATCACGTGGATCGAGATGTTGCACTGTGGAAACAACGCATAGATCATGAACCGGTTGGTCGCCCAGATGGTTTCCTCGTCGCGCAGGTCCAGCACCACCAGATTGCCGATGCGAATGGCACAGCTTTGCAGCTGGGCCTGGGCCTTGGGGGCGTGCTCGCGGTACAGATTGACGCGCTCTTGCACATCGGGCAGCGCCAGGATCTCGTCGATGGTGTGGTCGCGGCAATACTGGATCAGGTCCATCATCAGCGCATAGTTGCTGATGCGGAACTCCCGAAAACGCCCCAGGCCCGTGCGCGAGTCCATGAGGTAGTTCAGCAACACCCAGCCCTGGGGGTTGAGGATGTCGTCGCGTGAATACTGGGCCGAGTCGGCCTGGTCCACGGCGGCCATCATCTCGTCGGTGACGCGCGGGAACGCGGCCTTGCCGCCATAGTGGTTGTAGACCACGCGCGCGGCCGAGGGGGCGTGGGCCTCGATGATGTGGTTCTCGTCGCGGCGACCCGAGTTGCGGATGGTTTCGGACTCGTGGTGGTCGAACACCAGGTGCGCACCCGGCACGTAGGGCAGGTTGGTGGTGATATCGCGGCTGGTGATAGGCACCTTGCCGTCCTGCATGTCCTTGGGGTGGACAAAAGTGATCTCGTCGATCAGGTTCAGCTCATTGAGCAGCACCGCGCAGACCAGGCCGTCAAAGTCACTGCGGGTCACCAGGCGGTATTTCGCATCACTCACTAAATTCTCCTTGTTACGTAGCGCACCGCGACATGGTAGCCGCGCCCCGGCCCCTGGCAAGCGCCGCCTGCGTCAAAAAGCAGGCCGCCCAGGTAGTCATTCCTGCATCCATTCCTGCAGCTGCCGGGCCACGCCCGCATCTGCCAGCAGGTCCAGGTGGCCCAGGCGATAGAACACCGCCTGCCGGGCCTTGGCAAAACCCAGCGTCCTTTCGGGATCATCGTGGATGCCCAGCGCGCTGTGCAAGGGCACCAACCCGTCCCCCACCAACCGCTCGCCCACCGGGCTGCGCCGCGCAGCCAGGGTGGCCGCCACCGCGTGGCACGCGACGGCGGAAGGCAGCGGCACCGGGGTGCGCTGGTCGGGGCTTTTGCGAAAGCGATCGCGCCCCAGCCAGTCCGTATCGAGCACATGGCCGTAGCGCAGGTCGGTGATGCCCGCACTGCGCAACTGGGCCAGGCGGGCAAAGGGGCGTGAGTACGCGGTGCTGCCCAGCAGCACATCCACCCAGTGGCCCGCGCGCTCCAGAGGCGCGCCGTGGTGCGGGGTGCCCAGAAAAACCAGGTGGCGCAGCCGGGGCAGCCAGCCGCCGGAGCCTGCCGGGGCCTGTGCGGCATGGTGACAGGCGCTGCGCGCCACCAGCCCACCCATGCTGTGGGCCAGGATGGACAGCTCCGTCACCGGCACGGGCCACGAAGCCACGAGGGATGCAAGCAGGGCCGATAACTCGGCACCGTTGGTGGATGTGTGCTGGCCGGTGTTGTAGCGCAGGTAGACAGGGGTATAGCCCAGGACCTCGGCCAGATGGGCGCCATGGTCGTGGCCATGGCGCAGCCACTGCAGGTCGTTCATGCACAGGCCATGCACCAGTACCAGGAGCTTGCCCGTGGCGGCGCCCGGTGCAGCCAGCGCGCGCAAGTCCAGGGGCAGACCCTGCTGGTACCAGCCCATCTGCGTGCACAGCGGATTGCCGTCGCGTTGCAGGCGGTCGCCCATCACGCCGTTGAGCGCGGCGATGACCGCCTCGCGCTCCCAATGCACTGCGTCGGATGACGTGGCCGGAGCAAAAAACGGTTCCAGCCGCGCCAGCCCGGCCTGCAGGCCCGCATCCACCAGCTGCGTTACCCCCCGGATGCTTTGGTACACCAACCCGGTCAGCCCCCGCGTACGACCCGGCTGGGCACCGCCCGGCAGCCCCAGCGTGCCCAGCACCGACTGGTGTACCCCCTCGGCCACCCGGCTGATGCCGGTGGTGGCCTGCGCGGCCAGGCGCGCCACACCGCGCAGGTCGGACGCCCGCAACTGGCGCAGCGGGTTGGCCTTCGCCGCAATGGCGCCGTCGACCGGAGGGGCAGAAGCAGCAGGCTTGCGCAGCCGGGGTGTGGACGATGGGGGCATGAAAGGGCTCCGTTTAAAAAATGTCAGGGAGCCCGGGGCTCTCAGAACCGCTCGTTGGGCGAAAGATAACGCCACTGCCCCACCGGCAGGTTGCCCAAGGTCACCCGGCCGATGCGAATGCGCTTGAGACCCACCACCTTGAGCCCCACCAGTTCGCACATGCGGCGGATCTGGCGTTTTTTGCCCTCGGTGAGCACAAACCGCAGCTGCTCGGGGTTTTGCCAATCGACCTTGGCGGGCTTGAGCGGTTCGCCGTCCAGGCTCAGGCCATGGCGCAGGCGTTCCAGCAACTCTCTGGGAAACACCGCCTGCACATTGGTGCTGACCGGGTCACGCTCGTCGATTTCCTGCAGCGGCGCGGAGCGCTCGCCGGGGTGGCGTGGCACCGCCTGACCGGGGGCCTGGTAGACCACGCGCACCAGGTACTCCTTTTCCATCTCGGAGTCCTCGCCAATGATCTGCCGGGCCACGCGGCCGTCCTGGGTTAGCACCAAGAGGCCCACCGAGTCGATATCGAGCCGCCCGCAAGGTGCCAGGCCCCGCAGCTGCGGCGGAGAGAAGCGGTTGCGGCTGGGGTCATCGCGCCAGTGGGTGCGGGGGTTGATCAGTGCCACGGCGGGCGTGTGACCGTCCTCGGCCTGGCCGCTCACATAGCCAATGGGCTTGTTCAGCAGGATGGTGACGCGCTGCTCCTGGAAACCCTGGGCAATCTTGTCCACCTCGATGCGGTCGGCCGCCGTGACCTGCTGGCCCATGGTCGCCACCACGCCGTTGACCTTGACCCAGCCCTGCTCCACCCAGTCGTCGGCCTCGCGGCGCGAGCACAAGCCCAGCTCAGCCATGCGCTTGTTCAGGCGCGAGGTGGGCAAGCCCCCCACGGTGCTGGTGGCAGGCGCAGGCACCTGGCGCACGGGCGCCACAAAGGCGCCTGACGCGACGCGGTAGCTGGACGGCGCTGGAGCGCGGGAGGGACGGGGGGCCCTGGGTGGCGGCGCAGGCCGTGCAGGCGCAGGCTTGGCCGCCAGGGTCGGGCGGCGCAGCACAGGACGCGCGGCAGGCGCAGAGGAAGAAACAGGCGTGGAGCCGCCAGCGTCAGAGGCTGGGGCAGCAGCGGAGCCCGCAGGCGGGCGAGAGGAGGAGGAAGACATTGCGTGTATTTTCGCCTGCGAACTGCTTTGAACAGGTTCTTAGCCTCCAAACTGAGATGCAACGGCCTGGCGCCAGCTACCCCTGGCGGGCCTGCCAGGCCAGGAAATCATCCACCGGCAGGGGCCGCGCAATGTGATACCCCTGTGCCTCGTCGCAGGCCAGGAGGCGCAGGCGCTCCAGGATGGCGGCGGTCTCCACGCCTTCGGCCACCACGGTGAGCCCGAGGTTGTGCGCCAGGTCGATGGTCGAGCGCACGATCATCGCGTCGTCTTCGCCCGTCTCCATGCCCATCACAAATGACTTGTCGATCTTGAGCTCATCGACCGGCAGGCGCTTGAGGTAGGCCAGCGACGAATAGCCCGTGCCGAAATCGTCGATGGACAGCTTGAAACCCTGCTCCGACAGGCGGTTGAGCATGGCCTCGGCGCGCTGCGGGTCGTCCATGATCGCGCTTTCGGTGATCTCCAGGCAAAAGGCACTGGCCGCCACTCCGTGGCGCGCCAGGATGTCAGCCAGCCGGTGGCTCAGCTCGGGGTCGAGAAGGTCGCGGGTGGAGAGGTTGACCGACACCCTGAGCGGCAGGCCCTGCGTGCGCGGGTCGGCCAGCAGGCGCGCGACTTCTTCAAACATCCACAGCGTGAGGTGGCGCACAAACCCGGTCTGCTCGGCAAACGGGATGAACTGCATGGGCGGCACCAGCCCGCGCTGCGGGTGCTGCCAGCGCACCAGCGCCTCAGCCGCCAGGCCCGGCTGCCCGTGCAAGGGCACCTTGGGCTGCAGGTACAGGCGCAGCTCATGGTGCTCCACGGCGTGGCGCAGCTCGGTCAGCAGCGACAGGGTCTGCGCACTGGACGAATCAAACGCTGCGTCGTACTGCAGGGCTCCGCTGAGCTTGCGCTTGGCGGCATACATGGCGATTTCAGAGCGGCTGAGCAGCGTGTCGGCGTCACCCGCATTGCCCGGCCAGCAGGCAAAACCAATGCCTGCGCTCAGGTCCACCGTCTGGTCCTCAAAGGCCAGCGGTTCCTCGAACGACTGGTTGATGCGCTGGGCAATCTCGTGTGCCGTAGCGGCGTCGGCGCGCTGCAGCAGGATGGCGAACTCATTGCCCCCCAGGCGGGCCACCATGTCATCGGGCGAACGCACCTGCTGGCTCAGACGCTCGGCCACGGCCTGCAGCAGGCGGTCGCCAAAGGCGTAGCCCAGCACGTCGTTGACATGCTTGAAGCGGTCCAGGTCCAGCGTGAGCACGGCCAGCGGCTGCGCAGGATCGGCACTTGCGGCGATGGCCTGCACCACGGCGTCACGAAAGCGCTCCCGGTTGGGCAGGCCCGTCAGGCGGTCCCAGTAGGCGAGGCGGCGGATTTCGGTTTGCTGGGCGCCGATGTCCACGCGCATGTGGTCGAACGAACGCGCCAGGTTGCCGATCTCGTCCGTGCGGTCGGTGTGCTCCAGCGGCACATCGTATTCACCGCGTGAGAGCCGCTGCGTGGCCGCCAACAGCGAGCGCAGGGGCGTGGTGAGCCGTTGCGCCACCAGGCCCGTGCCTGCCGCAAACAGCAGCACACCCGCCACGGTGATGATGGCCAGCAACACCTGCAGCTGGCGATAAGGCGCCACCACCTCGTCCACCGAACGCAGCAGCAGCGAGTGCACCGCCCCCCCCACGCTGTCGAGCTTGCTGGAGCGCGCGAGCAAGGTGCCCTCGGCTGTCTGCAGCTCGCCTGCCGCGCCACCGGTGCTCAGCAGCAAGGCCCGCGCATCTGCGGGCAAGGTGCTGACCGACAGGGTCATCGCCCCCTCCGGGGACTTGATCATCAGGGCCACATGCACCGACAAGAGCTGCCGCATTTCGTCGGCACGCGACTGGTCAATGCGAAAACCCATCAACACCCAGCCAATGACCACAGGGGCACGCATGGGCACCATCACGAACTGGTAGGGCACGCCATCCATCACCGCAACCTGGCTGCCCTGGGGCTGCTGCGCCAGGCGCGGCACCACCTGCCGCAGCGTGGCCGGGAATTGCTCCATGCTGTCGGACAGGCTGACCGCGCGCAGCTCCAGGTCCGTTCCGAGCAGTGCAGTCACGGCTGCGCCGATGCGGCTGCCATGGTTCTCCAGCACCGACTGGATGGTTTCCTCGTCCCCCGAGTTGACCGCCGAGCGAAAACCATAGTCAGCCGCGAGCAGGGCCGATCCCTGGCGCAGCTGCTCGGCATTCTGGTCGAGCAGGCGGCGCCAGATGTTTTCGTCCAGGTCCAGGGCCCGCGCGATCTGGGCGCGGGCATTGCGGTCGATGGAGGCCCGCACCACGGCAAACCCTGCCGCCTGCACGATGAGCAGCAGCAGCAGCGACAACCCCACCAACCGCAGGATCAGGCTGCGCCGGGCCAGGCGCAGCCGCTTCAAGGTTGCAACCCCGTCATGCGCACCGACGCCGTGGCGGAGCCTGTAGCGGGCACGGTCAGCGCCTGCTCCAGGGCTGGGGCACCCACCGGCAGGCGGGTGTGCCAGGTGCGCAGCGTGTAGGTGCCGGGCGGCACATTGTCGAGCTGCGCCTTGCCCGTGGCGGCGGGGGTACGGGCGTAGTACGGCGTGTCCACCACCAGCACCCAGCCCACCATCTGGTCATGGATGTTGCAGCCCAGGGCCACCACGCCGGCCTTGTCAAACAGCACCGGGTTGGATGGCGTGCCGCTGTAGAGCTTGAGTTCGAACTTCTTGGCCGGCGAGAAGGAGTACACATGGTGCCGCACCGAGTCGCGGTTGGGGAACAGCACCTCGGTGCCCACCGGCACCACCAGCAGGCCGGGCACAAACTGCCGTTTCTCCTGCGCCATCTCCACACCGGTCAGCGGTTTGACCTGCTTGCGCGCCTCGGCCGAGTCCAGGAACACCACCGCATCGGCCACAGGCTTGCCCGCAGCGTCGGACACATCCACCTGCACGGTGCCTGCCTGCGCGCCGCCGGCCACCAACGCCAGCGCAGCGAGTGCCGCTGACGAGGTACGCATGGCGTGACGCAAGGCTTGGTGCACCGCGCGCGGCCGCAGCGTCGGCAGGCCGTCCGGCCTCATGGTTCGATCGCCAGGCCCACCAGGGGCGCGCCATCGCCCACCAGGCCCAGGGGGCGGGTGGCGCCGGTTGCCAGGTCCACCTGGTGCAGCCGGGTCTGGGTATCGGCGGCGGTGCGCACGGCGATGAGGGCGGTGTTGCCCACGTCGGCGATGTCAAAACTCACGTCCGTGAGCGGCCCCAGCCCCAGCGGGCCCACGGTGCGCAGCTGCCCGGCATTGGGCGACACCACGGGCTGGGTGCCCTCGCGCGAGCCCTGCATCACCAGCACGCCCAGCGCACGGTCGATGGCGTAGTTGGTGGTGATCTTGCTGTCGTTGGGGTTGTAGGTGTAGGCGGCACCGGCAATGTCGGGCCTGCGGCGGGCGTTGACATCGCCCCAGGCGTAGCGCAGGCTGGGGTCGGGCTGCACCCCTTCCACCGCAGTGTCGCCATCGACCACCGCCCCGGTGTCGGGGTGCAGACGCAGGTTCTGGCCGGTGTTGGACACCACCCGGATACGGTCGGCTGCCGGGTTGAAATCAAAGCCGAAGACTGCGCCTTGCAGCGCCAGCGCGGCGGGCGCGGGGCCCACCGGGCGCAGCGCGCCGGTGGGGATGTCGAGCGTGTACAGGCGGCCCGCCTGCGACAGCGCATAGAGCACGCCCTTGGCCACGCGGAAGTCGATGCCCACCAGCCGCTCGCCGGGAGCCAGGCCCGTCACGGGGCGCCGCTCCAGGATGCGCTCGGGCTGCGCGGCCTGGAAGGTAATGAGCTCATGCGAGGCCGTCACGGCCACCAGGGTTTCGCGCAAACCGGTGTCGGGCCGGGGTGCCGCACAGCCGGCCAGCAAGGCCAGGGCGGCTGCAGCGAGGGTGGTGCGCAGCGTGGAGGAGGGAAAAAACGGATGCATGAAAGACCTCGCAAGTGTTACAGGTTTATACCTGATTGGTAGCGCCCGTGGCGTGGGCAAGGGCAAACCCCAAGCACCACATTCACTTTGTTTTTGATAGCAACACAGGCATTCATTACCGGCGCCTGCGACGGTTTGTCGAATAATTTCAGCGCCACCTTCTGTTGCACTTTGGCGCCAGTGCACCAGGGTCGTACGGCGAGGTATTTGTAACAAACACGGCTATGCAGATCGGGCATGGGACCATCCTCAACGCTCATGACACATTTTGTTGTTATTGCCTACACTGCACCGACTCCCGCGCCCGTTCAACGGACGCGCGGCGGCCGGTGGGCACCGTTATTGCTTTGCGCAGAGGCCCCCGTTTGATCACGCTTTGATCCTTTTCGATACCCAAGGACCCCCATGCCGGCTGCTTCCACCTTCAAATCCCTGTCGATTTCCAGCCGGCTCAGCCTGGGGTTCGGCTGCATGCTGGTACTCCTGGTGGCGGTGGCGGCAGTGGGCCAGCTGTCCGTGGGCAAAGTGCACGATCAGATGACGCAGATCACCGGCGTAGGCGCCAACAAAGCCAAGCTGGTCAACGGCATGCTGGAAAGCGTGAGCGCCATCGGCATCCAGAGCCGCTCCGCCGCCATGCTCAACGACATCGACCCCAAGCAGGCGCGCGAGCAGATCGTGGCCGTGGGCAAGACGCTCAAGGAATACGCCACGCAAGAAGCCGCTTTGACCCAGCTGCTCACCCCTGCCACGGCCACCCCCGCAGAACTCAAGCTGCTGACCGAGGTGCAGGCCCTGGGCGGCAAGACCCGCCCCGAACTGGACAGCGCCATCAAGGCCGCTGACGACGGCGACACCGTGAGCGCCACGCTGGCGCTGATGACACGCGTGGCCCCCGCAGAAACCGCCTGGCGCGCCAAGCTGCGCGAACTGATCGAGCTGCAAAACACCTTGAATGCCGAGGCCACGGTCTCAGCAGAGCAAACCCAGAGCAGTGCCCGCGTGGTGGGTGGGCTGCTGGTGCTGCTGGCCATCGGGCTGGGCGCGCTGATTGCCTGGCGCATCACGGCCAGCATCACCGCCCCCATCGGCCGCGCAGTCGTGGTGGCCGAGCGGATTGCACGCGGCGACCTCACCTCGCAGGTCGAAGTGCGCATCCACGACGAAACCGGCCGCCTGCTCGAAGCCATTGCCGCCATGCAGGAGCGCCTGCGCACCCTGGTGGGCGAAATCGGCCAGACCGCCGACTCCATCCTGGTGGCCAGCTCCGAAGTGGCTTCGGGCAACCTGGACCTGAGCCAGCGCACCGAACAGACCTCGCACAACCTGCAGGGCGCCGCGACAGCGCTGGTGGACCTGACCGGCACGGTGTCGCAAAGCGCCGACTCGGCCCGCCAGGCCAACCAGCTCGCGTCCACCGCGTCCGATGCGGCCACACGCGGCGGCGAAGTGGTAGGCCAGGTGGTGCGCACCATGGACACCATCAGCGCCAGCTCGCGCAAGATCGCCGACATCATCAGCGTGATCGATGGCATCGCGTTCCAGACCAACATCCTCGCGCTGAACGCGGCGGTGGAAGCCGCCCGTGCGGGCGAGCAGGGCCGCGGCTTTGCGGTGGTGGCGGGCGAGGTGCGCAACCTGGCGGGACGCTCGGCCCAGGCCGCGCGCGAAATCAAGACGCTGATCGGAACCAGCGTGGACCAGGTGCAAGAGGGCAGCACGCTCGTCAACCACGCCGGCAAGACGATTGAAGAACTGGTGCAGTCGGTGCGCCGCGTCTCCGACATCATGGGCGAGATCACGGCGGCCACGCAGGAGCAAAGCCAGCGCATCGGGCATGTGAGCCAGTCGGTGGGTGCGCTGGAAGAAATGACCCAGCAGAACGCCGCCCTGGTGGAGGAAGGCGCAGCCGCTGCCGACAGCCTCAAGGACCAGGCGGGGCGCCTGACACAGATGGTGGGTACCTTCCGCCTGACGCGCGACGGCGGCGACGAAAACAGCTGGGGCACGGCCAGCGCCTCCGCATCGCCCACCGCAGTGCCAGCGCCCACGCGCACGGCAGCCTCGCGCCACCTGGCCTCAGCCCCATCATCCCGCGCTCCCGCACTGCCGCGTAGCTGACGGGACTTTCAATCGGGCGCACTCCACGCCAGGGGCGCCAAGCAAGGACCGCCCCGCAGCGAGGGCGTCGCCCCCTCAGGGGAAAGGCGCACAGCGCCTCAGGGGGGAGTCACACTCGATCGCAACGCCGCCAGGTCCAGCACCCGCAGGCCGCCGTACTCCACCCGGATCGCCCCTTGCGCCTCCAGCGCCGCCAGCGCCTCGTTCACCCGCTGACGCGACAGCCCCACGAGATAGGCCAGCTCTTGCTGCGTGATGCGCAGCACCTCGCCCACGCCCGGGTACAGCACGGGGTTGAACAGCGACGCCAGGCTGCGCGCCACACGCACATCGGGGTTGTTCAGGCGGTCGATCTCGCGGGCTGCAATGAACTGGCCCAGGCGCTCGTTGAGCTGGTTCATCACAAAGCGGTTGAAGCCGATGGAGTGGTCCAGCAGCCAGTGAAAGCTGTCAATCGGCAGCCCGGCCACCACGCTCTTGCGCAGGGCCTGGATGTTGTAGCGATAGGGCTCGCGCTTGATGGTGGTGCCCTCGCCAAACCAGCCGCCGGGCGGCAGGCCCGCATAGGTCATGGTCTGGCCCTGGGCGTTGTCGGTGCTCATCTTGAGCAGGCCCTCCACCACCCCAAACCAGTAGGTCACCGGGCGCCCCACGCGGCACACATAGTCGCCCGCCTTGGCGTCCCCCACCAGCAACGAGGCCACGGCGCGCTCTCGCTCGGCGGGCAGCAGCAAGTCGAGCCACGGAATACCGTCAAGCTCCTGCGGCGTGGGCGAACGGCGCCGCTGGTGCAGCGACAGGTCCTGGTGGGTGCGTGGGTCCATGGCGCAAAGGTTCTCACGAAAAAGGGTGCCCCGCGGCCGCCTCGGCATGCGGGAATACCACGATCCCAATTGTCGCCAGACCGACAAAAAAATGCCAATCGTGACGGGATGATGTCGCCTCGCGCCCCGCCCGTACAGGGCCGGAGCCCCCGAGGAGACAAGCACCATGACCCAACACCCTTCCATCACCGCACGCACCGTCCCACCCGCGCCCACCGCGCCGCGCCCCCTGGCCCGCCGCCAGGTGCTGGCCGCCGCAGCCGCCACCGCAGCGGCCGTCGGCCTGCCCGGGCTGGGCTGGAGCGGCGCGGCCCGCGCGCAGGAGGGCGCGATCAAGATTGCGCAATCCACCGCCGTCACCGGCCCGCTGGGCGACCTGGGCTCGGCCATGCACCAGGGCGCCAAGGCCGCATTTGCGGGCATCAACGCGCGCGGCGGCGTGCATGGCAAGGCCGTCGAACTCGTCACGCAGGATGACACCTACGACGTGCCCAAGGCGCTGGCCAATGTGGAGCAGTTTCTGGCCGACCCTGGGTACTTTGCGCTGTTCAACTGCATGGGCACGCCCATGATCGACGCCATGCTGCCCAAGGTGATCGAGAGCGGCATCCCGTTTTTTGCGCCCTTCACCGGCGCGCAGCTCAGCCGCACCAAGAACGCACGCAACGTGTTCAACATCCGCGCCAGCTATGCCGACGAGGCCGAAAAGCTGGTGCAGCACCTGTCCACCATCGGCATCCAGCGCATTGGCATCGTCTACCAGAACAACTCGTTCGGCAAAGAGGTGTTCAACGCCGCCAAGCAGTCGATGGACCGGCTCAAGCTGCCTCAGGCCGTCACGGTGACCGTGGAGAACAATGCCTCGGACGCGGGCAGCGCCGCAGCCAAGCTGGCGGGCGGCAACCTGGAGGCCATCGTGATTGGCCTGGCGGGCAAGCCCACGCTGGAGTTCGTGAAGGCGTTCCGCGCGATCAAGCGGGGCGTGACGCTGTACGCGCTGTCGGTCATGGGCACCCCGGCGACCGTCAAGGCCCTGGGCGCGGACGCCACGGGCATGGCGATTTCGCAGGTGGTGCCCCTGCCCTCCAACGTGGTGATGCCCGTGGTGCGTGAATTCCAGGCCGCCTGGAAGGCATCCGGCGCCACGGCCGAGCCCTCGCACCTGGCGCTGGAGGGCTACATCAACGCCCGCGTGTTTGCCGAGGCCCTGCAGCGCGCAGGCCGCAACCCCACGCGCGCGGCCTTCATCGACGCCACCTGGAACCTGAAAAAGTGGGACCTGGGCGGGTTCGAGATCAGCGCCAGCACGCCGGACCGCAACGCCTCGCGCTTTGTGGAGCTCACGCTGGTGGGGCGCGACGGGCGGTTCTTGCGATAGCCCCGGGTCACGCCAGTTCTGCGCAGATGTGAGCGGCGCAGGTGGTGCAGCGGACGCCCACATAATCGCTATCAATTAAATAGCTATTGACGCATATTTCACTAGCGCTACTGGTCGATTTCGCCCAAATTTTTCTATTGCGATGCCAACCCGTACCGGTAGCCCTTGAACGACCAGATGGTCCGGCCGGGCTCGATCTTCTCCAGCAGCAGGCCTGGCCCGGCAGGGTCGCCCTCGTGCAGCACCTGTCCGTTGACGATGGCCATGCGGTACACCGGATTGCTGGAATAGGTGACGCCAGAGATCTTGAGCGACGGCAACTGCGCCCGCACAGCCTCGGGCAAGTCGGCCTGGGCAAACACGGTGCCCGTAGCCGCCGGTGCTGCTGAATGAGCTGGACTGGCCGCAGCCATGTCGGGTACACGCGGCGCTGGGGCCGCAGGCACGCGCTCACGGGGGGCAGGCTCTGCAGGGCGTGACCGTTCGGAGTCTGTGGCGGGGGAGCGCGGCGCGACCGGGCTGCTGGACACCGGCGCGGGCCGCTCCCGCTGCGGTGCCGCCGCGCGGGGCGCGGCTGCCGGAGGGGGCGTCACCGCCGCCACCACCGCAGGGGCCGCTTCGGGGGCTGCCGGCAGAGCTGCAGGCGCTGCGGGCGGCGCCGTGGACGCTACCGCCGGCATGGACGGCGCCACAGCGGCGGATGTGGCGGGCGCGGCAGCAACAACGACGGCGCCCGCAGGCACCGGCCGCTGCAAAAACCACCAGGTACCACCGGCCGCCACAGCAGCCACAACCACCACCGCCACGGCCACCAGCACCGGGCTGATGGCCGATCGCCCTGCCACCGGCACGGCACCGGGGACAGGCACCGCCGGGGTATGGATGCCAGGTACAGCGCCACGGCCGCGCTCAGCTTCTGCGCGCCGCAGCGCATCAAGGATGTAAGACACTGGGTTCAGCCTCCGGTGCGCAAGCGCGGTTCGCTCACGCCGTTGACACGGTTGAGCAGCATGAGGGTCAAGGGCCCCGCCCGGCCGTCCGGGGTCACCCCCTGGGCCAGCTGGAAGCGCTGGATGCGGGACTGGCGCTGGGCCGGCGTGGTCGCGCGGCCGGCTGCAGGTACGGCAGCCCGCGTGCCCCCTGCTGCAGCCGTGGCCAGTTGCTGGTCCAGCCAGGCGGCGCCAGCGGGGGTCTCCGCCAGGTCGCCCTTGTCGGGCATGCCGGGCGGCGTGCGCCACAGCGTGGCAATGTCGCCGCGCCACACCTGGGCCAGCTCGGCCACGGGCACGCGCACTGTGCGGCCCCCGCCTTCCAGCGTGGCCGTGTCGCCGTCCAGGCGGCGCAGCACGGCCGACACCGCCACGTCGCCCTCTTCGGACGGGAACAGCGTGAGCAGCACCGGGCGATCGATCTGCCGCACCAGGTTCAGGCCGGCGCGGCGGTTGCGATAACAGCGCAAGCCGTCGCGGGGCAATGCGGCGCAGGCGTCGGCGCCATCGGCCACACTGGCACCCCAGGCCGAGGCCAGCGCCTGCCAGGCGGCGGTGTCGCTGGCGGGCAGTGCGGCCACAAACTGCTGCAGGTCCGACATGGCCACCGGCGCTGCCCCGCGTGGGGCCGAAGCCCCTGACGCAGGGGCTGCGGGCGTTACCCCCGCTGTGCTGGCAGCGCCGCCCGGTGGCGCGCTGGCAGATGTTTTGCTGGCCATGGCGCCCGCAGGCACGGCGGATGTCACGGCGCCTTGCCGAGACCATTGCGGCCAGGCCCCCAGTGCCCAGCCGCCCGCCACCAGGGCGGCTCCCGCCGCCACGCCCAGGCCCGCAACCGCCCAGCGCGGCCACAGGCCCCGGGCGTTGCGCGCCGCAGCGGCCGACGCTGGCGCATCAAACACCTCAGCCGCCGCGCGCTGGACGATGCGGGCGCTGACCTCGCGCACCCCGGCGGCATAGGCACCCAGCAGCGCCCGGTCGCACAGCAGGTTGATGCGCCGGGGAATGCCGCGCGACAGCGTGTGCACCCGCCGGATGGCGCTGCGGCTGAAGGGCAGCAGCCCTTGCAGGCCCGCCACGGCCAGGCGGTGGGCAATGTATTGCTGGGTCTCCTGCGCGCTCAGAGCATCGAGGTGAAAACGCGCAATCACCCGCTGGGCCAGTTGCTCCAAGGCGGGGCTGGCGACCATGGTGCGCAGCTCTGGCTGGCCGATCAGGATGATCTGCAGCAGCTTGCGCTCGCTGGTTTCCAGGTTGGTCAACAGGCGCAGCTGCTCCAGCACGTCGGCCGACAGGTTCTGCGCCTCGTCGATGATCAGCACGGTGTTGCGCCCGGCGCCGTGCGCCGCCAGCAGCGAGGCATTGAGCGGGTCGATGTAGTCCTTGACCGTCTCCACGCCTGCCACTGAGGGCTGGTGGGGCACGCCAAACTCGTCGCAGATGGAGCGCAGCAGCTCGCCCACCGTGAGCTTGGGGTTGAAGATGTAGGCCACATTGCAATGCGGCGGGATCTGCTCCAGAAAGCAGCGGCACACCGTGGTCTTGCCCGCCCCCACCTCGCCGGTCAGCAGCACAAAACCGCCGCCGGCGTCCAGGCCATACAGCAGGTGCGCCAGCGCCTCGCGGTGCCGCTCGCTCATGAACAGGTAGCGGGGGTCGGGGGCGATGGAGAACGGCGGGTGCTGAAGGCCGAAGAACGGGGCGTACATGCCCCGGAGGATACCGCTCGCCCGTGGGCAGGGTTTACCCACCCGGGAGTTACCCCTAAATTGTCGTCGGCAAGACAAGATGACGTCAAAGTGGGTCCTAGCATTCCCCCATCGCGCAATCACAAGCTTGCGCGCCCGGCAGTCACTGGGCTGACACCTTCTCACTTTCAGGAACCTGCAATGTTGACCACGTTCCCGCAACTGCTGCTCAAGCATGCCGCCGAGCGCCCCAATGCCCCGGCCCTGCGCGAAAAAGAATATGGCATCTGGCAAACCCACAGCTGGGCCGACCTGGTGCGCCTGGTCGAACAGGTAGCGGCCGGCCTGCACCTGGCGGGCCTGAAGCGCCATGAACACATGGTGGTGGTGGGCGCGAATCGCCCCCGCCTGTACGCCACCATGCTGGCCGCCCAGTCTCTGGGCGCCATCCCCGTGCCGCTGTACCAGGACGCGGTGGCGGCCGAGTGCATCTTCCCGCTCAACAACGCCGAGGTGCGCTTTTGCCTGGTGGAAGACCAGGAGCAGGTGGACAAGCTGCTCGAAATCCGCGAGCAATGCCCGCAGATTTCCAACATCTTCTTTGACGACCCCCGCGGGCTGCGCAATTACGCAGAGCCCGGCCTGGCTTCGCTGGATGCCCTGATCGAGTCCGGCAAGGCCTTTGCGGCAAAGAACCCCGGCTGGTTCAAGGCCGAGGTGGCCAAGGCCCAGCCTGGCGACGTGGCTGCAATGTTCTTCACCTCCGGCACCACGGGCAACCCCAAGGGCGTGGTCCACACCCACAGCACGCTGCTGGACCGCGCCAGCGCGGGCGCCGAGTTCGACAAGCTCACCAGCAGCGAAGAAGTGCTGGCCTACCTGCCACCCGCCTGGATCGGCCAGAACATCTTCAGCTATGCCCAGTGGCTGGCCTGCGGCTACGTGGTCAACTGCCCCGAGTCGGCCAGCACGGTAACCATCGATCTGAAGGAAGTGGGCCCCACCTACTACTTTGCGCCACCGCGCATCTTTGAAGGTCTGCTCACCAGCGTGATGATCCGCATGGAAGACGCTGGCACCCTCAAGCGCAAGATGTTCGAGGCCTGCATGCGCGTCGCCAAACGCGTGGGCCCCGCCCTCATGGATGGCGAGCCCGTGGGCACCCTCGACCGCATCAAGTACGCATTGGGCAATGTGCTGGTGTACGGCCCGCTGCGCAACAACCTCGGTTTCAGCCGCGTGCGCGTGGCCTACACGGCGGGCGAGGCCATCGGGCCCGACCTGTTCACCTTCTACCGCTCCATCGGCATCAATTTGAAGCAGCTGTACGGCTCCACCGAAACCGCCGTGTTCGTCTGCCTGCAGCCCGACAACCAGGCGCGCGCCGACACGGTGGGCGTGCCAATTCGCGGTGTGGAAATCAAGGTGGCCGACAACGGCGAGATCCTGGTCAAGTCGGCCGGGCTGCTCAAGGAGTACTACAAGAACCCGGCCGCCACGGCCGAGGTGCTGACGGCCGACGGCTGGTACCACACCAGCGATGCGGGCTTTCTGGACGCCCACGGCCACCTCAAGATCATCGACCGCGTCAAGGACGTGGGCCGCATCATGGGCGGCGCCAACGACGGCGCCATGTTTGCGCCCAAGTACGTGGAGAACAAGCTCAAGTTCTTCCCGCACATCAAGGAGGTGGTGGCCCTGGGCGACAAGCGTGAGAAGGTCTGCGTGATGGTCAACATCGACTTCGACGCCGTGGGCAACTGGGCCGAGCGCCGCAACCTGCCCTACGCTGGCTACACCGACCTGGCCCAAAAACCCGAGGTGTACGAACTGATCCGCGAGTGCATCGAGAAGGTGAACGCCGACCTGGCCACCGACACCATGCTGGCTGGCAGCCAGGTGAGCCGCTTCCTGGTGCTGCACAAGGAGCTGGACGCCGACGACGGCGAACTCACCCGCACCAACAAGGTCCGCCGGGGCTTCATTGCCGACAAGTACGGCGTGCTGGTGGATGCGCTGTACGCAGGCCGCACCGAGCAGTACATCGAGACCCAGGTCAAGTTCGAGGACGGCCGCACCGGCAGCGTGAGCGCCACGCTCAAGCTGTCGGACACGAAGACATTTGCGCCTGTGAAGAGTGCCGCATGAAGCCCGCGCTCTACCCGCTGGAGAAGCCCCCCACCATGACCACTAAAAAGATCGGCGACGTCATCCTCGACGTCAAGAACATCAGCCTCCGGTTTGGCGGCGTGAAGGCGCTCACCGACATCTCCTTTAACGTCAAGGAGCATGAGATCCGCGCCATCATCGGCCCCAACGGCGCAGGCAAAAGCTCCATGCTCAACTGCATCAACGGCGTGTACACGCCGTCCGAGGGCTCCATCACCTTCCGGGGCAAGACGTTTGACCACATGAACTCGCGCCAGGTGGCCGAGATGGGCGTGGCGCGCACGTTCCAGAACCTGGCGCTGTTCAAGGGCATGAGCGTGATCGACAACATCATGACCGGCCGCAACCTCAAAATCAAAAGCAACCTGCTGATGCAGGCGCTGCGCATCGGCCCGGCCGAGCGCGAGGAAATCCGCCACCGCGAATACGTCGAGCACATCATTGACTTCCTGGAAATCCAGGCCTACCGCAAGACACCCGTGGGCCAGCTGCCCTACGGCCTGCAAAAGCGCGTGGACCTGGGCCGCGCCCTGGCCATGGAGCCGCAGGTGCTGCTGCTGGACGAGCCCATGGCCGGCATGAACGTGGAAGAAAAGCAGGACATGTGCCGCTTCATCCTGGACGTGAACGACGAGTTCGGCACCACCATCGTGCTGATCGAACACGACATGGGCGTGGTGATGGACATCAGCGACCGCGTGGTGGTGCTGGACTACGGCAAGAAGATCGGCGACGGCAGCCCCGACGAAGTGCGCAGCAACGAAGACGTGATCAGTGCCTATCTCGGCACCTCGCACTGATCAGGAGAAGACAACATGGCATTCTTTCTTGAAACACTGATCGGCGGCCTGATGGCCGGCATGCTGTATTCGCTGGTGGCGCTGGGCTTTGTGCTGATCTACAAGGCCTCGGGCGTGTTCAACTTTGCGCAGGGCGCCATGGTGCTGTTCGCAGCGCTGGCCATGGCCCGTTTTGCCGAGTGGATCCCCAAGTGGACGGGCATCAGCAGCCCCATCGTGGCCAACCTGGCGGCCTTTGTGATCGCAGGCGCCATCATGTTTGTGGTGGCCTGGCTGATTGAAAAACTGGTGCTGCGCCACCTCGTGAACCAGGAGGGCGCCACGCTGCTCATGGCCACGCTGGGCATCACCTACTTCATGGAAGGCCTGGGCCAGACGCTGTTCGGCAGCGACATCTACAAGATCGATGTGGGCATGCCCAAGGAGCCGATCTTTGCGCTGGAGTCCATGTTCCAGGGCGGCATCCTGATCAACAAGGAAGACGTGATTGCCGCCGCCATTGCCGCCGCGCTGGTGGCCCTGCTGTCGGTGTTCTTCCAGAAGACTTCCACCGGCCGCGCGCTGCGCGCCGTGGCCGACGACCACCAGGCCGCCCAGTCCATCGGCATTCCGCTCAACCGCATCTGGGTGATCGTGTGGTGCGTGGCCGGTGTCGTGGCCCTGGTGGCCGGGATGATCTGGGGCAGCAAGCTGGGTGTGCAGTTCTCATTGACCACGGTGGCGCTGCGTGCGCTGCCCGTGGTGATCCTGGGCGGCCTCACTTCGGTGCCCGGCGCCATCATCGGCGGGCTGATCATCGGCGTGGGCGAGAAGCTCTCCGAGGTGTACCTGGGCCCCTTCGTGGGCGGCGGCATCGAGATCTGGTTTGCGTATGTGCTGGCGCTGGTGTTCCTTCTGTTCAGGCCTCAAGGTCTGTTCGGGGAGAAGATCATTGACCGCGTGTAACCCATAACAACAAGAACAGGAGACTTCCATGCTCTACCGCGAAAACGGCCAGTTCAAGACGAGCTACCGCGCCGATCAGCAGATCTTTCCGATCGCGCAGGATCGCATTGCCATCGGCATCATCCTGGCCATTGCCTTCATCGCCGTGCCCATGCTGGCCAGCGACTACATCTTCCGCGCCATCCTGATCCCCTTTGTCATCATGGCGCTGGCGGCCCTGGGGGTGAACATCCTGGTGGGCTACTGCGGGCAGATCTCGCTGGGCTCGGGCGCCTTCATGGCCGTGGGAGCCTACGGCGCCTACAACTTCTTCGTGCGCTTTCCAGGCATGCCGCTGATCCCTGCACTGATCCTGGGCGGCCTGTGCGCCACGTTCTTCGGCATCCTGTTCGGGCTGCCCAGCCTGCGCGTCAAGGGGCTATACCTGGCCGTGGCGACGCTGGCGGCGCAGTTCTTCAGCGACTGGATGTTCCTGCGCATCAAGTGGTTCACCAACAACTCCGACTCGGGGTCGGTGTCGGTCAACAACCTGCAGGTGCTGGGCATGCCCATTGAAAGCGCCACCAGCAAATACCTTTTCTGCCTGGCGTTGCTGGTCATCGTGGCCCTGCTGGCCAAGAACCTGGTGCGTGGCGCCATTGGCCGCGAGTGGATGGCGATTCGCGACATGGACGTGGCCGCGGCCGTGATCGGCATCCGCCCCATGTACGCCAAGCTCAGCGCGTTTGCGGTCAGCTCGTTCATCGTGGGCATGGCCGGCGCACTGTGGGCCTTTGTGCACCTGGGCGCGTGGGAGCCGGCAGCCTTCTCGGTGGAAATATCGTTCCGCCTGCTGTTCATGGTGATCATCGGCGGGCTGGGCTCGATCATGGGTGGCTTCTTTGGTGCGGCCTTCATCGTGGTGCTGCCCATCGTGCTCAACCAGTTCCTGCCGGCCTTCATGGGGCTCTTTGGCATCGAGGTGTCCACGGCGGGCGTCTCGCATGCCGAGCTGATGATCTTCGGTGCGCTGATCGTGTGGTTCCTCATCGTCGAGCCCCACGGCCTGGCCAAGTTGTGGTCCACCGCCAAGCAGAAGCTGCGCCTGTGGCCCTTCCCCCATTGACCGGACGGCACTGCAGGAAACCCCTTACTCGCAAGTCCCGATACGTGCCTGTCGCATTGCCGCGTTAACTGTCTATCTGTCCTGTTTTTTCCCGTGCTTCAACACATTCATCCAAAGGAGACATCCATGAAGCTTTCGAAAATCGTGATCGCCGCTGCGGTGGTTGCTGCCGGTGCATCGTCCATCGCGACGAGCGCTTTCGCACAAGCCAAGGAGCAGTTCTTCCCGCTGCTGTCGTACCGCACAGGCCCCTACGCGCCCAACGGCGTGCCATGGGCCAACGGCAAGCAGGATTACATCAAGATGATCAATGCCCGCGATGGCGGCATCAATGGTGTGAAGCTGACTTTTGAAGAATGTGAAACGGGCTACGCCACGGACCGTGGCGTGGAATGCTATGAGCGCCTCAAGAGCCGCCCCGGCGTGTCGCTGTTCGACCCCCAGGCCACCGGCATCACGTTTGCGCTGACCGAAAAAGCCCCCGTGGACAAGATTCCGCTGATGACACTGGGCTACGGCCTGTCGGTGGCGCAGGACGGCCAGGCGTTCAAGTGGAACTTCCCATTCATGGGCAGCTACTGGACCGGCGCCGACATCCTGATCCAGCACATTGGCAAGGCCAACGGCGGTCTGGACAAGCTCAAGGGCAAGAAGATTGCGCTGGTGTACCACGACAGCCCGTTCGGCAAGGAGCCTATCCCGCTGCTGCAAGAGCGCGCCAAGATGCACGGCTTTGAGCTGCAGATGCTGCCTGTGACAGCCCCTGGCGTGGAGCAGAAGGCCACCTGGCTGCAAGTGCGCCAGAGCCGCCCCGACTACGTGCTGCTGTGGGGCTGGGGCGTGATGAACTCCACCGCCCTGAAGGAAGCCCAGGCCACTGGCTACCCCCGCGACAAGATGTATGGCGTGTGGTGGGCTGGTGCCGAGCCCGATGTGCGTGACGTGGGCGAAGGCGCCAAGGGCTACAACGCGCTGGCCCTGAACACCTCGGGCCAGCAGCCCAAGGTGATCCAGGACATCCTGAAGAACGTGCACGACAAGGGCCAGGGCACGGGACCCAAGGACGAAGTGGGCTCGGTGTTGTACACCCGTGGCGTGATCATCCAGATGCTGGCCGTTGAATCGGTGCGCCGCGCGCAGGAGCGTTTTGGCAAGGGCAAGGTCATGACTGGCGAACAAGTGCGCTGGGGCATGGAAAACCTGGCCCTGGACCAGAAGAAGCTGGACGCGCTGGGCTTTGGCGGCGTGATGCGTCCGCTGTCCACCAGCTGCGCCGACCACATGGGCTCCACCTGGGCGCGCGTGCACACCTGGGATGGCAGCAAGTGGAACTTCTCGTCCGACTGGTACCAGGCCGATGAGCAGATCCTCAAGCCCATGGTCAAGGCCGGTGCGGACAAGTACCTGGCCGACAAGAAGATGACGCGCCGGGATGCGGCGGATTGCCAGAGCTAAGCACATCCCCCTGAGCGGCTTTGCCGCTTCCCCCTTCTCTCTTAGCGCTGCGCGCTGCGGGAAGGGGGACGCCGCCAGCGCGGCGGGGCGGCCCTTGCGCGGTGGCACTGGCCTGGGCAGCGACCGTTTCAAGGGCCAATGAACAGCGGTTGCCTCTTTGGCAGCCGCCAATCCAAAGGGTTGTGCAACAACCCTTTGGATTGGTACAGGAAGGCAAGACCATGGACTCCAACAGCAATATCGTTCTCAACGTCAACGGCATCGAGGTCATCTACAACCACGTGATCCTGGTGCTCAAGGGCGTCTCCCTGCAGGTGCGCGAGGGCTCCATCGTGGCCATTCTGGGCGGCAATGGCGCAGGCAAGACCACCACACTGCGGGCCATCTCCAACCTGCTGCAGGGGGAGCGCGGCGCGGTCACCAAGGGCTCCATCGAGCTGCGTGGCGAGCGCATCGAGAACCTGTCGCCCGCCGACCTGGTGCAGCGTGGCGTGGTGCAGGTGATGGAGGGGCGGCATTGCTTTGCCCACCTGACGATCGAAGAGAACCTGATGACAGGCTCCTACACCCGCACCAGCAAGGCCGAAATCGCGGCCAACCTGGAAAAGGTCTACAACTACTTTCCGCGCCTCAAGACGCGCCGCACCTCGCAGGCGGCCTACACCTCGGGTGGCGAGCAGCAGATGTGCGCCATCGGCCGCGCGCTCATGGCCAACCCCAGCATGGTGCTGCTGGACGAGCCCTCCATGGGCCTGGCCCCACAGATCGTGGAGGAGGTGTTCAACATCGTGAAGGATCTGAACACCAAGGAGAAGGTCACCTTCCTGCTGGCCGAGCAGAACACCAACATGGCCCTCAAGTATTCGGACTACGGCTACATCATGGAAAGCGGCCGCGTGGTGATGGACGGCGCCGCGAGCGACCTGGCCAACAACGAGGACGTCAAGGAGTTCTACCTGGGCGTGGGCGGCGGCGAGCGCAAGAGTTTCAAGGATGTCAAAAGCTACAAGCGGCGCAAGCGCTGGTTGGCCTGACATGCCCCCTGTGTCGCCTTCAGCGCCTTCCCCCTCAGGGGGACGCCACCAGCGCGGCGGGGCGGCCCTTGCGCGGTGGCGCTGGCCTCGGGCGCGCCAGTTTTCAAGGCAACACCCTTCTCGAACCCAGTTTCAACAACTCCTGTTTTTATAGCTACTTACGCTTGATGGAAAAGCGCTAGAGGCATATTTCACTCAAACAACCTCACAAGGAAACCCAGGCATGAGCACGTTCTATGACGCCCTGGAAACGCGCAGCCCCGCCGAGCGCGAAGCGGCCTTGATGGCGGCGCTGCCGCAGCAGATCGCCCATGCCCAGAAGGCGTCACCCGCCTTTGCCAGCATCCTGGCGGGCGTGGATGCTTCGACTGTCACCAGCCGCGACGCGCTGGCGCAATTACCCGTCACGCGCAAATACGAGCTGCTGGAGCGGCAGCAGGCGGGCCGCGCGGCCAATGTGTTTGGTGGCTTCAGCGCGCTGAACTTCGGGCCCGGCATGACCCGCGTGTTCGCCAGCCCCGGCACCATCTACGAGCCCGAGGGCACACGGCGTGACTACTGGCGCATGGCGCGCGCGATCCACGCAGCGGGCTTTCGCAGCGGCGAGCTGATCCACAACAGCTTCAGCTACCACTTTGTGCCTGCGGGTTCGATGATGGAGACCGGCGCCCACGCGCTGGGCTGCACCGTCTTCCCCGGTGGCACGGGCCAGACCGAGCAGCAGGTGCAGGCCATGGCCGAGCTGAAGCCTGCGGGCTACATCGGCACGCCCAGTTTTCTGAAAATCATCGTCGAGAAGGCTGCAGAGATGGGCGTGGCGCTGCCCACCGTCACCAAGGCCCTGGTGTCGGGCGAGGCCTTTCCGCCCTCGCTGCGCGACTGGTTTGCCGAGCGTGGCATCGCGGGCTACCAGTGCTATGCCACCGCCGACCTGGGCCTGATTGCGTATGAAACCTCGGCCCGCGAAGGCCTGGTGCTGGATGAAGGCGTGATCGTCGAGATCGTGCGTCCCGGCACGGGCGACCCCGTGCCCGAGGGTGAGGTGGGCGAGCTGGTCATCACCACGCTCAACCCTGACTACCCGCTGATCCGCTTTGGTACTGGCGACCTGTCGGCGGTGCTGCCGGGCCAGTGCCCCACCGGCCGCACCAACACCCGCATCAAGGGCTGGATGGGCCGGGCTGACCAGACCACCAAGGTGCGCGGAATGTTCGTGCACCCCGGCCAGATCGCCACCATCGCGCGGCGCTTTCCACAGGTGCAGCGTGCCCGGCTCGTGGTCAGCGGCGAGATGGCCAACGACCAGATGGTGCTGCAGGTGGAGACCACCGAAACCGCCGAGGGCCTGGCCCACCAGCTCAGCGACGCCATCCGCGAAGTGACCAAGCTGCGCGGCGAGGTGCAGATGGTGCCCCCGGGCACACTGCCCAACGATGGCAAGGTCATCGAAGACGCGCGCAGCTACAAGTAGCCCCTGAGAGCCCGCTGACGTTCTCGCAGGGGCCGCAGGGGCCGCAGGAGCGCTGCGTGAGCCGGTGCTGGCAGCGCCGGCAACGCATGCTGGCGCCCAAAAGATGTGCATGCACATCAATGGCCAGGACATCGCGCCAGCCCTTGCGACAGCGCAAAACATGTCCACTTTGCGCGCCGGGGTACCGCAGTGTTTACCCTTACAAATGCTATCTTTTGAATAGCATTTAAGTCAATAAATATCTGCGCTACAGGCCTCTTTGGCTTAAAGACCATATGGCTTGTGTGCTACGTACTATCCGCAATGTTGCCGGAAATACCCCTCGCTATCATGGCCCGTCATTTACAGGAGCACCCATGAAAACAACGCTGAAACTCGCCCTCGTCGCTGCCGCTGCAGTGGCCGCCTTTGGCGCCCATGCGCAGGATTTCCCCGCCAAGGACAAGACAGTCACCCTGGTGGTGCCCTTTGCGGCGGGTGGCCCCACCGACCGTGTGGCGCGCGACCTGGCCGAGGCGCTGCGCAAGCCTTTGGGCGCGACCGTTGTGGTGGACAACACCGCCGGCGCAGGCAGCTCGATCGGTGCCGCCCGTGTAGCCCGCGCCACACCCGATGGCTACACGCTGCTGCTCAACCACATCGGCATGTCCACCATGCCTGCGCTGTACCGCAAGCTGTCGTTCAGCGTACCCAACGACTTTGAATACCTGGGCATGGTCAACGAAGTGCCCATGACGCTGATCGCTCGCCCCACCATGCCCGCCAACAACTTCAAGGAGTTGACGGCCTGGATCCAGCAGAACAAGGGCAAGATCAACCTGGGCAACGCGGGCCTGGGCGCGGCCTCGCACCTGTGCGGACTGATGTTCAAGTCCGCCCTGCAGACGGACATGACGGATGTGCCTTACAAGGGCACGGCCCCTGCCATCACCGACCTGATTGGCGGCCAGATTGACCTGCTATGCGACCAGACCACCAACACCACCAGCCAGATCGAAGGCAAGAAGGTCAAGGCCTATGCCGTGACCACCGCCAAGCGCCTGACCACGCCCGCGCTCAAGGACCTGCCCACCCTGGCCGAATCCGGTCTGAAGGACTTCAACGTGAGCATCTGGCACGGCCTGTACGCCCCCAAGGGCACTCCAGCCGATGTGCAGAAGAAGATCAACGAAGCCCTCAAGGTCGCACTGAAGGACCCGGAGTTCATCAAGAAGCAGGAGGCCCTGGGCGCCGTGGTCATCACCGACAAGCGCATCGATGGCCCGGAACACAAGAAGTTTGTGGCGGCTGAGATCGACAAGTGGGGCGCCGTCATCAAGGCCGCTGGCACCTACGCGGACTGATGCTCCCGCACCCGGCAGGGCTCTGAACGCAGCCCTGTCAGCCCCCAAAAAAGCCGCCGCGTTGCGGCTTTTTTCATGGGTGCGTGGTGGGTTATTGATCGCACCATGCGCAAGATATAGCGCCTGGCAGATGCCCTGCGCCGACAGGATTGGGGTTATCCATCTGCCTCCACTGCGCCAACGCGCGTAGAACCAGGGCAGACCTTTCTCCTCCCCCCGACATCAAGGATCGATCTCCATGGCACGCACTCCCCTCCACGCACCCACTCGCCCATCCGGCGCGACAGTCGCCGTGCACCCACTTCGTGCGCGACGTCGACAGGCGCTGACCCTGGGCGCCAGTGCGCTGGCACTGGCCTGCGCGGCGGCGCTGCTGCCCACCATGGCGCGCGCCCAGGGGGCATGGCCCACCAAGCCGGTGCGCATCGTCGTGCCCTTTGCGCCCGGTGGCACGACCGACATCCTGGCCCGCGCCATGGCGCCCGAGCTGTCCAAGGCCTTCGGCCAGCAGTTCATCGTGGACAACCGTGCCGGCGCCGGCGGCAATGTGGGCGCGGAGATCGTCGCCAAGTCGCCCGGCGACGGCTACACGCTGTTGATGGGCACCGTGGGCACCCACGGCATCAACCGTGCGCTGTACGCGAAGCTGCCGTACGACCCCATCAAGGACTTTGTGCCCATCACCATGGTGGCGGCTGTTCCCAATGTGATGGTGATGAATGCCGACAAGGCCAAGGCCCAGGGCATTCACAACGTGCAGGATTTCATCCGGGTGGCCAAGGCCAACCCCGGCAAGATGAACATGGCCTCCAGCGGCAACGGCACGTCGATCCATCTGGCCGGCGAGCTGTTCAAAAGCATGACCGGCACCTTCATGCTGCACCTGCCCTACCGTGGCTCAGGCCCGGCGCTCATGGACATGGTGGCGGGCAATGCGGACGTGATGTTCGACAACCTGCCCTCGTCCATGGCGCAGATCAAGGCCGGCAAGCTCACCGCGCTGGCCGTGACCAGCTCCGAGCGCTCGGGCGCCCTGCCCGATGTGCCCACCGTGGAGCAGGCGGGCGGCCCCACACTCAAGGGCTACGAAGCCAGTTCCTGGTTCGGTCTGCTGGCCCCGGCGGGCACACCCGCCGACATCGTCAACCGCATTCAGCAGGAAGTCGCCAAGTCACTGGCCACGCCCGCCATGAAGGAGCGGCTGCTGGCACAAGGCGCCATCCCCGGCGGCAACACCCCGGCCGAATTTGCCAAGCACATCGACAACGAGCACAAGAAGTGGGCGCAGGTGGTGAAGACGTCGGGGGCCAAGGTGGATTGATGGTTGGCGCCACCGCATCAGCCGTGGCGCGAGCATGGGCTGCGACGCCTGGGGACCGCACGCAGCCAGGCCTGACAACGCTGGTGAGCGGCAGACGCACTCGCGATCAGGTCACACACCCCACACCACATCCACATCCGCCGCAGCACTGCGCTTGAGCATCTCGATGAACGGCGCAGCACGCTGGCGCAGGCGCACGGCCTCGTTGATTTCTTCAACCGCAGCCTCATCGTTTTCCTGCGCTTCGGGCTGCGCTTCGTCGGCGATCACGGCCGCCTCCAGCGCGGCAATGGCGCCGGGGATCTGGGCAGCGGTCACGATGCCGCTGGCGCCGGGTGTCTTGCCGATGATGGTCACGATCTGGCGCCCCTGGGGTTCGAGCATGATCAGGTCGGCGGTGGCGCGGGATTTGAATTTGTAGAGCATGGTCAAGGCCTATCGGAAGAGATTGCCAGGGTCCGCATACATGTAGTCGCGGGTGAACGGATAGCTCGATTGTGCGCCGGACAAAAGGCCTCTGGCCGTGTCGCCATCCGGCTTGATGGCCAGCATCTGGTGCAGCGCCATCCAGCCACGTTCAAAACCCAGGGCGCTGCCCGCAAGGTACAGGCGGTACGCACGCAAGACCTTATCACCCTGCTCCTCCCCTCCTTGTGCGACCAGCACCTCACGGGCTGCAGGCAATCGGGCTTCGAGCCCGTCGGACCACGCCCACAGCGTGCGCGCATAGTGCGGGCGCAGGTTCTCGGTGTCCACCATCTCCAGGCCCGCGCGCGCCATGTCGTGCAACACCGCGCTCACATGCAACAGCTCGCCGCCGGGGAAGATGTACTGCTCGATAAAGTCACCCATGCCTGCGCCCAGCTGCGCGTTGTCTGCGCCCCCGGCCGTGATGCCGTGGTTCAGCACCAGCCCGCCCGGGCGCAGCAGGCGGGCCACGGTTTCAAAGTAACGCAGCATCTGTGCGCGGCCCACATGCTCGAACATGCCCACCGAGGCGATCTTGTCGAAGGGCTGCTCCACCTGTAGCTCGCGGTAATCCACCAATTGCATGCGCACGCGCCCCTGCAGCCCACGCTCTTCAATGCGCCGCTGCACATGCGCATGCTGGTTGCGCGACAGCGTGATGCCCGTGGCATCCACGCCGTAGTGCTCAGCCGCCCACAGCAGCAGGCCGCCCCAGCCCGCGCCAATGTCCAGAAACCGATCCCCCGGTTGCAGCTGCAGCTTGCGGCAAGTGTGGTCGAGCTTGGCCTCCTGCGCCTGGGCCAGCGTCAGGTCTGGGGACCGGTAGTACGCACACGAATACACGCGGCGCGGGTCCAGCCACAGCGCGTAGAAGTCGTCCGACAGGTCGTAATGGAACTGCACATGCCGCGCGTCATGCGCCAGCGTGTGCACCGCCATCGACCGCGCGCGTGCCAGCACCCGCTGCCACCAGCCGTGGTGCTGGTCGCGGGCCGGGTCGCGGGTCAACAGGCCCGCGGCGGCGGCCATCAGGTCGCGCATGCCGCCTTCCAGCGCCACGCGCCCCTCGACGATGGCAGCCCCCACATTGCCGATCTCGCCCGTGGCCAGCGCCACCAGGGCCATGCGGTCGCGAAAGCGCAAGGTGACGGCGGGCTCGGACGCGCCCAGTCGCTGGCCCGCAGGCAACTGGACTGCCATCGGCACCGGCAAGGCCGCCAGCCGCCCCTCCAAGGTGTGCAGCAAGTGCTTCATGCAGCGCATCTTGAAAAATTTGCTGCACTGCGTCAACACCCCGCAATGGCATCAGGGGTTTCGCCGGGAAGGCCCCATTGACAGCGTTTTGTTTAAGCCTAAACTATTTTGGCATGAACATCCTCTGCATTGGCGGTGGGCCCGCCGGTCTCTACTTCGCCCTGCTCATGAAGCAGCAAAACCCCGCGCACCGCGTCACGGTGGTCGAACGCAACCGGCCGTTCGACACCTTCGGCTGGGGGGTGGTGCTGTCGGACCAGACGCTGGCCAACCTGCAGGCGGCCGACGCGCCCACGGCAGCCCTGATCGGCGACGCGTTCAACCACTGGGACGATATCGAGGTGTTCTTCAAGGGGCGCAGCGTGCGCTCCACCGGCCACGGCTTCTGCGGCATTGGCCGCAAGCGCCTGCTCAACATCCTGCAGGACCGGTGCCTGGCGGTGGGCGTGGAGCTGGTGTTCGAAACCGACGTGGCTGACGACCAGGCGCTGGCCGCACAGTACAACGCCGACCTGGTCATTGCCAGCGACGGCCTCAACAGCCGCATCCGCACCCGCTACGCAGCCACCTACCAGCCAGACATCGATCTGCGCCAGTGCCGCTTCGTATGGCTGGGCACCAAGAAAAAGTTCGACGCTTTTACGTTTGCTTTCGAACAGACCGAGCATGGCTGGTTCCAGGCACACGCCTACCAGTTTGACGCCGACACCTCCACCTTCATCGTCGAAACGCCCGAGGCCGTGTGGAAGGCCCACGGCCTGGACCAGATGGAGCAGCCCGAGGCCATTGCATTCTGCGAAAAGCTGTTTGCCCAATACCTGGACGGCAACGCGCTCATCAGCAACGCCACGCACCTGCGCGGTTCGGCCAACTGGATCCGCTTTCCGCGTGTGATCTGCAACACCTGGGTGCACCGCGAGACCGTTGGCGGCAAGCGTGTGCCCATCGTGCTGATGGGCGACGCAGCGCACACGGCGCATTTCTCGATTGGCAGCGGCACCAAGCTCGCACTGGAAGACGCCATCGACCTCGCCAATGAGTTCGCCACCGGCCTGCCCATCGACGAAGTGCTGCAGCACTATGAAGCGCGCCGCAGCGTGGAGGTGCTCAAGATCCAGAACGCCGCGCGCAACAGCACCGAGTGGTTTGAAAACGTGGCGCGCTACGCCGGCATGCCCGTGGAGCAGTTCACCTACTCGCTGCTCACGCGCAGCCAGCGCATCAGCCACGAGAACCTGCGGCTGCGCGATGCCGCGTGGCTGGAGGGCTATGAGGCCTGGCTCGCGGGTGGCAAGGCCGCGATTCCGCCCATGCTCACGCCGTTCACTTTGAAGGGCCTCACGCTCAAGAACCGCATCGTCGTCTCGCCCATGGCCACCTACAGCGCAGTCGAGGGCGTGCCGCAGGACTTTCACCTGGTGCACCTGGGCGCGCGCGCCCTCGGCGGCGCGGCGCTGGTGATGGTGGAGATGACCAGCCCCACGCCCGAGGGCCGCATCACCCCCGCCTGCCCCGGTCTGTGGAACGACGCACAACAAGCCGCCTTTGCGCGCGTCGTCAACTTTGTGCACGGCAGCAGCACGGCCAAGATCGGCCTGCAGCTCGGCCACAGCGGCCCCAAGGGCTCCACCCGCGTGGGCTGGGAGGGCACGGACGAGCCGCTAGAGGCGGGCAACTGGCCCCTGCTGGCCGCTAGCCCCGTCGCCTACGGCGCGCAAAACCAGACACCTGCCGCCATGACCCGCGCCGACATGGACCGCGTGACCGCCGCTTTTGTGGACAGCGCCCGCCGGGCCATGGCCTGCGGCTTTGACTGGCTGGAGCTGCACTGCGCACACGGCTACCTGCTGGCCAGCTTTTTGAGCCCCGCCACCAACCAGCGTACCGATGCATACGGCGGCAGCCTGGAGAACCGCTGCCGCTACCCGCTGGAGGTGCTGACCGCGCTGCGCGCCGTGTGGCCGGCCGACAAGCCGCTGAGCGTGCGTATCTCGGCCCACGACTGGCTCCCTGACGGAAATACTGCCGACGACGCCATCGCCATTGCGCGCTTGTTCAAGGCGGCAGGCGCAGACCTGATCGACGTGTCCTCCGGCCAGACCACGCGCGACTCGCGCCCCGTCTACGGCCGCATGTACCAGACGCCGTTTGCCGACCGCATCCGCAACGAAGTGGGCATTGCCACCATGGCGGTGGGCGCGATCACCGAGGCCGACCACGCGAACAGCATCATCGCGGCCGGCCGCGCCGACCTGTGTGCCATTGCCCGCCCCCACCTGGCCGACCCGGCCTGGACACTGCACGCTGCCGCGCAGCTGAGCCTCGTGGCCGCAGCGCACACCGACTGGCCGGTGCAGTATCACAGCGGCCGCGACCAGATGCTGCGCGAGATCGCCAAGCAAAAGCAGATGGCCGCGCTGACCGCCCCGGCGCAGGAATCCAGCAAACCCGCAGCCATCGAGTAAGCCACCATGGACCTCGAAGCCCGCCTGCACGGCGCCGCCCCCAGCGAACATCCCGAAGCCCTGCGCCTGTGGCTGCGCCTGCTTACCTGCACCCAGCTCATCGAAAAACAGGTGCGCAGCCATCTGCGCGCGCAGTTCGACACCACCTTGCCGCGCTTTGACCTGATGGCGCAGCTGGAGCGCGCGCCCGATGGCATGAAGATGAAAGAACTCTCGCGCCGCATGATGGTGACGAGCGGCAACATCACCGGCATCACCGACCAGCTCGTGGCCGAAGGCCTGGTGGAGCGCATGGACGTGGAAGGTGACCGCCGCGCGTACCTCGTGCGCCTCACGCCGCAAGGCCGCGAGCAGTTCAACACCATGGCACGCCAGCACGAGCAATGGATCGTCGAAGCCTTCGCCTCGTTGGGCGAGCGCGACATCAGCACCTTGTACCGCCTGCTGGGCAAGGTGAAAGAACACACACAAAACAATTCTCTGGAGACAGCCGAATGAAACACTTCATCGGGGCGAGCAACCCCATGCGCGAGCAGTTCAACCCGCAAGCCAGCTATGTGGCCGAGCACTTTGCCTGGACCTTTGCCGATGGTGTGGGCACCGTCACGCTCAACCGCCCGGACCGCAAGAACCCTCTCACCTTCCAGAGCTATGCCGAGCTGCGCGACTTCTTCTACGCGCTGCGCTTTGCCACCGATGTGAAAACCATCGTTGTCACGGGTGCGGGCGGCAACTTCTGCTCGGGCGGCGACGTGCACGAGATCATCGGCCCGCTCACCACCATGACCATGCCCGAACTGCTGGAGTTCACGCGCATGACGGGCGACCTGGTCAAAGCCATGCGCGCCTGCCCGCAGCCCGTGCTGGGCGCCATCGACGGCATCTGTGCCGGTGCGGGCGCGATGATGGCGCTGGCCTGCGACATGCGCTACGGCACCGAGGCCACCAAGACCGCGTTCTTGTTTACCCGCGTGGGCCTGGCCGGCGCCGACATGGGCGCCTGCGCACTGCTGCCGCGCATGATCGGCCAGGGCCGCGCCAGCGAGCTGCTGTTCACCGGCCGCGCGATGACAGCGCACGAGGGTCTCGCCTGGGGCTTCTTCAACGATCTGTATGAGAGCGCTGACCTGCTGGCCAACGTGCAGGCCACCGCGCGCGCGCTGGCCGATGGTCCCACCTTCGCCCACGGCATGACCAAGACCATGCTGAGCCAGGAGTGGAGCATGACCATCGAGCAGGCCATCGAGGCCGAGGCGCAGGCGCAGGCTATCTGCATGCAGACCGAAGACTTCCGGCGTGCGTACGAGGCGTTTGCCGCCAAGCAAAAGCCCGTGTTCCAGGGAGATTGAGCCCATGCACGTTGCAACGCCCCCGGCCCCCCGCCCGCCCTCCACGGCGCACCTGGCCCTGCCCTTCTTCGACGACGCCCACCGCGCGCTGGCCGAGGGCCTGGTGCCCTGGGCTGCCGCACAGCAGGTCGATGAAACCGACGACCGCGCCGCCTGCCGCGACTGGGTGCAGCGCCTGGGCGCGGGCGGCTGGCTGCGCTACTGTGTGCCGGCCGAGCACGGCGGCGCGCTGCCCGCACTGGACTCGCGCGCGCTGGTGCTGCTGCGCGAGACCCTAGCCTACCACTCACCGCTGGCGGACTTTGCGTTTGCGATGCAAGGACTGGGCAGCGGTGCGATCACGCTGGCGGGCAGCCCCGCGCAGCAGGCGCACTACCTGCAAGGCGTGGCGCGTGGCGAACTAATCGCTGCGTTCGCGCTGAGCGAGCCCGAGGCGGGGTCAGATGTGGGCGCTATGCAAACCATAGCTGCCAGCACAGATTCGACTAGCGCTACAGGCACTTTTTGCTTGAACGGCACCAAAACCTGGATCAGCAACGGCGGCATCGCCGACTTCTACTGCGTGTTCGCCAAGACCGACCCGAGCGGCGGCACGCGCGGCATCAGCGCCTTCATCGTCGATGCGAACACGCCGGGCCTGGACGCCTCGCGCCATATCCATGTGATGGCTCCCCACCCGCTGGCCACGCTGCAGTTCACCAACTGCAACGTGCCCGCCACCGCGCTGCTGGGCGACGAGAACGGCGGCTTCAAGCTGGCCATGCGCACGCTGGACATCTTCCGCGCATCGGTGGCCGCCGCCGCACTGGGCATGGCGCGCCGCGCACTGGCCGAGGCCGTGCACCACGCCCGCCAACGCCGCATGTTCGGCCAGACGCTGGCGGACTTCCAGCTCACCCAAGCCAAGATCGGCGAGATGGCCGCGCTGGTGGACAGCGCCGCGCTGCTCACCTACCGCGCGGCCTGGCTGCGCGACACGGGCCAGGCGCGCGTGACTGCCGAAGCGGCGATGGCCAAGATGACCGCCACTGAAAACGCCCAGCGCGTCATCGACATGGCGCTGCAGCTGCACGGCGGGCGCGGCGTGGAAGTGGGCAGCAAGGTCGAATCGCTGTACCGCGACATCCGCTCGCTGCGCATTTACGAAGGCGCCACCGAAGTGCAGCAGCTCATCATCGGTAAGGCCGTTTTGCAGGAGTAATCGCATGAAAGCCCCCTCCGCCCAGCCCGACCATTTCGTGCACGACCGCCTGCCTGCACCCGAGGCCTGGCCCACACTGCGCTACGACCTGCCCGAACTGCAGATCGCCCAACAGGCCAACCTGGTGCAGGCGCTGTTCGACCAGGCCGAACGTGCGGGCCACATCGACCGCCCCCTGTTGCGCGGCCCGCACCGCACGTATACCTACCGCGACGCCCGCACCGAGGTCGCGCGCATTGCCGAGGTACTGACGCAGGACCACGGCCTCGTGCCCGGCAACCGCGTGCTGCTGCGCGGAGGCAACACGGTGGAGATGGCGCTGGCCTGGCTGGGTACCGTCTACGCGGGGCTGGTGGCGGTGGCCACCATGCCGCTGCTGCGCGCGGTGGAGCTGGGCAGCATCATCGACCGTGCCCAGCCCACGCTGGCACTGTGCGACGGCCGCCTGCTGGCCGAGCTGCGGGCCGCGCAGACGCAGCACCCCGTGCTCGCCACCATCTTGCCCTTCCACACAGCGCCGGATGCAGCCGACCTGCTGCAGCGCGCGCAGGGCAAGCCCGGCACCACGCCGCCCTGCCCCACGTCGGCGGACGACATCGCGCTGATGGCGTTCACCTCGGGCACCACAGGTTCCCCCAAGGCGGCCGTGCACACGCACCGCGATGTGCTGGCAGGCTGCGAGGCCTGGCCGCGCCATGTACTCAAGGCCACGCCCGATGACATCGTGGCGGGCTCGCCGCCCCTGGCGTTCACCTTTGGCCTGGGCGGCTTGCTGGTGTTTCCGATGTGGGCCGGGGCCAGCGTGTACTTTCCGGACCAGCCCTATACGCCCGAAACCATGGTGCGGCTGATGCGCGATGCGGGCGTGACCATCTGCTACACCGCCCCCACCTCCTACCGGCAGATGGCACCCTTTGCCAAGCAGATCGGCCTGCCCCAGCTGCGCACCAGCGTGAGCGCGGGCGAAGGCCTGCCCGACGCGACGCGCCAGCTGTGGAAGGAGGCGACCGGTCTGGACATGACGGACGGTATCGGCGCCACGGAGATGTTCCACATCTTCATTTCCTCGCCCGGCGGTGAGAGCCGGCGCGGCGCCATCGGCAAGGTGGTGCCCGGCTACATCGCCAAGGTGGTGGACGACGATGGCAATGAGCTGCCACGCGGCACCGTGGGCAAGCTCGCGGTGATCGGCCCCACGGGCTGCAAGTACCTCGACGACCCGCGCCAGGCCAAGTACGTGAAGGATGGCTGGAACTACCCCGGCGATGCGTTCACGCAAGACGCGGACGGCTACTTCTTCTACCAGGCGCGCGACGATGACATGATCATCACCGCCGGCTACAACGTGGGCGGCCCCGAGGTGGAAGACGCCCTGCTGCGCCACCCGGCCGTGGCCGAGTGCGGGGTGATCGGCGTGCCCGACGAAGAGCGCGGCATGGTGGTCAAGGCCATCTGCGTGCTCAAGACCGGCCACACCGGCGACGCCGCCATGGTCAAGACCCTGCAGGACCACGTGAAGGCCACCATCGCCCCGTTCAAATACCCACGCGTGGTGGAGTTCGTCACGGCCCTGCCACGCACCGAAACCGGCAAGCTGCAGCGTTTCAAGCTGCGCCAGGGTGCGGCCGCATCACCCTCCGCCACATCGCCCACTTCCACAAAAACAACATGACGATGAAAAACACCCTTTTGCAGCCCGAAGGCTGGGTCACCCCCAAGGGCTACGCCAACGGCGTGGCCGCGCGCGGCACCATGGTCTTCACCGGCGGCCAGATCGGCTGGAACGCGCAGCAACAGTTTGAGAGCGACGATTTCATCGACCAGACGAGGCAGACGCTGTTGAATGTGCGGGCGGTGCTGGAGGCTGGGGGCGCAGGCCCCGAGCATCTGGTGAGGCTGACCTGGTACGTGACCGACCGCAACGAATACAACAGCCGCCTGAAGGAGCTGGGCGCGGTCTACCGCGAGGTGCTGGGCAAGAACTTTCCGGCCATGGCCTGCGTGCAGGTGGCGGGGCTCATGGAAGAGCGCGCGAAGATCGAGATTGAAGCAACCGCTGTAATCCCGGACCGAGCTTTTCCAGCCACCGCTGCAGCGCTTGCCCATACAGAATGAACGCCAGCGCCGCCCCAATCAACGGCAGCGCGGCAAACACCCAGCCCGTGAGCAGCTCGCCCCCCAGCGCCACGCCCACCAGCAAAGCCACCGCAGGGTTCACAAACGAATAGCTGCCCGCCAGCGCGGCCGACGTGTTCTGCAGCAGCCACAGGTACGCATTGAGCGCTACCAAAGTGCCAAATACCAGCAGGTAGACCCACGCTGCCCACGACTTGGCAGTGACCTGGCCCAGGGCGCTCAACGGCTCAAACCACAACGCCACCACCAGCCCCATGGCGCCCCCCGCAAACCATTGCGCGGCCGATGCCATGGCGGGCGCAGGTAGCGACAGCTTGCGCGATGCATACGAGCCCACGCTCCAGCACAGCGGCGCACCAAAGGCCAGCAGCGCACCGAGCCAGGTGGCTGAAAAGTCGCCCTCCAGCGCCAGCAGCAGCGCACCCACCACGCCCAGCGCCAGGCCGATCCAGCTGGTGAACGGCACGCGCTCGCCGCCCCAGCGCGACCACAGCGCCAGCCACATCGGCATGGTGGTGACCACCGTGGCCATCAGGCCCGAGCCAATGCCCAGCTTTTGTGCAAAGCCCATCAGGTTCATGGCCAGAAACACCATGCAGCCGCCCACCACCGCCGAGTTGCGCCATTGCACCCACGTGGGCAATGCATGGCCTTGCCACAACGCAATCAGCAGCATCACCCCCCCTGCACACAGAAAGCGGATCGCATTCATCAGCAGCGGCGGCATGCTCTGCAGCGCAATACCAATGGCGAAATAGGTAGTGCCCCAGACGATGTAGACCAGGAGCAGTGCCATGGCCACCGCCCCTTTGCGCTGTGCATGGGCTTGCGCATTGAAAATTGCCGGCATATTCTTCACCTGACCGAATAATTTATGGAAACCGCGAGGTTTTCGGAATTTTTACCAAAATCGAGCGGCTATGCAAGCAAATATTCAGACAGATGACATGGACGCCAGAATTATTTCGGCGCTAGGCGCCGATGGCCGACGTTCCTATGCCGATGTGGGGGCCGAAGTGGGACTGTCCACCGCCGCCGTGCACGAGCGCGTGAAGAAGCTTCTGGACAAGGGCGTGATTCGCCGGTTTTCGATCAGCGTGGACCCGGAACGCGTGGGGCTGAACTTCACCGCGTTTGTGGCGATCCGCAACGATGGCGGCGCGCACTGCCGCGACATTGCGCCGCGCCTGCGCGGTATCCCCCAGGTGGAGGAGTTGCACAGCGTGGCTGGCGAGCACGACTTCCTGGCCAAGATCCGCACCACGCACGCGCGCGGGCTGGAGGACGTGCTTTACCAGATCAAGGCGATTCCCGGCGTGGCGCGCACCACGAGCACCGTGGTCCTGAACACCGAATTCGAGGACCGGCCGCTGGACCTGGGCTGGGTGAATGGCGACAAGGGAGGTTGACGCGCGGGGGCTGCCTCGGCTTGGTCGCGCGGCTGTTTACGCTGCCACCGGGGCGAGTTCAGCCGCAGCGGCAATAGCCGCCGGAACTGGCGCCAGCCGCTGCCCCAGCGCCATGTAGTAGCCCAGCGGGGGCGTGACCAGCCCCGGCACCTTGGCATGGTCGTCATAGCGGCGCAGGCGGATGGCCTCCTGCGCGAAGGGCTGGGCCGCAAACTGCATCGCCTCTTTGGGCGTGAAGGGCCCGCCCTGCAGCACCAGGCTGTGCTGCGATGCGGGCGACAGTGTCTCCCAGTACCCCGGCTCCATGGTGCACAGGTAGCGCTTGGCATCCACATGCAGGCGGATGGGCTCCAGCACCGCGTCGGGCAGTAGGCCCCGCAAGAACGGGATGGCCATGTACTGGTGCAGGTCGTCCTGCTCGGCCGTGTCGCCCCCCGGCGCCAGCAGGTGGCCCAGGTCGTGCAGCAGGGCCGCGACGACGGTGGCCGGGGTTTCACCCGATTTTTCGGCCCACTGTGCACACTGCAGCGCATGCTCCAGCTGGCTGACCGCCTCGCGGCCGTACTGGTTCACGCCCCGCGTGGCAAGCAGGTGGGTGATGTCTTCAAGGGTCAATGCCACGGTGTGCTCCTTGTCAGACCAGTGCCTTGCGGATGCGGGCCGACACCAGGTCGATAACACTCACCGTGACCACGATGATGAGCATGACCGCGCAGGTCTCGGCGTACTGGAAGCCCCGGATGATTTCCCACAGCACCACCCCAATGCCCCCGGCGCCCACCATGCCCACCACCGAAGCCGAACGCACGTTGGCTTCAAAGCGGTACAGCGTGTACGAGATCCACAGCGGCATGACCTGCGGGATCACGCCATAGATGATTTCGTGCAGTGCGCTCGCACCGGTGGAGCGGATGCCTTCCACGGGCTGCGGGTCAATCGCCTCCACGGCTTCGGAGAACAGCTTGGCCAGGGTGCCCGAGGTGTGGATCCACAGGGCCAGGACACCCGCAAAAGGCCCCAGGCCCACGGCCACCACAAACAGCATGGCAAACACCATTTCGTTGATGGCGCGGCACGCGTCCAGCACGCGGCGCACCGGCTGGTAGACCCACCAGGGCACGATGTTGGACGAGGCCAGCAGTGCCAGCGGCACGGCGGTGACCACCGCCAGCGCCGTGCCCCACAGCGCGATCTGCAGCGTGACCAGCATCTCCTGCACATAGATCCGCCACTGCGCAAAATTGGGCGGAAAGAACTCCGCCGCATAGCTGACCATGTTGCCCGAGTCGTTCCACAGATCGAACGGGCGCATGTCGGCGCCCTTCCAGGACGCCGCCAGCAACACCAGCAGGATGCCCCACGACAGGTACCAGGCCAGGCTGCGCTTGGGCGACGAGGTGCCGGCCAGTGTGGCCAGCGAGGGATTCAAAGCAGAGGACATGGAGACACCCGGGCCATAACAAGAAACCTACGGATTACTTCAACGACGCCAGCTGCTGGTCGATCTCGGCCAGGCGGGTCTTCTTGTCAGAATCAGCCAGCGTCGCGTCGGCCTCGATCTTGTTGCGCTTGCCGAACAGGTCCAGCTGGCGGATGGGGGTGAGCTGTGCGTTCGTTGATGGCTTGAAGCCCGAGAGCTTGGAGATCTTCATCACGATCTCCTTCTCGCGCGCATCGGTCTTGGCGTAGTTGTAGAAGAAGTCGCGGATCTTGGTCTTGGTGGCCTCGGGCAAGTCCTTGCGCATCACCAGCGGGTCCAGCGGAATCAGGGGCGAGGTCCAGACGATCTTGATGTCCTTGAACTTCTCGGGCTGGCGCTCCTTGATCTTTTCCAGGTTCTCGCTGTTGTTGGTGGCCACATCCACCTGCTTGTTGGCCACGGCCAGCGCGTTGGTCTCGTGGTTGGCACTGCGCGTGATCTTGAAGTGCGTCTTCGCGTCGATCTTGTTCTGTGCAAAGGCGTAGTAGCCGGGCACCAGGAAGCCCGAGGTGGAGTTGGGGTCGCCGTTGCCAAAGCTCAGCGACTTGCCGTTCTTGAGCACGTCATCCAGGGTGGCCAGGGGGCTGTCCTTGTGCACGATGAGGTGCGAGTAGTAGCCCTGGGTGCCGTCTGCGTTCACCATCTGCGCAAAGACTTCGCCGTTGGCGCGGTCCACGGCTTCCATGGCCGACTTGTTGCCCAGCCAGGCCACCTGCATCTTGTTGAAGCGCATGGCTTCGATGAGGCCTGCGTAGTCGGATGCAAAGAAGGCATTGATCTTCAGACCGGTCTGCTTGGCCATGTCATCCAGCAGGGGCTGCCAGTCTGCCTTGAGGTTTTGCGAGGCCTCGGTCGAGATCATGCCGAAGTTGATGTCCTGGGCCCACGCGCCCGTGGTCAAACCCAGCCCGATCGTCAGGGCGGCACACAGTTTCTTGAACATGTTGAAAACTCCAGAGAAAGGAATTGAAAAGAAACAAAAGGCCGTTCAGGCGGCCTGGACCATGGCGGGCGCCCACTGTGGGACGGGTGTTGGGGCGTGCACGGGTGCTGTGGGGGCACCCGCTGCATCCGACAGAATTTCGTCGGCGTGCACCACCTGACCGTGGTGCAAGGCCACCACGCGGGGGCAGTATTTGATGGCCACATCTACCTGGTGCAGCGACACGATGACAGTGCAGCGGTCCTCGCGGTTGATGCGGGCCAGGATGTCCATGACCTTGCGCGAGGATTCGGGGTCCAGCGAGGCGATGGGCTCGTCGGCCAGCACCACCTTGGCGCCCTGCACCAGCGTGCGGGCAATGGCCGCGCGCTGCTGCTGCCCGCCGGACAGGGTGGAAGCACGTTGTGCATGGCATTCGGCAATGCCCACGCGGTGGAGCGCTTCCAGCGCCAGCGCGCGCTCCTGCGGCTTGAACATGCGCAGCCAGCCGCGCCACCAGGGCGTGCGGTGCAGCAGGCCCACCAGCACGTTCATCAACACCGGCAAGCGGTCCACCAGGTTGAACTGCTGGAACACAAAGCCCACCTGCGAACGCACCTTGCGGATGTCGCTGTGGATGCGCCCGCCCTGCTGCACGCAGCGACCATCCACCTCGATCAGCGAATCGCTGGCCGCATCGGCTACCACCAGGCCCGCCACGTGGCGCAGCAGGGTGGACTTGCCCGAGCCCGAGGCACCAATCAGCGCCACCATCTCGCCGCGCTGCACGGTGAGGTTGATGTCGCGCAGGGCGCGTTTGCCGTTGGCGAAGTGCTTGTTCAGTTGGTGGATGTGCAGTGCGGCAGTCATGGCAGCCTCCTGAGGGTTAAGTCGTCTAGACAACCGGAGTGTGGTTGTCGGGCGTGACAGTGCTTTGACAGTTGGGAGAAGTTTGGATGTCAGGAAACGACCTGCACGCGCTCTACAGGACGCGCTGCCCTTCGCGCCACACCCCACGCACCACGGCCTGGCGGCCGCCATCGGGCAGCTCGGCCATGTGCACCTGCACCAGGTCGGCGCGCAGGCCGGGCGCCAGCGCGCCCCGGTCCAGCATGCCCGCCGCCTTGGCCGGGTTGTGGGTGACGGTGGCCACAGCCTGTGGTAAAGGCAGGATGTCGTCCTGCACCAGCCGCATCACCGCGCTCAGCAGACTGCCGGGCACATAGTCGGACGAGAGGATGTCCAAGAGCCCCCTGCGCGCCAGGTCGGCCGCCGCCACGTTGCCCGAATGCGAACCACCGCGCACCACGTTGGGCCCGCCCATCACGGTGAGCAAGCCACGTTCGTGCGCGGCCTGGGCTGCGGCCAGTGTGGTCGGGAACTCCGACATCGCGGCCCCTTCGGCATGGGCCTGCTCCACATGGGCCACCGTGGTGTCGTCGTGGCTGGCCAGCGAGATGCCGTGCGTGCGGCAGTAATCCACGAAGTACGCACGGTGTGGCTCGGCGTACTGCGCCTGCAGCGTGGCAGCGTGCGCCACCTGGCGCTCGAATTTCTCGGCGCTCCAGCCCTTCTTGCCGGTGTAGTAGGTGCGCGCCTGCTCGATGTTCTCCCACTGGCGCTGACCTGGGGTGTGGTCCATCAGTGAGATCAACGACAGGCGCGGGTGCCCGTGGAACGGCTCGAACAGGTCGATGGTGTTGGGCGCAGGCAGCTCGCAGCGCACATGCAGGTGGTGGTCGGCCCGCAGCAGGTTGCGCTCGGTGCAGGTGTCGATGGTGTCGAGCACGCGGTTCCAGGCGCTGCCGCGCAGGCTGTCCACATCGGCCTCGCCCACGCCCAGCGCATCCAGCACCGTGGTGATGCCTGCGGCCGCAATCTCGGCGTCGTGCGCCAGCAGTGCGGGCATCTCGGCCCATTGCACCTTGGGTCGCGGCATCAGGTGGCGCTCGAAGTTGTCGGTGTGGATTTCGACCAAGCCCGGCAGCAGGTAGTCGCCCCCCAGGTCGATGCCTTGCAGGGCCGCAGTGCCCCCACTATCCAGCGACGCAATGCGCCCGCCATCCACCTGCAGGCTGCCCAACACCACTTCGCCCGACAGCACCATGCGGGCGTTCTTGAACACGGTCGCGGTCATGCCGATACTCCCCGAAAGTCGCCCACATTCACCCGGCGTGTGGCCACGGCGGCGCCCACCTGCGCGTCGTGAAAGATGCCCACCAGGGCCGCGCCGCGCGCTACGGCCTCGCGGATCATGGCGATCACGGTCTCGGTGTTGGCTGCATCGAGCGATGCGGTGGGCTCGTCCAGCAACAGCAGGGGTTTGGGCTTGATCATGTTGCGGGCAATGTTGATGCGCTGCTGCTCCCCGCCCGAGAAGGTGGCGGGTGGAAGGTGCCACAGCCGCTCGGGGATGCGCAGGCGGGTCAGCCACTGCCGGGCGGTCTCGCGTGCGGCCTCGATGCCCGCTGGGTCGTCGCCGGCGTCTTCCGCCAGTGGCTCGGCCACCACGTCCAGCGCCGACACGCGCGGGATGACCCGGAGGAACTGGCTCACATAGCCCACGGTGTCGCGCCGCAGCTGCACCAGCGCACGCGGCGTGGCCTGCGTCACATCCACCACTGCGCCATCGGCCGAGCGCACGGTGATGCTCCCTGCATTGACCCGGTAGTTGGCGTAGATCATCTTGAGCAGCGTGCTCTTGCCCATGCCCGAGGGGCCGTCCAGCACCACACATTCACCGGGCTGCACCGCCAGGTCCACCTGGGCGAGCACGGGCAGTTCGATGCCGTTCTGGTGGTGCAGGGTGAAGCGCTTGGCCACCCCTTGCATCTGGAGAATGGGCGCAATGGAAGGGGGCTGGTTCATGGCTGCAGTACCGAAGAAACGAGGAGCTGGGTGTAAGGGTGTTGCGGGTCGTCGAGCACCTGGTCGGTCAGGCCGGCCTCCACCACGCGGCCGCGCTGCATGACCACCATGCGGTGGGCCAGCAGGCGTGCCACGGCCAGGTCGTGCGTGACCACAATGGCCGCCAACTGCATCTGCCGCGTGAGCTGGCGCAGCAGGTCCAGCAGGCGCGCCTGCACTGATACATCGAGGCCCGAGGTGGGTTCGTCCATGAACACCAGGCGGGGCTGCGTGACCAGGTTGCGCGCAATCTGCAGGCGCTGGCGCATGCCGCCCGAAAACGTGCGTGGTGCGTCGTCGATGCGCGCCGCGTCGATCTCCACACGCTGCAGCCATTCGGTGGCCGTGGCGCGCAGGCGGCCATAGTGGCGCTCGCCCAGGCCCATCAGGCGCTCGCCCACGTTGGCACCGGCGGACACATCCATGCGCAGGCCGTCTGCCGCGTTCTGGTGCACAAAGCCCCAGTCGGTGCGGGCCAGCAGACGCTGCTGCGCTTCGGTCATGGCGTAGATGTCTTGCAGCTCTCCGCTGCGCTGGCGGAACTGCACCGTGCCTTCGTCCGGGGCGCTGCGTGCTGCAATGGCGTTGAGCAGCGTGGACTTGCCGGAGCCCGACTCCCCCACCACGGCGAGCACCTCGCCGGGCCACAGGTCAAAGGACGCGCCGTGCAGCGCCACGCGGTCACCATAGCGCTTGCTGACGTTGCGCACGCTCAGCAGCGGCGCAGAAGGTTCGGGGTGATTCATGTGAGGGTCTCGACAACAAAGCTCAGGCCATGCTGCGCAAAGCCCAAGGATTCATAGAAGGCATGCGCGCCCTTGCGGCGGGCGTTGGACGAGAGCGCGAGCTTGTAGCAGCCCGCGTCGCGCGCCTGCTGCATGGCGTGGGCCATCATCTGGCGGCCAATGCCTCGGCCCTGCTGGTCCTGTGCCACCACCACGTCTTCGACGATGGCCGAGGGCGTGCCCCGGTGCGCCAGGTTGTGCATGACGAGCAGCGCATAGGTGCCCACCACGGCGCCGTGCTGCGCGGGGTCACAGGCCACCCACAGGCGGTAGCTGGGGTAGCGGGCGAACTGGGCCCACACGGCCTGGGCTTCTTCCAGGGTCAGCACGTCGACCGGGCTGTCTTCAATGGCGGCATACAGCGCCAGCACGCTCTCCAGGTCTGCCTGCCGGGCTTCGCGGAGGTGCACGGTGCTCATGCGGCGCCGCCTTCCACCCGCGCCGTTTCGGCCTGCTGCGCCTGGCGCTCCTGGCAGTAGTCCGAATCGGAACAGACATGCATGCGCCCGCCCTGGTCGTCGGTGATGACCTCGTCCAGAAAGCTGTCGGTGGCGCCACACAGCGCGCAGGCAGCATCCCAGCGCTGCACCTCGAACGGGTGGTCCTCAAAACCCAGGCTCTCCACCGGCGTATAGGGCGGCACGGCATAGATGCGCTTTTCGCGGCCCGCGCCAAACAGCTGCAGCGCGGGGTTCATGTGCATCTTGGGGTTGTCGAACTTGGGGATGGGCGACGGCGCCATCACATAGCGGCCGTTGACCAGCACGGGGTAGTCGTAGGTGGTGGCAATGTGGCCGTAGCGCGCGATGTCTTCGTAGAGCTTGACGTGCATGAGCCCGTACTCGGCCAGGCCATGCAGAGTGCGCGTTTCGGTCTCCCGCGGCTCCAGGCGCTGCATGGGCTCGGGCACTGGCACTTGGTAGACGATGACCTGGCCCTCGGCCAGCGGTGTCTCGGGGATGCGGTGGCGCGTCTGGATCAGCGTGGCCGCGCGTGTGCGGGTGGTGGTCTCCACGGCCGTGGTGCGCTCGAAGAAGCGGCGGATGTTGACCGCGTTGACCGTGTCATCCGATCCCTGGTCGATGACCTTGAGGCAGTCCTGCGGGCCGATGATGGAAGCGGTGACCTGGATGCCGCCCGTGCCCCAGCCATAGGGCAGCGGCATTTCGCGGGAGCCAAACGGCACCTGGTAGCCGGGGATGGCCACGGCCTTGAGGATGGCGCGGCGGATCATGCGCTTGGTGCGCTCGTCCAGGTAGGCAAAGTTGAAGTGGCCGTCCACCGGTGCGGCGTCGGCGGGCAAGCCCATCACGGCGGGTTCCATGGGCGCGCTCATGCGGCATCCTCCTCGGCGGGGGTGGTGGGGTGGGCGGCAGCGGCGCGCATCTTGCGCACCAGCTCCAGTTCGGACTGAAAGTCCACGTAGTGGGGCAACTTCAGGTGCTGCACGAAGCCAGACGCCTCCAGGCTGTCGCTGTGGCCCAGCACAAATTCCTGCATCTGCGCGGGCGACTCCACCGGTTCACCCAGCTCATCGGCACGGAGGGCTCGGTCCACCAAGCTCATGGCCATCGCCTTGCGCTCGCTGTGGCCAAAAGCCAGACCGTAGCCGCGCGTGAACTGCGGGGGCTGGCTCTTGCTGCCCGCAAACTGGTTCACCATTTCGCATTCGGTGATCTCGATGTCACCGATCTCGATGGCAAAGCCCAGCTCTTCGGGTACGACCTCCACCGCTACCGTGCCCAGGCGCACCTCACCCACAAACGGGTGCGAGTGCGAATAGCCGCGCTGCGTGGAATACGCCATGGCGAGCAAGAAGCCCTCGTCCCCGCGCGCCAGGTTTTGCAGGCGCGTGGCGCGGTTGGCAGGGAAGCGCAGTGGCTCGCGGGTCAGGTCCGTGGGCGCCGGGTCGCCCGGGGGCACGGGGCGGGTTTCGATCAAGCCTTCCTGGTTGAGCAGGTCCACCACGCGCGGGGTGGGGCCGGGTGGCACAACCGCTGCCGCAGCGGCAGGTGACGTCACCGTGACTTCTGCCAGCAGCTTGAAGTCGAGCAGGCGCTGCGTGTAGTCGTAGGTGGGGCCCAGCACCTGCCCGCCGGGCAGGTCCTTGAAGGTGGCGGAGATGCGCCGGTCTAGCACCATGCGGCTGGTGTCCAACGGGCAGGTGGTGCCCAGGCGCGGCAGCGTGGCGCGGTAGGCGCGCAGCAAAAAGATGGCTTCCACCAGGTCGCCTGCTGCCTGCTTGATGGCCAGGGCCGCAAGCTCGGGGTCGTACACCGATCCCTCGGTCATGACGCGGTCCACCGCCAGCTTGAGCTGCTGGCGGATCTGCGCTACCGAGAGTTCGGGTTGTGCGGTATCGCCACGGCGCTGGCGGGCCAGCAACTGGTAGCTGTTGAGAATGGCGGCTTCTCCGCCCTTGACGGCTACGTACATGCTCAGGCCTCCTGAAGTGCAGTGGCACCGCGCGCTGCCCGCGTGGTACGTGGCAGGCCCACGATGTGGTCTGGAGTGGCCAGCAGCAGATCCACACCGCGTGGAAACACTGCGTGGTTGGCTGCCCAGTGAGTCTCGAAGTCCTCGGGCAAACCATCCACCTGCAAAGCCGCCATCTCCTGAATTCCCGGTCCGCGCAATTGCCACGCATTGATGGCGTCCGCCTTGGTGGCGGTGGCGCGCGGTACATCGACCACGCAGGTGGCCGATTGGTCCGGGTAGACGTCGGTGCCCAAGGCCAGGCTGCCGAGCGCTGGCCATTCGTCGCCCTGCGCCACCCACACAAAGCGGGCCTGCACCGGATCGGTCACCACAGTGCAGCCTGTGTGAAAGCGCAGCCAGGCACCGGCATCGCTGTTTGCCAGCCTGGGCGAGAGCCACAACGTGCAGTCGCTGTCGAGCAGCGCCAGCAGCACGGCAGCCGATGCGGCATGCCCCACGGCAGGAGCTTGCGCGTCGTGTTCTACCGCCACCGTGCGGCCGGGGTGCGACAGCGCCTGCAGCACGGCGCGGAACACCGCCTGGCTGCCAAAGGCTTCGTTCGAGAATCCGGCACCCAGCGATGCCAAGGAGTTCGTGCTCATTCGGTGTCCTCGTCGTTGTCGCAACCGCTCTCGCGCGCCACGGTAAAGAAGTCCACCTTGGTGCTGGCGGCCCGCGCCTGGCGCTCGGCCTGGGTGTTGCGCAGGTGGTTGCGGATGGGTTCGAGCAGTTGTGCGTCCAGCACCGGTTGCTGAACAGGGTCTTGCAGCAGCGCATCGGCCAAGGCCGCCAGCTGCACCTGGCGGTGCGAGCGGCCCAGCACGTAGGCCACGCCCACAGTGGCCTCGGCGGCGTCCGATGCGTCGGCCACGCGCAGCGCACAGCGGGTGACGGTGACCTCACCCAGGTTGAAGCGCTCGCCCGTGCCACCGGCGCGGCCCTGCACCATCATCAGGCCGGTCTCTGGTGCACGCAGCCAGCGCGCGGGGCGCGTGGCATGCTCGTGCAACGCAGATTCGAGCAGCCCCAGCGGCGCCCGGGCCAGCAGCGCCATCCACTGCGCGCGGCCCAGGGGGCGGCCCGGTCCCGGGTTGTCAAAGGCTTGAAACATGGAAGTGGTACCCTGAAAGTTGTATAGACAAATTGAACAACTGGCGCCAGCTTAAAGAGCGCGCATGTAGGTTTCATGACAGCCAGCACCACCTCTCTCACGACCCCGCTACAGGTCCCGCAAGCACCACCACTGCGCCCTGCGCGCGACAGCTTCTGGACGCGCATAGCCGCCGAGCTGGCCGAGGCCATCGGCAGCGGCGTTTATCCGCCGGGCCAGCGACTGCCCTCGGAGCACGCGCTGGCCGAGCAGTTCGGCGTGAACCGCCACACCATCCGCCGTTCGCTCGCCAGCCTGTGCAGCCAGGGGCTGGTGCGCATCACGCAGGGCAGCGGCACCTATGTGGAAGACTTTGCGGTGGACCTGGTGCTGGGCAAGCGCACGCGCCACCAGCAGGGCCTGGCACAGGCCGGTCTGCGCGGCAGCCTGGTGGTGCTGCAGGCCCAGACCACGCGCGCCACGGCGGCGCTGGCCAAGGCGCTGCAGGTGCCTGCACGCAGCCCGCTGCTGGCGCTGCGCGTGCGGGGCGACGCCGAGGGCCAGCCCCTGCACATCAGCGAGCGCTACTTTCCCCTGCCCCGCTTCGAAAACCTGGCGGCCGTGGTGCGCGAAACGGGCTCCATCACCGCAGGCTTCACCGCCCACGGCGTGGCCGACTACACGCGCCGCGAAAGCCGCATCACCGCCGAGCTGCCGAGCGCCGAAGTGGCCGCCCAGTTGCGCCAGCCCACGTCACGCCCCGTGCTGCAGGTAGAGAGCCTGAACGTGGACCTGGCAGGCACGCCCATCGAATGGGCGCGCGCCTGGTTTGCGGGCGACCGCGTGAAACTTACCATTGACCACGATGAACACGCCTGACATGCCACCCACCCACCACCGCTATGCGGTCTATTTCGCACCCAACCCGGGCAGCCTGGGCTGGCTGGCCGGCAGCCACTGGCTGGGGCGCTGCGCTGCGCTGCTGCAGCCGCTGCAGCAGCTCGCCATCGACGGCGTGGCGGCGGACGACCTGCACCGCCTGACCGCAGCGCCCCGCCGCTACGGCTGGCACGCCACGCTCAAGGCGCCGTTTGCACTGGCGCCCGGCACCGACTGGATCACGCTGCACCAGGCCGTGCAATCCGTGGCGCGCGGGCTGCAACCCTTTGTGCTGCCGCCCCTGCAGGTGCAACGCATCGACGACTTTCTGGCGCTGGTGCCCCCGGCGTTGCACCCCGCCAATGCGCAGATCCAGGAGACCGCCGCCACCTGCGTGACGGCGCTGCAGCCCTGGGCCGCACCCTTGTCCGACGCCGACCTCGCCCGGCGCCGCGCGGCGGGGCTCACTGCCCGGCAGGACGCGCTGCTGCAGCAATGGGGCTACCCGTTTGTGTTGGACGAGTTCCGCTTTCACCTGTCGCTCACCGGCAGCTTGGCGCAGGTGGACCCGCCAACACAGGCCTTGGTGTTCGAGGCCGCGCAGGAGTTCTTCTCGGACCTTCCCATCCTGAAGTTCAACAGCCTGGCCTTGTTCGCAGAGCCCACACCCGGCGCCGACTTTGTGCTGCTGGATCACCTGGAGATGGGCGCATGACCGCGGGCCGGCTGGTCTACTGCATGGGCCCCTCGGGCGCGGGCAAAGACAGCCTGCTGGACTGGTTGCGGGCACACCTGCCCACCCCGTGCCCCGTGCACTGGGCGCAGCGCACCATCAGCCGCTCCGCCATGCCGGGCGGCGAAGCCCATGAAAGTGTTTCGCCCGAAACGTTTGTTGCTTTGCGCCACGAACTGGCCTTTGCCCTGCACTGGGAAGCCAACAGCCTGGGCTACGGCGTGCGGCATGCACAACTGGCGCCGCTGGCCCAAGGCCACTGGGTGCTGCTCAATGGCTCGCGCGCCTACTTGCCTGAGGCCCTGGCGCGCTTCCCGGACCTCGTAGCGGTGCACATCACCGCCAGCCCCCAGGTGCTGCGCGAGCGAATACTGTCGCGGGGCCGCGAGAGTCCTGAGCAGGTGGAGGCCCGCGTGCAACGGGCCATGGCCTACACACCGCCCCCAGGCACTGTCAGCCTAGAGGTACACAACGACGACGCGCTGGGCAATGCAGGCCAGCGACTACTGAACGCGCTGGAGCAGTTGCCGGGCTGGCCCCTGCACAGTGGCAAACTTTCACGCCAACAACCTGCCTATTCGTAACCCTTTCCATCCCGTCAGCCATCCACAGCACCCACCATGACTGCCATCACCGTCTATCACAACCCCAAATGCGGCACGTCCCGCAACACGCTGGCCATGATCCGAAACAGCGGCGTGGAGCCCGAGGTCATTGAGTACCTCAAGACCCCGCCCGACCGTGCCACGCTGGTGGCGCTGATTGCTGCCACGGGCGAGCCGGTGATCAACGCCGTGCGCACCAAGGAAGCGATCTTCACCGAGCTGCAACTGGACGCACCGAGCGTCACCGACGCACAGCTCATCGACGCGATGCTGCAGCACCCCATCCTCATCAACCGCCCCATCGTGGTCACGCCCCTGGGCACGCGGCTGTGCCGCCCGTCCGAGCAAGTGCTGGACATCCTCCCCGCCCCACAGCAAGGCGCTTTCACCAAGGAAGATGGCGAAGTCGTCATCAACACCCAGGGCCAGCGTGTCTGAGGCGGTTGCAAACTCCCATGCCGTAGCGCACCGCGCAGGATGAGTGCCGCGTCACAAAGCTGGACCGTGGCGCGCCTGGGCACGGCCCAGACCCTGGCATGGGCCTCCTCCTACTACCTGCCCGCCATGCTGGCCGCGCCCATGGCGCGCGACCTGNGGCCACGCCCACGGTGTTCGCAGCGTTTTCGTTGGCGCTCATCGTGTCGGCGCTGCTCGGGCCCTTCGCAGGCCGCGCCATCGACCGCCATGGTGGCCGCCCGGTGCTGGTGGGCACCAACCTGTTGTTTGCAGCTGCTCTGGCGGGCATGGCCCTGGCGCAAGGCCCGGTGGGCCTGTTTGCTGCGTGGGTGCTGATGGGCGTGGCCATGGGGTCGGGCCTGTACGAGGCGGCGTTTGCCACGCTGGTGCGGCTGTACGGCCAGAGCGCGCGCAGCGCCATCACCGGCATCACGCTGATCGCGGGGTTTGCCAGCACCGTGGGCTGGCCGCTGTCGGCCTGGATGGAGACGCAGTGGGGTTGGCGCGGAGCGTGTGCGGGCTGGGCCGCATTGCACTTGCTGGTGGGCGTTCCGCTCAATGGCTGGCTGCCACGCGCCGACGCCGCAGACAAGGCCCCCGAACCATCGACGGACGCCATCGCAGCGCCCACCACAGAACCGGCCGTATCCGCCCCGCTCACTCCAGCCCACCCGCTGCGCACCACCGTGCTGCTGTCCTTAGTGTTTGCGGTCACCTGGTTCACGAGCACCGCCATGGCAGCGCACCTTCCTCGCCTGCTGCAGGCCAGTGGCACATCGCTGCAGGCGGCAGTGGCACTGGCGGCGCTGGTGGGCCCGGCACAGGTGGCGGCGCGCCTGCTGGAGTTTGGTTTTCTGCGCCGCCTGCACCCGCTGCTGTCGGCCCAGCTGGCTGCCGCCGCACACCCCGTGGGGGCGGGCCTGCTGATGGTGCTGGGCGGGCCTGCGGCAGCGGTGTTCACCGTGCTGCACGGGGCAGGCAACGGGATACTGACCATTGCCAAGGGCACGCTGCCACTGGTGCTGTTTGGGCCAGCAGGCTACGGCGCGCGCCAGGGCCTGATGATGGTGCCCGCCCGCGTGGCGCAGGCTTTTGCACCGGTGCTGTTTGGCATGCTGCTGGACAGCGCCGGGGCAGCGGCCCTGTGGCTCACCACACTGCTGGGCCTGGCCGCGTTGGGAGCGCTGTGGCTGCTGCGTCCCGTGGCGCGGGCCTGAACGAGCTATCAATCCATCGGTCAGCCGCGCGGCACCTCAAACGCCTTCCGCGCCGCGAGCGCTGCGGGGCGCGAATGGCAGCCTTCCAGGTGGTCGTTGACAAGCCCCATCGCCTGCATGAAGGCGTACACCGTGGTCGGGCCCACAAAGCTCCAGCCGCGCTTTTTCAGGTCCTTGGACATGGCAATGGAAGCCGGCGATGTGGACAGGGTGCGCGCCACTTCGCGCGTGATGCGCTCGGGCCGGTCGGTGGCAGCGGGCTCATAGCGCCAGGCGTAGTGCGCCAGCGAACCAAACTCGCGCCGCAGCTCCAGCACACGGTGGGCATTGTTGATGGTGGACTCGATCTTGCCCCGGTGGCGCACGATGGCCGCGTCCTGCACCAGGCGCTCGATCTCGGCCGGGCCGAAGGCTGCCACCTGCTCGGCGTCGAAGTTCGCGAACGCGGCACGAAAGCCCTCGCGCTTGTTCAGGATGGTGAGCCAGCTCAGGCCCGATTGAAAACCCTCCAGGCAGATCTTCTCGAACAGCCTGCGGTCGTCGGCCACCGGAAAGCCCCACTCGGTGTCGTGGTAGTGGCGGTACAGCGGCGTGGACTGGCACCAGGTGCAGCGCGGGCAACCGGCCTCGTCAGCGAACAGGCCGTCGGCCAGCGCAGGTGGGCGAGCAGGATCGGGAGCGGTCAAAGGGGTCATGCGCGGCATTCTAGAAAGCGCAACAGCCAGGCTGCTGACAGGGCGAACGCAAAGGGTTCAATCTGCCCATAAACTGCGCTGCATGCGCCAGCCACCTTCCCGCCTGCGGGCCACTTTCAGCCTGATGTTTTGCCTGGTGCTGGCCGGCTGCGCCAGCACCACCGGTCCCTCCAACGCGCTGGGCTACTACTGGCAATCGCTGCGCGGGCACATGCAGATCATGCATGCCGCAGAACCGATTGACGAATGGGTGGCGCGCAAGGACATCTCGCCCGCCCTGCGCGAGCGGCTGCAGCTGGCGCAACGTGCGCGGGCTTTTGCGGTGGCGGAACTCGGCCTGCCCGACAACGCCAGCTACCGCCGCTATGCCGACCTGAAGCGCCCCGCCGCCGTGTGGAATGTGGTCGCCGCGCCGCCCTATTCGCTGACGCTGCACACCTGGTGCTTTCCGGTCACGGGCTGCATCGGCTACCGGGGCTATTTCACCGAGGCTGCGGCACAGGCCGAGGCCGCCGAACTGGCCGCGCAGGGCCTGGAGGTGGAGGTGTACGGCGTGCCCGCCTACTCCACGCTGGGCTACATGAACTGGGCGGGCGGCGACCCGCTGCTGTCCACCTTCATCGCCTGGCCCGAGGGTGACTTTGTGCGCCTGCTGTTCCACGAGCTGGCGCACCAGGTGGTCTATGCCAAGAACGACACCTTGTTCAACGAGTCCTTTGCCACGGCGGTGGAACGCATTGGCGTGGCGCGGTGGCTGGCCACGCAGTCCCCCCCCGCCGCGCGCGAGGCCTACGCCACCAGCGAAGCGCGGCGCAGCGCCTTCCGCATGCTCACCCGGGCCACGCGCACCCGCCTGGCGGCCATTTATGAGCAAAAGGAGCTTCAAGCGCTAGAGGATCATGCGCTGAATGCTATGAAAACGGAAGCAATGAAGGCTTTCCGAGACGACTATGCCGCACTGCGCGCACGCTGGCTGGACGCGCCCGGCGGGACGCCCCCCCGGGCCACCACTGCCCAGGTGGCAGGCTACGACCGCTGGGTGGCCCAAGCCAACAACGCCAGTTTTGCCGCCCAGGCCGCCTACGACGAACTGGTGCCCGCGTTCGAGGCCTTGTTTGAACGCGAGGGGCGCAACTGGCCCCGGTTTTATGATGCCGTACGACAACTGACGCAGCAGCCCCTGCCCGAGCGGCACGACACACTGCGCGCCCTTTTACCTGACCCCCAACACCTCAAGGAGACAGCCGGTGCCTGACATTCATATCCACCGCGAACACCACCTGGGCTTCAAGGAAGCCCGCAAGGTCGCCTTCTCCTGGGCCGAAAAGGCCGAAGAAAAATTCGACATGGAATGCACCTACGAAGAAGGGGACAAGGAAGACCTGCTCACCTTCACCCGCTCGGGCGTCAAGGGCACGCTGCTGGTGGATGCCCACCAGTTCGAGATGAAGGCACAGCTCGGTTTTCTGTTCGGCGCGTTCAAGGACCGCATCGAGGCCGAAATTGGCGAGCAGCTGGACGCCCTCCTCAACGCGCCCCACCCCGGCGCCAAGAAGCCCGCCGCAGACAAGAAGAAACATGCAGTAGAAGCGGATGCTGACAAGCCGGCCCCCAAGGCAGCGGCCAAGCCTGCCGCCAAGGCCAAGAAGGCCTAGCCACCGCCATGACATCCCCTGCGAACGGGACCGCCGCCCACAGCCCGGCGTTTGACACCCTCTCCACGCTGCTCCACACCCGCTACAGCTGCCGCGCTTTTCTGCCCGAGCCGTTGCCGCGCGGCACCATCGAAGCCATCTTGGCCACCGCGCAGCGCACAGCATCGTGGTGCAACGCGCAGCCCTGGCAGCTCACCATAGCCAGCGGCGCCACGCTGGAGCGCCTGCGCAGCGCACTGCAGTCGCACATGACCACCGCAGCCCCCAACCCCGACCTGCCCTGGCCCCGCGAATACCGGGGCGTGTACCAGGAACGGCGGCGCGAATGCGGCTGGGGCCTGTACGAAGCCCTGGGCATTGCCAAGGGTGACCGCGAAGCCTCGGCCCGCCAGGCGGCGCAGAACTTCACGATGTTCGGCGCACCGCATGTGGCCATCGTCACCAGCGACGAGGCACTGGGCATCTATGGTGCTGTGGACTGTGGCGCGTATGTGAGCAACTTCATGCTGGCCGCGCACAGTCTGGGCGTGGGCTCCATCGCACAGGCGGCGCTGGCGTCCTACCCCGGCGTGCTGCGCGAGGTGCTGGGCATTGGCAACGACCGCAGCATCGTCTGCGGCATCTCCTTTGGCATGGCGGACCCGGCCCACCCGGCCAACCATTTCCGCACCACACGCGCCGACTCCGCCAGCAGCGTGGTCTGGAGGGACTGAGAAGGGGTGACCGGACAGGCGTCAGGCCACAGCGCGCAGCAAGGGGTTGTGCGTGCGCAGCAGCCCAAACAGGTTCTTGGGGTCTGACAGCTGGGGGATGAGTTCGATGGGTTGGCCCATGCCCAGCTCGGCGGCTGTATCGCGCAAGAAGCGCAGCGCAGAAAAGTCCTCCAGCGCAAAGCCTACGGAGTCAAACACCGTTATTGCGGCATCGCTGGCCCGGCCGGTGTGTTGGCCTGCCAGCACTTCCCACAGCTCGGTCACCCCAAAGTCGGCAGGCAGCTGCTGGATGTCGCCTTCGATGCGCGTCTGCGGCGCGTATTCCACAAACACCTGGGCCTGGCGCAGAACGTCGGCATGCAGCTCGGTCTTGCCAGGGCAGTCGCCGCCCACGGCGTTGATGTGCATGCCGGGCGCCAGCATGCCGGGCGTGAGGATGGTGGCGTTGGTCTTGTCGGCCGTCACCGTGGTCACGACGTCGGCGCCGCGCACGGCCTCGGCCGTGCTGTTGCAGGCCACGGTGCGCAGGCCTGTGCCTTGCAGGTTGGCCTGCAGCTTGGCGGTGGCGGCCGGGTCGGTATCAAACAGCCGCAGCGTGGTGATGCCCAGCAGGTGGTGGAAGGCCAGTGCCTGGAACTCGCTTTGGGCGCCGTTGCCGATCAGCGCCATGGTGCGGCTGCCAGGCCGCGCCAGGGCGTGGGCGGCCACGGCCGACATGGCGGCGGTGCGCAGGGCGGTGGTGAGCGTGAGTTCGCTCAGCAGCAGCGGCGCGCCCGTGGCCACATCGGCAAGCACGCCAAACGCCATCACCGTAGGCAGGCCCCAGCGCGTGTTCTTGGGGTGGCCGTTGACGTACTTGAACGCATAGGTCTGGTCATCGGCAATGGGCATGAGTTCGATCACGCCGTCGCGCGAGTGGCTGGCCACACGTGCGGATTTGTCGAACGCGCCCCAGCGCAGAAAGTCGGCCAGGATGTAGTCGGCAATGCCGCGCAGGCAGGCCTCGACGCCTTTGCGCTGCACCATGTCGATGACATCGGTGGCACTGAGGTAGCGGGTGGAAAAAGGATGGTGTGAGGGCATGGCGCTTGTCTCCGAATGGGAATGGATACGGCTCCAAGCAGTGTCCCGAAGCGCCAAAACAATGGGAATCGCCCAATCTGCTGCATATTGCTGGGCTGTTTGCCGGTATGGCATCACAAATTGCCACTTTGTTCAAAACCCCCAGAGCACCTTCTGGCAGCGCCAGCGCGCTATCCTCGGCGGCATCCTCCGTCCAGCACCATGACGCAACCCCAAGTCCTCATCAGCGAAGTCGGCCCGCGCGATGGCCTGCAGTCCGTCAAAGCCACCATGCCCACGGCCGACAAGCTGCGCTGGATCGACGCCCTGGTGGCGGCCGGCCTGCGTGAGATCGAAGTCGGCTCGTTCGTGCCCGCCCGCCTGCTGCCCCAGATGGCCGATGTGGCCGAAGTGGTGCGGCACGCGCTCACCCACCCTGGCATCACCGTGATGGCCCTGGCGCCCAACCTGCGCGGCGCCGAGGCGGCGCTGGCAGCAGGGGTGCACAAGGTCACCCTGCCGGTGTCGGCCAGTGCTGCCCATTCGCTGGCCAATGTGCGCAAGACACGCGAGGCCATGGTCGAGGAGGTGCGCGCCGTGGCACAGCTGCGTAACGCGCAGGCGCCCGGCGTGCTGGTGGAGGTCGGGTTGTCCACCGCCTTTGGTTGCACGCTGCAGGGCGAGGTGCCCGAGGACGATGTGATCTGGCTCGCAGGCCTGTGCGCTGAGGCCGGGGCCGACGAGGTGGGCCTGTCGGACACCACCGGCATGGCCAACCCGGCGCAGGTGCGCCGCCTGTTCACGCGCCTGCGCGCCGAGCTGGGCGCGAAGGCCGGGGCGGCCCACATGCACAACACCCGCGGCCTGGGTCTGGCCAATTGCCTGGCGGCCTACGACGTGGGGGTGCGCACCTTTGATGCGTCGCTGGGCGGCCTGGGCGGCTGCCCCTATGCGCCAGGCGCGTCGGGCAACGTGGTGACGGAAGACCTGGTGTTCATGTTCGAAGCCATGGGCATTGCCACGGGGGTGGACCTGGAGCGCCTGATGGCCGCCCGCGTGCCGCTGCAGGCGGGGCTGCCCGGAGAGCCGGTCTACGGCATGACGCCGGAAGCGGGACTGCCCAAGGGGTGGGTTCAGCGTTAGGCACCTTTGCCCCCAAAGCAAAAGGCGACCGAAGTCGCCTTTTGCTTTGGGGTACCGCCGTATCAGCTCAGCGAGGTGATCAGGTCCACATATTGTTGCTTGGCCTCGTCGGCACCCGTGCCCTTGAGCTTTTCCCAGGCGTCCCACTTGGCACGGCCCACCATGTCGGAGAAGCTGGGCTTCTTCTCGGTGTTGTCGCCGGCGGTGGCTTGCTTGTACAGCGCGTAGATCTTGAGCAGCGTGGCGTTGTCGGGACGCTCGCTCAGGTTCTTGGAATTGGCCACGGCGGCTTCGAAGGTGGCATTGAGGTCGGCCATGTCGGTGTGCTCCTTGGGATGTGTGGGGGAGGGAAAGAACGGTGTCGGCAAGGGTTTGCTGCGTTGTATCTTACGGGCTGAGCACGGCCCGGGGCCGCTCAATCCATAGAGGCAAGCCCCCAAAAATCAAACAATAGGTGTACATCTGATGGTGACCCGCATTCCAGCCCCCCGCAAAGCCGCCCCCGGCCGCAGCACGAGCCCCCTGCGCACCATGCGCGACCAGGCGCCTGAGGTGGCACGCAAGGCCGCCCAGGCCCTGCCCCCCGCAGCCCGCAAGGCCGCCACCGTGGTGCAGAAGAACGTGCGCCGCGCGGCCACTGGCATGCTGGGCCTGTCGGGCGAACGCATGAGCAAGGTCGATACCGCCTGGCTGCGCATGGATTCGCACAGCAACCTGATGATGATCAACGGCGTGTGGACCCTGTCACCCGGCATCACCTGGGAGGCCTTGTGCGAACGCGTACAGCAGCGCCTGCTGCAGTACCCGCGCTTTCGCCAGCGGGTGGTGGAAGATGCCGCAGGCGCCACCTGGGTGGAGGACCGCAATTTCGACATCGCTGCGCATGTGCTGCGCGAAAAGCTGCCCCACCGCACAGGCCACAGCATGCAGCGCGCACTGCAGGACCGCGTGGGCGAACTCGCCATGCAGCCGCTCGATACACGCCGCCCGTTGTGGCAAATGCACCTGATCGAAGACTTTGTGGGTGATGACGGCGCGAAAGGCAGCGCGCTCATCGTGCGCATCCACCACTGCATTGCCGACGGCATTGCACTCATCTCGGTGACCATGTCGCTGGTGGACGGCGGCTCGGAGCCCCCCAAGCGCAAGGCGCGGGCAGACAAGGAAGCCGCCACCGCCGAGGACTGGATCGCCGACGCACTCATCAAGCCCTTCACCGGCCTCACCGTCAAGGCACTGGACCTGGCGGGCGACAGCGCCGCCAAGTCGTTGCAGATGCTGGGAGACCCGGAAAAGGCCATGCACCACGGGCTGACCGGCACCATGGACATGGCCCGCGTGGCCTACCAGCTCGTCAGCGATGCGGCGGCATTGGCGCTGATGCCTGACGACTCCCCCACGCGCCTGAAGGGCCAGCCCGGCAGCGCCAAGCGCGTGGCCTGGTGCCCGCCGATTCCGCTCGAAGAGGTCAAGGCCATCGGCAAGGCGCTCAACTGCTCCATCAACGATGTGCTGCTGTCGTGTGTGGCGGGCGCCATCGGCGGCTACCTGCGCAGCCAGGGCGACGACCCCACGGGCCAGGAGATCCGCGCGATGATCCCGGTGAATCTGCGCCCCATGGAAGAGGCCTGGAAGCTGGGCAACCGCTTTGGCCTGGTGCCGCTGGTGCTGCCGATTGGCGTGGCCAACCCAGTCGAGCGCGTGTACGAAGTGCGCAAGCGCATGAACGCGCTCAAGGGCAGCACCCAGCCCATCCTGGCGTTTGCCATGCTCGCCGTGGCAGGCCTGATGATCAAGCCCGCGCAGGACGCACTGCTCAACCTGTTTGGCCGCAAGACCACGGCGGTGATGACCAACGTGCCCGGCCCCAAGGAGCAGCTCACGCTGTGCGGCGCACGCGTCACGCAGTGCATGTTCTGGGTACCGCAGTCGGGTGACATCGGCCTGGGGGTCTCCATCCTCAGCTACGGCGGCGGCGTGCAGTTTGGCGTGATCACCGACACCACCCTGTGCCCCGAGCCGCAGCAGATCATTGATGCCTTTGCGCCCGAGTTCGACCAGCTGTCGCTGCTCACGCTGATGCTGCCGTGGGGCGACTGAACGCATCTGCGTTGCCAGAGCCACCACCCAGCGTGCGTCTGGGGTGGGTGGTGGCCTTGCTGCTGTCTGCGGGCGGGGCACACGCGGCCGTGGAGGAAGAAAGCACCCAGCGGCCCTACGTGGTGCGCGCCCAGCCCGGAGAGACACTGCGCGAGGCCCTGCATGCTGCAACCCCCATTTCGGTGGGTGGACAGCGCTTTCATGGCTACACCCGCTGGAACGTGCGCTGGACCTTCCGCTGGTGGCGCGAAGCCTCGGGCCGCTGTGCGATCACCGAAGTCAACACCCGGCTGCGCACCGAAGTGCAGCTGCCCGACCTGCAGGCCGCCAGCCCGTCGCAGCAGGCGGTTTTTGACCGCTATTTGCAGGCGCTGTCCCACCACGAGCAAGGCCATGTGCAGATCGGGCGCGACGCAGCGCAGGCCATTGACCAGGCCATCCGCCAGATGCCCGCAGCGTCCGACTGCGCCACGCTGGAGCGCGAAGCCAACGCCTTGGGCCACCGGCTGCTGCAGGACCACGTGGCGCGCGAGAAGCAGTACGACCAGCGCACCCGCCACGGTGCCACACAAGGCGCGCGACTGGACTGACCGCCCGGTCGACCACCAGGAGCGTTCCCATCTTTTCTATCGACCGACAGGCTCACCCCTTGCGCTGAGGAGGCGCCGCCACCAACGCATCCGTCAGGCGGGACACTGCGGCCACCACAGCGGCCACGGGTTCGCCCATCTGCGCACGCACGATGGCGCCCTCCACCACCAGGGTGAGCGCCTGCGCGTCCTGCGCACGGTGGGAAGGCGCTGGCAACAAGGCAGCCAGCAACGCCGTCATGTCGCGCTTGTGGCGCTGCGCAATCTCCAGCACCTCCGGCACGGTGTCTCCCAGCTCGCTCACGCTGTTGATGAAGGCACAGCCCCGAAAGTGCTTGCTGCCCAACCATTCCGCCAGGGCGGGCGCCAATGCTGGCGTGCGATCCGCCCCTGTGGGCAGCGCGTGCGCATGGCGCTGCAGCGCGTCGGCGAACCAGCCCATCCAGCCCGCATGCCGGTACTCCAGATACGCACAGATGAGCGCGTTCTTGCTCGGGAAATGCCGGTAGAAGGTCACCTTGGTCACGCCAGACTCCGCAATCACCCGGTCGATGCCCGTGGCGCGGATGCCATCCCGGTAGAACAGCGCGTGCGCCGTGTGCAGCAGGCGGTCTCGGGCGGGCAGGTCTTGCCAGCCAGGGGGGAGCGGATCAAAGGTCATTCGCTCATTGTAGACAAGTCTGTCTACATGGCTTTATGATGGCACGTAGACAGACCTGTCTACATCAACCCTTCACCGTCGAGGTTCCCATGGAAACACGCCCGCCTTTGCCCCCCTTTACCCAACACACCGCCGTCCAGAAAGTGCGCCTGGCCGAAGACGGCTGGAACTCGCGCGACCCTGCCCGCGTGGCCCTGGCCTACACCGAGGACACGCGCTGGCGCAACCGCGCCGAGTTCCCCGTGGGCCGCGAGGCCGCCCGGCAGCTGCTGGAGCGCAAGTGGGCACGCGAACTGGACTACCGCCTCATCAAGGAGCTGTGGGCGTTCAGCGGCCACCGCATCGCCGTGCGGTTTGCCTACGAATGGCATGACGACGCCGGCCAGTGGTACCGCAGCTATGGCAACGAGAACTGGGAGTTCAACGACGCAGGCCTGATGGCCGTGCGCCACGCCAGCATCAACGACCGCCCCATCCAGGCCGCAGACCGGCTGTTCTTCTGGCCGCTGGGGCGCCGGCCGGACGACCATCCGGGGCTGAGCGACCTGGGCCTTTAAGAATCGGCTGCCAGCCAAGGGGACGGCAAGCGCTCAGGCCTGCGGCGCCACCTGCGCCACCGCCAGTTCCCACAAGGACTCGGCCACTGGCGACATCTCGGCGCGCTGGCGGTACAGGCGGATCTGCACCGGCACGTTCCAGTCGGCGCCCCCGGCGGCCACCAGCGTGCCGGCGCGCAACTCGTCGGCAATCAGGCTTTCGGGCAGCCAGGCCACGCCCCGCCCTTCCTGGGCCAGGGTCTTGAGCAACACCGCGTGGTGCGCGGTGAACACCACCGCCACCGGGCCGTCAGCACCGTCAGCGAACACCCCGCGCATGCGGGCCCGCATGATGCGGCCCAGGCCCGACGCCTCGCTGTAGGCCAGCACGGGCACCGGGGCCTGCTGGCCCAGCGCATGCATCGGCTGGCCTGCTGCGCCGCCGGGCTGTGGCGCACTGACTGGCAGCAGCCGGTCGTCCGCCAGGCGGCACATGGGGTACTGCGCCTCGTCCAGGCGCCCCGGCACCTCGGCATGGCCATGGCACAGCACAAACTGCACACGCCGCTGGAGCATCAGGTCTTCGCAGGCCTGCGAGCTGTCGGACATGGTCTGGATGGGCCCCAGCCGCAGGCGCGCCTCCATGCCCACCAGCCAGCGCGGAAAGAACGTGAGCGAGAGCACGTGCGTGGCCGCAAAGCGCAGGCTGGCAGCCGCCAGGTCGTGTGCAGCACGGGCCTTGATGCGGGCAGCCTCCAGATTGGCCAGGATGGTTTCGAGCAGCGGCAGAAAGCGCTGGCCTGCCGCCGTGAGCGCCGCGGGATGGGCACTGCGGTCGAACAGCTCCACGCCCACCCAGTCCTCCAGCGCGCGGATATGGCGGCTGAAGGCGGGCTGGGCAATGGCGCGGGCCTCCGCCGCGCGCGAGAAATTGCCCGTCTCGGCCAGGGCGAGGAAATCCTCCAGCCATTCCAGGTCCAGGGGTCGGTTGCCGGGTCCCATGTGTCTCCGCGATGGATCGGTAGATAGTTGTATGCGATTCGAGTATTGGACCGCTGCAGCATGGCGCGGAATGATCCACCCCGTTGTTCACCAGCTTTTCCAACGGAGACAAGAAAGCATGCCTGCCATCTCGAATTATCGCGGGATCATCCCCGCCATCTCGTGCCCCTTCACCCCCGACCACCGCATCGACGAGCCCGCGCTGCGCAAGCTCGCCGCCTGGCTGGCGGGCCACGAGGGCGTGGTGGCCGTCATGACCAACGGCCACACCGGCGAGGTGTTCTCCCTCACACCGGCTGAACGCGCCGAGGTCACCCGCATCGTGGCCGACGAACTCAAGGGGCGCATGCCTGTCATTTCGTCCATCGTCTGCGAAGGCCTGGCCGACGCGGCCGACCATGCCCGAGCTGCCGTCGAGGCTGGTGCCGTGGCGCTGGACGTGATGCCCCCGCACCACTGGCTGCGCTTTGGCTTCACGCCCGGCCATGCACTGCAGTACTTCGAGGCCATCCACAAGGCGGCGCCCAACGCCGATCTGGTCTGCCACGTCTACCCGGCCTGGACGCGTGCCTCGTACTCGTCGCAGCTGCTGGCCGACCTGGCCCGGTTGCCCTACCTGCAGGCCTTCAAGGTGGGCCAGCGCGACATGAACAAGTACGCCCGCGACATCCAGGCGATCCGCGAGGCCGACGCGTCCAAGGCCATCCTGACCTGCCACGACGAGTACCTGCTGGCCTCGATGGTGCAGGGCGTGGACGGCGCGCTGGTGGGTTTTGCGACCTTCATCCCCCAGCTCATCATCGATCTGTGGAATGCGGTGAAGGCCGGCGACTTGAAGAAAGCCATGGCGGTGCAGGCTGTCATCACGCCCCTGAAAGACGCGGTGTATGGCGGCGGCGAGCCCACTGGCGAGGCCCACGCCCGCATGAAGGGTGGCATGTACCTGGCAGGCGTGATCGACGACGCCACCGTGCGCCCACCGACCGAGGCGCCCAACGCCAAGGAAGTCGAAGCGCTGCGCGCTGCAGTGAAGCAGGCCGACCTGCTAAAGCGCTGAGCGGTCCCTGCGAGGCTCGGGGGATTTTGAGTCCCCCGCGCCTCATTGCACACAAGAAAACCGACAAGGAGACAAGACACCATGCAACGCCACCTTTTCATCCGCGCCGCCCTGGGTGTAGCCACGCTCGCGATGGCGGCCAGCAGCTTTGCGCAGGCTTACCCCACCAAGCCCATCCGGATGGTCATCCCCTTTCCGCCAGGCGGCACGCTCGACACCGTGGGCCGCATGCTCGCGCAAAAGCTGAGCGACCAGATGGGCCAGAACTTCATCGTCGAGAACAAGGCGGGCGGCAATGGCGTGATTGGCGGCGACGTGGTGGCCAAGGCCCCGGCCGACGGCTACACGCTGCTGTTCAACGCATCCACCTTCACCACGGCGCCCATGACCATGAAGTCCGTTCCCTACGGCGTGGTCAAGGACTTCACGCCCGTGGCACTGGTGGCCAAGGCCCCGTTGTCGGTGGCCATCAACAAGAACCTGCCGGTCACCGACATCAAGTCGCTGATGGCCTACGCCAAAGCCAACCCCGGCAAGATGACCTTCGCCGTGGGCTCCATCGGGTCGGCCGGGCACCTCTCGACCGAACTGCTCAAGCGCGCAGGCAACCTCGACTACCTGATCGTGCCCTACAAGGGCACGGCGCCTGCGTTCCAGGACCTGATCGGCGGGCAGATCGACGGGTTCATCGACCCCATCCTGGGGTCTCTGCAGTACCACAAGAGCGGCATGCTGCGCGTGGTGGCCGTGACCTCGGCCCAGCGCGCAGCGAGCTTGCCCGACGTGCCCACGGTGGGCGAGACGATTCCGGGCTACGAGTTCTACAGCTGGTATGGCCTGTGGGGACCGGCCAAGCTGCCGGCGGACATCACCCAGCGGCTGAACACCGAGGTGAACAAGGCCCTGGCCGAGATGACGCCCAAGCTCAAGGAGCAAGGGCTGCTGACCACACCGGGCAGCGTGGAGGATTTTGCGAAGTTCCAGCGCAGCGACATGGAGCGCTCGCAGAAGATCGTCACCGAAGGGAACATCCGTGTCGAGTAATGCCCGCCACGCCATCGTCACTGGCAGCAGCAGCGGCATAGGCCGCAGCATCGCCGAGTCGCTGCTGGCCGGCGGCTGGCGCGTGACGGGCCTGGATGTGGCCCAGGCGACGGTCGTTCACCCCTCGTTCACCCATACACCGGTCAACCTGGCCGATGGTGCCGACATCGCCCGCGTGGCCGCTGCACTGCCCGGCGTAGACGCGCTGGTCCATGCGGCCGGCGTGCTGCGCGTGGGGCCGCTGGGCCAACTCGACCATGCGGGCGGCGAGCTGATGTGGCGCCTGCATGTGGATGCCGCCACCCGGCTGGCCGATGCCATCGTGCCCGGCATGGCCCAGCGCGGTCAGGGGCGCGTGGTGTTCATTGGCAGCCGCGTGGCGCAGGGCATGGCCGGGCGCGGGCAGTACGCCGCGACCAAGGCCGCGCTGATTGCACAGGCACGCAGCTGGGCGGCAGAGGTGGCCGCGCAGGGCGTGACGGTGAATGTCGTCTCGCCCGCAGCCACCGCCACCGGCATGCTGAACGACCCCGCCCGCCAGGGCAGTGCACCGCGCCTGCCGCCCATCGGCCGCCTGATCGAGCCTGCCGAGATTGCCGCACTGGTGGGCTTTCTTCTGTCTGAATCTGCCGCCGCCATCACGGGGCAGGACATCGCGATCTGCGGGGGCTCTTCGCTCGCCCGCTGATCTTTCCTTTTGATCCCGCACCTTTCCCTCTTTGCCAACGAACGCGACCACCATGAAGATCGTCAACATCCTCGAATCGACCCGTCCCATCAAGTCGGACATCCGCAACGCCTACATCGACTTCTCGAAGATGACGCTGAGCCTCGTGGCCGTGGTCACCGACGTGATCCGCGATGGCAAGCCGGTGATCGGCTACGGCTTCAACTCCAACGGTCGTTACGGCCAGGGCGCGCTGATGCGCGACCGATTCATCCCCCGCGTGCTGGAGGCTGAGCCGGCCAGCCTGCTGGACGAGACGGGCGAGAACCTGGACCCGCACAAGGTATGGGCCCGCATGATGATCAACGAAAAACCCGGCGGCCACGGCGAGCGCTCGGTGGCGGTGGGCACCATCGACATGGCCGTGTGGGATGCCACGGCCAAGATTGCGGGCAAGCCGCTGTTCCAGCTGCTGGCCGAGCGCTATGGCAACGGCACGCCCAACCCGCGCGTGTTCGTCTACGCCGCTGGCGGCTACTACTACCCCGGCAAGGGCCTGGACGGCCTCAAGAAGGAAATGGAAAGCTACCTGGCGCGCGGCTATTCGGTGGTCAAGATGAAGATCGGCGGCGCCACGCTGGCCGAAGACTGCGAGCGCATCGAGTCGGTGCTCAAGATCCTGGGCCCGGGCCAGCAACTGGCAGTGGACGCCAACGGCCGCTTCGACCTGAAGACCGCCATCGAGTACGGCAAGGCCCTGTCGCAATACCCGCTGTTCTGGTACGAAGAAGCGGGCGACCCGCTGGACTACGAGCTGCAGGCGAAGCTGGGCGAGGTTTACAAGGGCCCCATGGCCACGGGCGAGAACCTGTTCTCGATGCAGGACGCGCGCAACCTGATCCGCCATGGCGGCATGCACAAAGACCGCGACTGGCTGCAGTTTGACTGCGCGCTGAGCTACGGTCTGGTGGAGTACCTGCGCACGCTCGACATGCTCAAGGAATACGGCTGGTCTCCCAGCCGCTGCATTCCACACGGGGGCCACCAGATGTCGCTGGCGATCGCGGCAGGCCTGGGCCTGGGCGGCAACGAGAGCTACCCCGATCTGTTCCAGCCCTACGGTGGCTTCCCCGATGGCGTGAAGGTCGAGAACGGCTACGTGACGCTGCCGCCGCTGCCGGGCATCGGCTTCGAAGGCAAGTCGGACCTGATCGCAGAGATGCGCGCGCTGGCGTCCTGACGACTGGACACACAAAAAAGGCACGCCCAGGGGCGTGCCTTTTTGCATCCAGCACCGCGTTCAGGTCGCAGAACAGGTAAAGCTCTCGGCCTTGGCCGGATCGCCCGTGCCGTTGTAGCGCGGGAACTTGGGGTACTCGCACACCGGGCGCTGGGCCACGGGGGTGCTGGTGCCGGGGGCGAACTTCGTGGCGACCAGCTTGTCAGGCGCCGCGCCCTTTTCCACCCAGGCGTCCATGGCGGCGAGCAGGTCGATGGAGCGCGGCTCGGTGCCCGCGCCGTCCAGGTCATGCCCGTTGGAGGGCGAGGTGACCATGCGCGCAAAGCCCTGCACCTTGCTGGCGCCCAGGCGCTGCTTGACCGTGTCGAAATAGTCTGCCGTGCGGTACAGCGACACGCAGGTGTCACCCAGGCCGTACCAGATCAGCAGCTTGCCGCCGTTGTCGGCAAAGGCGGAGATGTCGGGGTCCGTGCCATCGATCATCTCGGCCAGCCGCGCGTACTGCGCCTGGTACTGCGTGGGGTCGTGGCTCAGGATGTTGGCGTTGGGGTTGCCCTCCACCAGGCGCGCGGCCTCCGTCACGGCCATGTGGTTGAACGAATCGGGCGCGTCAAAGCTGGTTCCGAACATGTACGACTGCCAGTCCGACGTGGACGCCCCGCCCCGGCCATAGCGCGGGTAGCCCACGGCACCGCGCGACAGGGTCACGGGTGTCTTGTGGTCGCTGTAGATGAGGCGGATGGATTCGATCTGGCCGGCCGTGAGGCAGCTGTCGTTGTCCGCACCCTGGCACAGCAGCTCAGTGGGCACGTAGTTGCACGCCTCGATGTTGCCGATGATGCCGTCCTTCAGGCCATCGAGGCCATCACACGCCGCCACCTCGGCCTTGGCATACAGCGCGATCTTGGCGGGGCTCATCCAGTTGTCGCGGCTCTTGAAGATGTGGCGCAGCACCGTGGGCCCCAGGTTGACCTGGTGCGCCTGCTGGCTGATGGCGGGCTCCATGGCCACCACGCCGTCGTAGTCCTTGGGGTACTTCTGCGTGGAGATGAGCCCCGACCGACCGCCGTTGGAATGGCCCATGTGGTAGCGCCGCACGGGGCGCTTGCCATAGAACTCGGTGGCGATCGTGGTGCCCACCTCCAGCACGAAATGGTTGGCGTCGAACGCGTGGTTGCGCAGCGCCACGTCGCTCTTGCCCCAGGCAAAGCCGCGGATCTGGTGGCCGGAGTCGGAGCTGATCTTCACGTACGGGTTGGCCGACGGGCCCACCAGCTGCTGGTACCACGGGTCGTCGGTGGGGATGAAGCCGTCAAAGCCGCCACCACCAATGGTCAGCGTCTTGCCGTTCCATTGGGTCAGCGTGGGCAGCTCCACCGCCCAGTTGATGGTGGACTCGGGCGACGAGACGATCTGCCCGCGCACGATGCACACGTCGGGCAACGTGCCCTCGGCCTTGCGCAGCTCGGTACGAGTGACCTTGGCGCCATGGGGCAAGGCGGTGGATGCGTAGGCGGCGCAGGCCTCAGCCAGGGGCTTGCTGGCCAGCGGGGGGTTGGCGTCGCTGCCGCCGCCGCAGGCGGTCAGGGCCAGGGCTGCCACAGCACCCAGGGTGCAGACAGCGGTCCATCGCCCTGCGCGTGCCAGGGAGTGAGGGTGGCGCCGGGGCGCCACGGCGGAGGGGTGGGGGTTCGGGAACATGCAAGGGTCTCCTGTTATGGCGGTTCTTCAGGAGCCCAGGCCGGGCGGCGGTCTGGCCCGCACCGGTGTCTGGACTCCGGTGCGGACGATAGGAAAAGGCGGCGCGGTTGCAGCCTCTGCAAATGCAGAGGGAGCGGGAAACTACCGAGCCCTGCAAACCCGCGCGGCCCCCCCCGCAGCCGCTCGCTACTGGTGGCGCAGCGCGGCCACCAGCTCCAGCTTGTTGCTCACGCTCAGCGCGGCATAGGCCGTGCGCAGGTAGGTGCGCACCGTGGCGGGCGTGAGGCCCAGCGTGGCCGCAATGTCCTTGTGCGAGCGGCCCTGGGCGTACAGCATGGCGGCGCTCAGCTCGCGCGGTGCCAGGGCTTGCTTGTGCTGGCGCGACGCCAGGCTCACGGCCACCAGTGGCCCGCAGGGCTCCAAGCGCAGGCGGCAGGCCTTGCCCACCGACAGGGTGCAGGGCGCGCCCGCCAGCGCCTGCGCCACCACCGGCGGCAGGTGGGTGCCGTGCCAGCCGGGGCTGGCTTCGCCCAACGCCCGGCTGATGCGCAGCCCGGCAAACAGCAGTTCGCCCGACGGCCGGGCCAGGGCAAAGCTGTCCCAGGGGCGGCCGGGCGTGTCGCTTTGCAGGCGCTGCAGACGGTGGTGCCATTGCTGCAGCAGGTGCAGGACGAATTCGCCGAACAGCACGGTCTCTCCGTCCGAGAATTCCGGCCGCGTTGGCGGGCGGTAGATGGAGACAAAAAACATGAGCCCGCTGTGGGGCAGCTCGGCCGTGAGGGCCATGCAGTGGTACAGGCCGTGGCGCTGGCTGAAGGCGGCCACCTCCGGGTGCTCGGGTAACGGGCCCACCACGTCACGCTCACGGATCACCACCCCCAGCTGCTGCATGGACTGAAGCCCAAACAGGTCCACCGCCGCCAGCGCATTCCACTCCTCGGCAAAGCTGCGGCTCAGGCCAATGCTGCCGTGCAGCCAGTTGCGGGGTGCCACCTGCACATCGCCCGCCGAGACCTCGCCCCACCAGGCGGAATCAAAAGGCACCAGCCCCTGCAAGGTCTGCATGGCCTGGTGCAGCAAGTCCTGCGGGGCCACCTGCTGGGCTTGCTCCGACAGCCGGAGCAGGCTGCGGCTCAGCGCGCGCAGAGGGTCAGAGGCCATGGTGTCTCCTGGTTTTTGGGGCGATGGTAGCCGCCCCACGGTGGCAACCCCAACGCTCCTGAACCCGTACTACCCGCCAAACCCCTGCGCACACACTACTATATTGATAGCATCTCAGGCATATAGCACTAGCGCCTGAGGCCTATGGAACACAAAATCAGGCCGTCAACCCGTTCACCGCCTGGAACATCGACTGCCGTGCCTGGCTGATGATCTGGCCCTTCCACACGTCCGTGTCGGTGTAGAAGGCCGCCAGCATTTGCGCCTTGATCTGGGCAGCCTCGTCAGCCGGAGTTTCGGGGTGCAGTTGGAGCCATTGCTCGGCACGGATGGCGTTCATCACGTCGAGCACGGGCACGGTGCCGTACTCCATGGCAATGCCGGTGTATTCGGCATGGGGGCACTCGTCGTAGATCGAGGTCCACATCAGGCCGGTGAGGAAGGCCGAGGTGGACGAGCCGTCGTAGATCGACGTGACCGGCGTGGCGCCGCCGCCGTCCCACCAGGCGCGCGCCCGGGCCACGGCCACGGCGTTGTCATTGCCCGCGTAGATGCGCTCGCCATGGCCGCTGGGGCCCAGGCCCGTGTGCAGGTCGATCCAGGCGATCTTCGACGCGGCCGCACCGTGCTGGCGCAGCACCTGGCGCAGCGTGCGGTTGCTCCAGGTGGGCTCGGTGCCGCCAAAGAACACGCCCTGCGGAAACTCGTGCTGGCCTTGCGAGATGGCGGCCTGCCACGCGGCCTCGCCCTTGGTGGCGATGTACTCCGCCACCGCTGCCTGGTTCTCAGGGCCGGGTGGCCACTGCTCGGGCAGCAGCAGGGGCTGCACCTCGCGGTAGGCCGTGTTCACAGGCAGGGGCTTGCTGAAGTCCTGGAAGTTGCGGTTCAGGTCCACGTTCTCGTGTGTGAAGCGGCGCACGTGCGAGAAGCCATACGGGTTGAGCGCGTGGATGTAGAGCGTGGCCACACCGGCATCGCGCGCCTTGGCGCGCCACTCGGCATCGTGCAGCGCAAACACCTGCACGCCGCTGCCGCAGTAGCCCTCGACGCCATGGCAGGCGCTGCTCACGATGAGCAGCTTTTTGGCATCGGCCGGGCCGTCGCGCACCACGTCCATGGCCAGGTCTTCGCCATCGCGGCCCTTGAGCGGGTGGGCGTGCGATTCGATGGACAGGCCGGCAGCTGCGGCGGCCTCCAGAAACTTTGTGCGCGCCTGGGCGTAGCTGGGCGAGAAGGCTTCAACGATTCCGGTCATGGGCAGGGCTTTCAGGAGTCAGTGGGAAGACAAAAAGAAAACCCGGGCACGCGCGCTGCGCACGCCCGGGTGGAGGAGGATCAACGGCGCGCCAAGCTGCTTCAGGCCACTTTGGCGGGCTGGGCCAGCCATTCCTCGGCCAGCTTGACCCAGTAGGTCGCGCCCAGCGGGATCAGGTCGTCGTTGAAGTCGTAGCTGGGGTTGTGCAGCATGCAGGGTCCGCCGCCGTGGCCCATCTCGCGGTGGGCGCCGTCGCCGTTGGCAATGAAGCAGTACGCACCGGGCTTGGCCTGCAGCATGTAGGCAAAGTCTTCAGCGCCCATGGTAGGCTCCTGAACCACCACACGCTCTTCCCCCACGATGCCGGTCATGACCTTGCGGGCAAATTCGGCCTCGGCGGGCGAGTTGACGGTGGGCGGGTAGTTGCGCACGAACTCGAACTCGCAGGTGGCATCGTGCGCAGCGCAGTGGTTCTCGGCGATCTGGCGCATGCGCTTTTCAATGAGGTCCGTCACTTCGGTGGTGAAGGTGCGCACCGTGCCCTGCAGCTCGACGCTGTCGGGAATCACGTTGGTGGCCTCGCCCGCATGGATCATGGTGACCGAGATCACGCCGGCGTCCACGGGCTTCTTGTTGCGGCTGATGATGGTCTGGAAGGACTGCACCATGCCGCAGGCAATCGGCACCGGGTCGATGCCGGTGTGCGGCAGCGCCGCATGGCCGCCCTTGCCACGCAGGGTGATCTTGAACTCGCTGGTCGATGCCATCACCGGGCCGGGGCTCACGGCAAAGGTGCCCACCGGCATGCCCGGCCAGTTGTGCATGCCGTACACGGCTTCCATGGGGAACTGCTCGAACAGGCCGTCCTCGATCATCACGCGGGCCCCGCCGCCGCCCTCTTCGGCGGGCTGGAAGATCAGGTACACGGTGCCGTCAAAGTTGCGGTGCTTGGCAAAGTGCTGGGCCGCCGCCAGCAGCATGGCCACATGGCCGTCGTGGCCGCAGGCGTGCATCTTGCCCTGGTGTTTGCTGGCGTGGGCGAAGGTGTTGAACTCCTGCATGGGCAGTGCGTCCATGTCGGCGCGCAGGCCAATCGCGCGGCCACTGGCGCCACCGTCGCGCCCCTTGACGATGCCCACCACGCCCGTCTTGCCCATACCCCGGTGGATGGGAATGCCCCACTCGGTGAGCTTTTGCGCCACCACGTCGGCGGTGCGCACCTCTTCGAAGCACAGCTCGGGGTGGGCGTGAATGTCCCGGCGCACCGCTGCAATACTGGCCGCCTGGGTGACGATGGAGTCAATAACGTTCATGATATGTGTCCTTACGATCTCACAGTCTAGCCCGACAGCAACACACGTGCCAACCCGGGTTATTCGCTAGCCACCCATGATTCCTGCCCACGCCCTCGAACTTGCGCAAACCCTGGTGCGCATGAACACCGTCAGCCATAACTCCAATCTGGAGCTGATCCATTTCATCCGCGACCACCTGGCCAAGCTGGGCGTGAAAAGCCGCCTGACCTTCAACGACGACAAGACCAAGGCCAACCTGTTCGCCACCCTGGGCGAGGGCAAGCCGGCGGGCGTGATCCTTTCGGGCCATACCGACACGGTGCCGTGGGATGGACAGGACTGGACCATGGACCCGCTGAGTGCCCTGGTCAAGGACGGCAACCTGTACGGGCGCGGCAGTGCCGACATGAAGGCCTTCATTGGCATTGCCGTGTCGCACGCAGAACAGTTCCTGAACAGCGACGCGCCTTTTGCGGTCCATCTGGCATTCAGCTACGAAGAGGAGATCGGCTGCTTTGGCGTGAAGGAACTCATCGCCGACCTGCGCGACGCGAACATCAAGCCCCTGGCCTGCATCGTGGGCGAGCCCACCAGCATGATCCCCGCCATCGCGCACAAGGGTGTGTACCGCTACAAGTGCTGCGTGCGTGGCAAGGAGGCGCATTCGTCCCTCACGCCGCATTCGGTCAACGCCATCGAGATGGCCGCCCGCGTGGTGGGCCGGGTGCGCGACATGGCGGAAGACTTTGAAAAGAACGAGCCCCGCTTTGAGGGCTTTGACGTGCCGTTCTCGACCAGCAGCGTGGGCCAGTTCCACGGCGGCATTGCCGACAACGTGGTGCCGCGCGACGCCGAGTTCCGCTACGAGTTCCGCGACCTGCCCACGGCCAACGCCGCGCAGATGCAGTCCGAGGTGGTGGCCTACGCCAAATCGCTGGAGCCCGCCATGAAGAAGGTGGCGCCTGCAGCGGGTTTCGAGTTCGAGACCATCTGCGAAATCCCGAGCTTCCTGGGCAGCAAGGACGACCCGGTGACGCGCCTGGCACAAGAGCTGTCGGGCGAAAAAGGCACCACCCTGGTGGCCTTTGGCACCGAAGCGGGGCTGTTCAAGAACGCGGGCATCTCCACCGTGGTGTGTGGCCCCGGCAGCATCCAGCAGGCCCACCAGCCCGACGAGTACGTGAGCCTGGAGCAGCTGGGACGCTGCGAGGCGTTCATGCAGGGGCTGGCGCGCACGCGCACGCTGGGCTGATCGCTTTGGAGCGGCGGGGGCCGGCGCGCGCCCGCCCCCCGTTCGGGATCAGGTCCTGACCCGGCCGTCCCCGGTCAGCATCGACATCTCGACAAACTTCGAGGCTGCGTGGCTGGTGCCACTGAACGACACTGGAAAGCCCGAGATCACCTGGTTGCCGATGGACTCGGTGCCCGTGATGAAGCTCTCGCGCGTGATCTTTCCGCCGGCCTGGGCCTGGCGCAGGCCCTCGGCGAACACGCGTGCAGCCAGATAGCCTTCCATGCTGGAGTAGTTGGGCTGCACCTTGTCGCCGCCCTTCTTGATGGCTTCCAGAAACTCGCGGGTGATCTGGCGCGAGGGCTGGTAGGGCGAGGGCACCACCTGCGACACCACCACACCCGCACCGTCCTTGCCCAGCTCGTCGGCCAGCGCCTGGGTGCCCACAAACGACACGTTGTAGAACGTGCCGCCAAAGCCCGCCTTGCGCGCCGCACGCACAAACGCGGCAGCCGACGCGTAGGCCGTGATCTGCACCACGGCATCGGGCGTGGCGGGCACCAGCTTGTCCACGGCCGCTTTCACATCCGTGGAGTTGCGCTCCACGGTGGCCGTCGCCACGGGTGTCAGCTTCAGCTCGGCCAGCGCGCGGTTCACGCCATCGAGCCCCGCCTTGCCATAGGCGTCGTTCTGGTAGAACACCGCAATCTTCTTGAGCCCCAGGTTGGTGAGCTGGCGCACGATGAGTGCGGTTTCGTCGTAGTAGGAAGCACGCACATGAAAGATCAGCCGGTTGAACGGCTGGCGCAGAGCCTCGGCACCGGTAAAGGGGCCAAAAAACGGCACCTTCTCCTTGGTGAACAGTGGCAGCGCCGCCAGGCTGGTGGGAGTGCCGATGTAGCCAAACAGGGCAAACACCTCGTCGGCAATCAGCTTGCGGGTGTTCTCGGCGCACCGGTCTGGCTCATAGCCGTCGTCCATGGTGCGGATTTCCACCATGCGCTTGCCCACGCCGCCCTGGGCGTTGAGCTGGTCAAAAAAGAGCTTGGCACCCTGGTTGAACTGCACGCCCAGCTGCGCCGCCGGGCCGGTGAAGGCGGCCGACTGCCCCAGCACGATGCGCCCCTCGCCCTGCGCACGCGCCAGGCCGAACCCGCCCAGCGCCACGGCGCCCACGCCCACCGAAAACTGCCTGCGCCCCAATACTGTCTGGTTCATGGTGAAATCTCTGCTCTTGTAAGAAGAAAGAAGGGGCATGCCCCTCTGCACTGCCGGTAGGCAGCCCCTTGGAAACGGGGGACCCATATGCACGCCCGTTCCAACCCTGACAGCCAGTTTAACGATCCAGCCCCCGAATGCCCACGCCTTCTGACGCTAATTCCCCTCCATCGGCACTGATTCAGGTGCGTGGCGCTTGCCCCCACGACTGCCCCGACACCTGCGCTCTGCTCACCACCGTGGACGAGCACGGCGTGGCCACCCGCGTGCAGGGCAACCCCGACCACCGCCACACCGATGGCGCGCTGTGCGCCAAGGTGAGCAAGTACACCGAGCGCAGCTACCACCCCGAGCGCGTGCTCACGCCGCTCAAGCGCACGGGCGCCAAGGGGGCCGGCCAGTTCGTGCCCGTGACCTGGGACGAAGCCCTGAGCGACATCGCCCAGCGCCTGCAGACCATCGCCGCGCGCGCACCCGAAGCCATCCTGCCCTACAGCTACGCAGGCACCATGGGCATGGTGCAGGGCGAGAGCATGGACCGCCGCTTCTTCCACAAGCTGGGCGCCTCGCAACTGGACCGCACCATCTGCGCATCGGCCGGGGCCGAGGCCTTGGTGCAGACCCTGGGTGGCAAGGTGGGCATGAAGGTGGAGTTCTTTGCCGAATCGCAGCTCATCATCATCTGGGGCAGCAACTCCATCGGCAGCAACCTGCACTTCTGGCGCTACGCCCAGCAGGCCAAGAGGAATGGCGCCAAGCTGGTGTGCATCGACCCGCGCAAGAGCGAGACGGCCGACAAATGCCACGAGCACATTGCCCTGCGCCCCGGCACCGACGCCGCGCTGGCCCTGGCGCTGATGCACGAGCTGATCGCGAACGACTGGCTGGACCACGACTACATCGCCCGCCACACGCTGGGCTGGGACCCGCTGCGCGAGCGCGCACTGCAGTGGCCGCCCGAACGCGCGGCCGAGGTGTGCGGCATTCCGGTGGAGCAGATCCGCCAGCTAGCCCAGGACTACGGCACGACGAAGCCCGCCGCCATCCGCCTGAACTACGGCATGCAGCGCGTGCGGGGCGGCGGCAATGCGGTGCGCGCCGTGGCCTGCCTGCCTGCGCTCACGGGCGCCTGGCGCCACCGCGCGGGCGGCGTGCTGCTGTCCAGCTCGGGTCAGTTCCCGGCGCAGCGCGCCGTGCTGCAGCGGCCCGACCTGATGCCCGCCCAGACACCGCGCACCATCAACATGTCCACCATTGGCGACGACCTGCTGCGCGAGGCCTCGCCCACCTTCGGCCCGAAGGTCGAGGCCATGGTGGTCTACAACAGCAATCCCGTGGCCGTGGCGCCTGACTCCAGCAAGGTGGTGCAAGGCTTTGCGCGCGAAGACCTGTTCACGGTGGTGCTGGAGCATTTCCAGACCGACACGGCCGACTACGCCGACTACATCCTGCCCGCCACCACGCAGCTGGAGCACTGGGACATCCACCTGAGCTACGGCCACACCGACGTGCTGCTCAACCGCCCCGCCATTGCGCCCCAGGGCCAGGCACGCAGCAATGCGCAGATCTTCCGCGACCTGGCGGCGCGCATGGGCTTTGCCGAGCCCTGTTTTGACGAGAGCGACGAGGCCCTGTGCCGCCAGGCGTTTGGCGACGCAGTGGCCTACGCACTGCTTGAAAGCCAAGGCTTTGCCACGCTGGCGCTGCCCGATGCGCCGTTCGCCGAAGGCAACTTCCCATCACCCTCTGGAAAGTGCGAGTTCTACAGCGCCCGCCTGGCCGCCCAGGGCCTGGACGGCCTGCCCGACCACCTGCCCAACTACGAACTGCAGGGCACGGACGCCCGCTACCCGCTGGCCATGATCTCGCCGCCCGCGCGCAACTTCTTGAACTCCACCTTCGTGAACGTGCAGAGCCTGCGCAACATCGAGGGCCGCCCGGTGCTGGAAATGCACCCCGACGACGCCGAAGCGCGCGGCGTTGGCAACGATGCGGTGGTGCGCGTCTTCAACGACCGCGGCAGCTACCTGTGCCACGCCACGGTATCGCGCCGTGCGCGGCCGGGTGTGGTCAATGGCCTGGGCATCTGGTGGCGCAAGCTGGGGCTGAACGGCACCAACGTGAACGAGGTGACCAGCCAGGCCCTGACCGACCTGGGCCGGGCGCCCACGTTTTATGACTGCCTGGTGCAGGTGGAGGCGTGCAACACGCCTGCTGCAGCGCAAGCCACAACCTGACATCACTACCGTGCAATCGGTAGATATAGCTACCAAAATAATAGCAAACAGCGCTTGATGCACAAGCGCTAGCTGCTATTTTCACCAAACCCTGGGCTCTGAACTATCGAGGCAGACTCAACCGACCACTACCTCAAAGCGCAGAAAGTCGTTCAACGTTTTGTCCGCCGTGACCTGCTCATGGGATACCAACAGGTACTTCCAGGGCTTGCCGCCCACGGATAGGGTGTGCCCTGTCGCGTGCTTGCACCACAGCGCACCGGCCTGCGCCTTGGCCTTCACCTCTGCGCTCTCCATGTCTTTGCTCGCCTTGGTCTCCACCATCAGCACATGGTGCGCCGTTTCGGCCACGAAGTCGGGCACGTATTCCGGCTGCTCGGCGCCCAGCTTGTAGAACATCTGAAACTGGCCCTTGGCAGGCTTGAGCCACTTGTCGGCATCGCGCTCCAGCAGCACCGCAAACTTGCGCTCGGTGTCTGAATCAAATTTCTGCAGCGGGTACAGGCAGCGGCTGAACCCACCAAACACCATTTGCTTGATACGCCCCAGGTCTTCAGGCGTTTCGCGGTAGTCGCGCACCACCTGGCCAGCGCCCACGGTGTAGGTCGGCGCCCTCAAAGTCGTGAACCCGCGCCGCACGTCCACGGTGTAGCCCTCCGAGGCAGACTCTTCAAAATGCGCGTGCATCTGCGCATAAACATTGCGGGCAATCGCCTGGCGGTCCAGGTCCAGCACATTGCGCACCTCCTCCTCGTCCTTGAGGTAGCTGCGCAGATGCGCCACCACCTGCCCCGCCAGGTCGTACAGCAGGCTGGCCTGGGTGTTGTAGTCAATGTCGTCGTAGTCGATCAGCGCGTGCACGACGTAGTCCTCGAGCCTGCGCTGCGTGCCCCCGCTTTGCGCTGACAGGGTGAACTGCTCCCGGTTGCCCAGGTTCTGGCCCACCAGCGAGCGGTCCTTGGGCTGCAGATGCCAGCCACTCACGTCCAACGCAAAGGGCTTGTAGCCGCTGCGCACCTCGCCCTTGGGGGTTACAACGATGCGCGGAATATCGATGGTCTTTTGCACCACCGCCTCTACCGTACGGCGCACCACGGCCTGCAGGTCCAGCTCGGCCGCAGGTGCTTCGGCCAGCGCCAGGTCGGCCTGCGCGGGCGGCAGTTTTTCGCGCACCGCCTCGGCAATCCGGGCTTGCAGCTCGGTGTTCAGCAAGGCCTGGCGGGTGGGGGCTTGCTCTGGCCTGGCCTCGTAGGTGCCCAGCACCTCCATCACTACCGCTGCGGCCTGGCGTTCGCGTTCCGTGGCAAACATGGAGACTGGGGCGGTTGCACCCGGCAGTGGCTTCTGCGTACCGCCCGCAACATCACCCACTTGCGAGACACCGTCCGTCAACCCCAGCGCCTGCGACAGGCTCGGGGCCACGGTCACACTCTGCGGCGGGCCGTCACCATCCTCCGGTGCGTCCAGCAAAAAGGTCTTCAGGCGGATGGGTGAATCGGCCTTGTTGGCGTCGTCAATGATTTCCTGGAAACGGTCGTGCGCAATGATGCTCAGCCGGTCCACAGCATCAACACCCGTGCGCTTGCCATACGGCAGGCGCAGCCCACGGCCTATCGACTGCTCCACCAGCGTGCGCGCGTTGGCGGCGCGCAGCGGCACGATGGTGTAGAGGTTGGTCACATCCCACCCCTCCTTGAGCATGTTCACGTGGATCACGATCTCGGTGGGCTCGTCCACACTCTCCACGGCCAGCAGCTTGCGCACCATTTCCTCTTCTTCCGCGCCGCTCTTGCTGCTGTCCACCTGGATGACCTTGTTGCGGTAGCGCCCGGCAAAAAATTGGTCTGACTGCAACTCCGCCAGCAGAGCCGAGGCGTGCGTGGTGTCCCGCGCAATCACCAGCATGAAGGGCTTGACCTCTTTCACGCCGTTGCTGCGGGCATAGGTCTTCAACTCCACCTTGGTGGCCTCGTGCATGCGCACGCCGTCGCGCAACTTCACGCGCTCCAGCTCTTCGGGCGGCAGGGCCTTGGCGTCAAAGTTGCGCTGGGTCACCACCGCAGGCTCTTTCACAAAGCCGTCGTTCATGGCCCGGGCCAGGGGGTACTCCACCACCACGTTCTTGAACGGCACCGGCCCCTTGGTGGTCTCCACAAACGGCGTGGCTGTCAGCTCCAGGCCCAACACAGGCTTCAGGTCGTTGATGGCGCGCAGGCCCGCCGTGGCGCGGTAGCGGTGCGACTCGTCCATCAGCAGCACCAGGTCGGGCAGGCTGGCCAGGTAGTCAAAGTAGCTCTGGCCGATGTATTCAGAGAGCCGCTTGATGCGCGGTGCCTTGCCCCCGCGCACCTCTGAGGTGATTTTGGCGATGTTGAAAATATTGATCGTCACCGGCGAGAGCAAATCGCCCAGCGCCTGGGCCCGCTCCTCGTAGTTATCGCCGGTAATGATCTCGGGCGGGTAGGCTGCAAACTCGGCAATGCCCTTGAACACGTACTTGGGCGTGTTGGGCGTGAAGTCACCAATCAGCTTGTCGTAAATCGTCAGGTTGGGCGCCAGCACAAAAAAGTGCTTGATGCCATGCGCCGCATACAGGTAGCTGATGAAAGCACCCATCAACCGCGTTTTGCCCACACCCGTGGCCAGCGCAAAGCACAGCGATGGAAAGTCGCGCTCAAAGTCCTTCAGCGTGCCAAACTGGCCCTGCAGCACCTTCAGCACATCGGCCAGCTCGGCACTGTCGCGCTCGTGCTTGAGCACCAGCGGGCTGGCCTCGATGGCGCGAGACAGCGCCTGCAGTGAATCGGTTTGCGGCTTGCGCAGGCTCAGGCGGCCTGCGATGGCGTTGACTTCGCGTTGGCTCATTTTTCGGTTCCCTTGGCCGCTGTGGATTTCGAACGGCTCTTTGTTGTCTTGGTCGCTGGTGTCTTCGGTTTGCCGGTGGCAGCCCGTTGTACTTTGGCAAACGTCTCCTCACGCTGCTCCAACGGTTTCGATGGCGCTAACGATTCCAGCGGCTCCAGCGGTTGAAACTGCTCCATCTCGCGCCGAATCTCCGCACGCAAATCGTCCTCGCTGGGCAGGGCAAACTGGTAGCGGCTGGCAAAAATCTGCTCGCTCCTGTCGCCCAGCACATAGCGCACAACCGCGTCGTTCTTCTCGCTGCACAGCAGCAGGCCAATGGTCGGGTTGTCGCCCTTGGCGGCCACTTCACGGTCGTAGTAGTTCACGTACAGCTGCATCTGACCCAGGTCGCCATGGGTCAGCTTGCCGACCTTCAGGTCGATCACCACGTAGCACTTGAGCTTGACGTGGTAGAAAACCAGGTCGGGGTAAAAATGGTCTCCATCCAGCGTCAATCGCCGCTGCCGCCCCACAAAGGCAAAGCCACTGCCCAGCTCCAGCAAAAAGGCCTGTAACTGGTTGATCAACGCCTCTTCAATGCGCGACTCCACCAGACGGTGCGATTCCGGCAAGTCCAGAAACTCCAGTACGTAGGGGTCTTTGATCACATCTTGCGCACGGTTCAGTGCCTGGCCCTCGTTGGCCAGCGCCAGCACGCCCTGCTTGTCGCGGCTCTTGGCAAGGCGCTCAAACAAAAAGGAATGCATCTGCCGCTCCAGTTGCCGGGCAGACCAGCCGTTGCGCACGGACTCGATTTCATAAAAGTCGCGTACGGGCTGGCGCTCTTCTTTCAACAGGGTGCGGTAGTGCGTCCATGACAAGCTGGGGTTAAGCACGCCCGGCTGCACCACATCACGGCCCCCAGGAGATTCGCCACGCACTGCGTGTTGAATCTCCTGTACATCCAAAACAACACGCACTGCGTGTTGTTTTGCCAGCAGCTGCGGGTAGCCCAAAAAAAAGCTGCGCATGTACTGCAATGCGCTGACAGAAAACCCAGCACCATACTCAGCCGTCAACTGTTCAGACAGCGCCTTGAGCAAAGCCTTGCCATACGCTGCCCGCCTGGCACCGCCCTGCTCCGCCTCCACAATCTGCTGCCCAATCAGCCAGTTGGCACACACATGGGCCGTGTTGACCGAGCGCGCCGCCTGGGTGCGCGCAGACTCCCAAATGTGCCGAATGCGCGCCAGCAATTCGGCCTGCGCGGGCAGCGTGGTCATGATGCCCCGTCCTCGCCAAACAAATCATCCTGCGCGGGCGCTGCGCCCGGCTTGGGCGCGGCCATGGGCAGGTTGGCCACGTTCAGGCTGTAGTCGTCGTGGCCCCACTCGCAGCGGTCTTTCACCATTTTGGGAATTTTCTTGATGGTGAGCTGCGGCCAGCGCTGCGCGGCCTGTGCAGCGGTCACGCCCCGGTAGGCACCGCAGCACACCAGCAGGCTGCGCTCTGCGCCCACCTCTTCGGCCAGGGCGTCGAGCTGCTCGGCGCTCAGGGTCTGCGTGGTCACATAAATAAAGTCGCGCTCGCTGCTGTGGCCGTGCTGCCACCACAGCGCCTCGCTGGGCGCGTAGGCAAAGCCCTCCAGCTTGCACATGGCCGCCGACAACATGGCCGCGTCGTAAGCGGGGTTGATGACCAGATTGCCCCAACGGTCGGTGGCCAGCAGCGTGGGGGCCAATTCGTAATAGCGAAAGCCTCCGCCGCCCTGCCAGCCGGTGGCCTGCGTCACACCGCCGGGGTCTTGCCCGTCGATGACCTTTTGCAGGCGCGGAACGATGTGGGTGTGGCAGTGCTCGCCCAGCTCCACCATGATCCAGCGGCGGCCCATTTTGTGGGCGACAGCGCCAGTGGTGCCGGAACCGGCGAAGGAGTCGAGGACGAGGTCACCGGGGTTGGTGGCGAGAGTAATCACACGTTGCAATAGGCGCTCTGGTTTAGGCGTAGCAAAAATATCGCTTTCATCAAGCAACTTCACTTCCTTTTTTGCTTCCTCGTTATCACCCACTTCTTCACGTAGCCACAGAGCCTTGGCCACCACGCCGTCCTGAACCTCTGACAAGAATCGCTTCAAACTCGGCTTCGCATCGCCCTTTGGACCGAACCACAAGCGGTTATCTGCGCGTAGTCGTTCAATTTCCTCTGGCGGACGACTCCAACTTCGCCCCTTGGCCGGAAGCGCCTGCAAGCCAGACGGCGTTGTAATTGGATAGAAGTCTCGCTCACGGAACTCTGCTCTCGTTAAATCGCTTGCCTTCCATAGTCCACGAGGATCGTTATCGGGGTTTTTATATGCAACGTCTTGCTTGTCGCTCCTTGGTAAAAGATTCCATTGCCAGCGTACAAAATTGCGTGCATATACAAGCACATGGTCGATGTCAGAAGAAATCCCTTTTTGGTTGTTCCCTGGCGAATACTTCTTTTGCCACACAACATTGGCCACAAAATTCGACCGCCCAAACACCTCATCACACAACACCTTGAGGTAATGCGCCTCGTTGTCGTCAATCGTGATCCACAGCGAACCATCCTCGGCCAGCAAGCGGCGGATGATCTCCAGCCGGTCGCGCATCAGCCCCAGCCAGATGGAATGCTCCAGCCCGTCGTCGTAGTGCGTAAAAGCGCTGCCGGTGTTGTACGGCGGGTCGATGAACACGCACTTCACCTTGCCCGCAAACTCGGCCTCCAGCGCTTTGAGCGCCAGAAGGTTGTCGCCCTTGATGAGGCGGTTGTCAAAAATATCCCGGTCCGTCACGCGCTGTTTGGCGTGGTAGCTGCGGGCCGGGTCCTCCAGCAAAATGCGCGGCTCCAGCCGGGGGCGCTGGTCTTTGCCGATCCAGGTGAGTTCTAGTTTTTGGTGTGCCATGGTGGGTATTGTCTATGCCGCTGGGGCCGCCAACGTAGCCATCACTTGACCCTTGAGTCGTCGGAGGTTACTCAAGTCTGCAAACACCGCCAAAGGCTCTGCTCCGCCCCAATTTTCTTTGCCATATGCCTGCGCCATCGCTGCACGGATTTTGTCTGCCTCTCGGGATATCGTGGCGCGCTCAGCCCCTGTCAGCATGACAGTGATCCCGTCGCACAAGCTGAACAGCCTTGCGAACACCAGATGAACAATGAGAAACACGGCAGCTTTTTGCAGCGCCCCTTGTTCTGGAGGCAGCACCTCAGCATCAGCTTCGACCAATTCGCGCACTAGGCGCCCAATCTGGGTGGTGCGCCACAGGCGGCGCGCCGTCAAGCTGCTGACAAAAAGGCGCCCGTAGACTGATTCATCGACCGACGCGACGGACTCGCCTTGGAGATTTCGCTTCTGCTCCCAAAGCAGCGGGGAACCGGACATGACCAAGTTGAGCAACTGAGCCCAGTTCTTCCCATCTTTGCTGGCACAAGCCAAATAATTGACCGCTTCCTGGGCTGTGAATATGCGCTCCGCAGCATGAGGGTCTTGGGCGCTGGGCTTATAGATGTACGTGACGCCAGAGGCCTTCAATGTGCGACGCCAGTTCTCTTGGTTGTCGTCCAGAGCAATGAAGTCCTGAACTTGCACTGCATTCTGGTTGTTCCGATATGCGGTAACCCGGTCGCCGAAATCTGCGGGGTCGCCGGACGACTGAATGAAAGTCACTAACACGTCGGCCGGGTGGGCCTCGTAGTGCGAAAGCGGCTGCTGGGCAACTGTACCAGCGGTTTGCGCGCCGTTGATGATGGAGACACCTTCCAACTGGAAACGCCCCAGCTTGCGATCGGCGTCAGTGGCCCCCACGGCGGTGATCTTTTCACACAACAACGTCACGCCATTGTTGAAATAGACAAAGTGCTCTGGCGCTTCCAGAAGGGTTTTAGTGATTTCTGTATTGACGCTGGAAGAGCCCCGGTATCTGCGAATGTTTTCACGCACCAACGCATGACCATGCTCAATGTAAAGCGCAGCCAAATCACCGACGCGCATCACACCATAGATCGCTCGTGCGGGCCTGTGGATCAGACCATAGTTTCTGATTTCGACTTCCGCCGTAATGGATTTCTCGGCCCGTTTTGAAGCAAGCGACGCGTGAAAGTCGTACAAACCATATCTAACAAATCGGGCCCGACCAGGCTGAACCTCATTGAGTGCATTTTCCAGATCACTAAACATCTGGATGCGGTCATCATTCAGTGAAGTACCTGTATAAACCAATGCAAAATGGATGGCATATGCATTCTTCATTACGGCGCGGATAGCAGGGAGCTTCGCCTCTAAGGCTACATTGAAGCGCTCAAACTTCCCGGCAGCGAAGTCCTTTACTCCGTCTTTGAATTTCGATGCATCACCCAAGATAGGTTCGCCCTTGCCCTCGTGGATGTACTTCGATTGAACAAGCCAAAAAATGCCCGATGGACTGATGTAAACAGAATCAATTCCATGGTCATTACCTCCATCGATTGTTGCAGCAACAGCATCTGCTTTAGAAGCACCCGCACGAACCATGAGGAAGTACGCGGCTAGTGCTTTAGACAGGAAGTTCCTCTCAACATCAACAGGGTTTTTGCCAACTCCAAAAATTGCCCCGTTGAATTGTGTTTTTAGGAGTGCCTGTATCTGCTGTATCTCAAGGGGTCTTGCATCCGTTGCCATCAAACCAACTCCCATTGGATTTTGAATACTTCTTTTAATATTGACGTGGAAGAAAGCCGCCCTTCAAGGTCGTCAATCAAATGACTGCGCTGCGCATCAATCTCATCCTGCCGGTCAAATATCCTGCGCCGCAGCTGGTTGCGCTTGTCTTCCAGCTCGCGCTGGCGTTTTTGCCAATGCAGTTTTTCTTCCAGCGTAGCGGCCACAGTGGCGGTGCGGCGCACGTCCTTAATTTCACGGTCCAACTCTTTGACTTCGTTTTCCAGGCCTACCTTCAGGTCATCGGCCCAGGCATCGAGCTTCTGCACTTCGGCATCGAAGTAGCCCAGGTTGCGGGTGTTGACGGCCTGGATCTGTGCGCGCTCCAGCCGCTCCACGTCTTCGGCCAAGGCGGCAGGCGGCTCCATGAACAGGCTGGCCTCCTGCACCTGGGCGGGCAGGCGCAGCAGTTTGTCTACGTCTTCTTCGTGCAGGGGCTGGCCTGCATCGGTAATGCCTGCCAGCAGCAGGTAGTCTTCTTGCACGCCCAGAGCGTCGATGGAGAGCACGCTCAGACTGAGCCAGCCGGTTTGCCCGCGCAGGGGCAGCAGGGTGGCGAGCATGGTGCCGTAGTCGTCGTAGCTGAACTGCACGCGCGCAGTGGGCAGGGTGCGCTGGCGGGCTTGCTGAATCAGCGCTTGCGCCAGCGGGTGCCCGGTGCGGTAGAGGTGGGCGTCGTCGCTGCGGCGGGGTAGCTCGTAGCGACCTGGGGGTGCGTCGGTGGGCGGCAGGTCGGGGGGCGTTTGGCGCAGGGTAAAGCCTTCGTGGTCAAACTCTGCGTGGCCCTGCAGCTCGGCCTGGGTCAGGTCCATCAATAGCCGCTCGAACCGGTTGCGAGCGCTGGTGCTTTCGGTCTGGCGCAGCTTTAACTTGTCTTGCACGGCTTCGTCAAAGTTCTCCAGCAGCAGTTGCCGGGTTTTGAGCATGGCGGCGCTGATCTCGCCGGACAAGTCGAGCTGCAGTTGCTGGAACGAGGCTTCGATCTCTTGCGGGTTGCGGCAGGTTTGGTAGATCTCGGCAATGCGGCGCTCAAAGTCCACGCCGCTGCCAATGGTGCCCAGCACTTCGTCGCTGGCTCCAAACACGCCTTCAAAGAGCTGAAACTTTTGTGCCAGCAGCTCGTACACGCGCTTGTCGGCGGGGTTGCTGTGGTCCACAAAGTTGACCACCACCACGTCGTGCTTTTGCCCGTAGCGGTGGCAGCGGCCTATGCGCTGCTCGATACGCTGGGGGTTCCACGGCAGGTCGTAGTTGATGACCAGCGAGCAGAACTGCAGGTTGATGCCCTCGGCCCCGGCCTCGGTGGCGATCATGATGCTGGCCGACTCTTTGAAATGCTCGACCAGCGCGGCGCGGGTGTCGGCGGTGCGGGAGCCGGTGATGCGGTCGGTGCCAGCGTGGCGTTTGAGCCAGGCTTGGTAGATGCGGGTGGCCTGTTCGCTGCTGTTGGTGCCGTTGAAGAGCACGGTTTGGCCCGCGTAGGCGCTTTGCTCCAGCAGGCCCAGCAGATAGTCTTGCGTGCGGCGCGATTCTGTAAAGATGAGGGCTTTGCGTGGCGCGTGCAGGCGCTCCAGCTCGGCAAAGGCTTTGCCCAGGGCAGTGAGCAGGGCCTGGCCCTTGGCGTTGTCGCGGATGGTGGTGGCCATGCGCTGGAACTCGCGCAGCTCGGCAATTTCTTCGGACAAGCTGGCCTTGGACGCACCGGGCGCATCGCCATCCGCCTCGGTCCACTCTTCTTCGATCTCGTCGAGGGACTCGTAGTCTTTGTCCAGTTGCTCGGCTAGGCTGGCGTCTTCCTGGCCTGTGGGCTCGGCGCTGAGCTGGTCTTGCAGGCGCTGGGCCATGGTGTTCAGCGCACCGCCAATGGCGTAGCTGCTGGAGGCCAGCAGCTTCCACAACACCAAAGAAATCAGTTGCCGCTGCCCTGCAGGCAGGGCATTGAGCGAGGGGCGGCGCAGGTAGTCGGCCACGCGGTCGTGCAGGGCTTGTTCTTCTGCCGATGGCGTGAAGGGCTCCACCATGGGAATGCGCCGGGTGTACGAGATATAGGGCTGCACCTGGCGGCGCAAAGTGCGCATGCACACGCTTTGCAAGCGGCTGCGCAGCTTGGCCAAGGTGTCGGGGTCGCCCAGCGCGCCGAATTGCTCGCGAAAGCTGGGCAGATCGCCAAACACGCGCTCGTCCACCAGGCTGACCATGCCGTACAACTCCAGCAGGGAGTTTTGCAGGGGTGTGGCGGTGAGTAGTACTTTGGGGGCGTGGGCCAGCGCCTCCTTCAGTGTCTTGCCGATCACGTTGCCTGGCTTGTACACATTGCGCAGGCGGTGGGCTTCGTCCATCACCACCAAGTCCCAGCGTACGCGGCGCAGGTCATCGGCCTTGGTTTTGGCGAACTGGTAGGAGCAGATGACGATTTGGCTGGCTTGGGACCGGGTCGGATCTGACGCTTGGTCAAAGGGGTTCGGCAGCCCGGCCTTGCGCTGCTCTTTGTAGCTTTTGGCTTCCAGAATTAGCGCTTGCAAGCTGAACTTGTCCTGCAGCTCTTGGTGCCATTGCTTGCGCAAGTTGGCCGGAGTGACGATGAGGATGCGCCGCTTGCGCTCTGCCCAGCGCTGGGCAATCACCAAGCCCGCCTCGATGGTCTTGCCCAGGCCCACTTCGTCGGCCAGGATCACCCCCTGGGATAGCGGGCTGCGGAAGGCGAAGAGTGCGGCCTCTACCTGGTGGGGGTTGAGATCGACCCGCGCATCGACCAGGGTGGAGGCCAGGAGGTCGGGGGAGTCCCGCCCGATCTGCCTTGAAAGCAGCCAAGCGATGTATTGGGACTGGTAGGGCGTGGGGATGTGGGCTGACAAAGCGAGTCTCGTCACAGGTGATCACTGATTATGAAACCCTCTGTGACGGGAACCATGCCCCTTTTGTCAAATTGCCAATCCGGCTTTGGATGAATCTGGTTGCGATTGATCGCATGCCAAGTCTTGACCCAACTAGACCCAATCTCCAGGTTTTATGGCTGCCCGGTGCAGGTTCGGGCTAGCGCCGCTGGGAGTATCCGTCGTACAGATTGCGCGATATTCACTCCTAATTCAATAGCTGCCAGCGCTCTACCTTCAAGTGCCAGAGATTATTTTTCTCTGAAAACTCAGTTTCAAGATTGCACAGCAATGCAAAAGAGTACAGGTCTGAGACCCGTGCTCTTTTGATGTTTACTGTCAACCGAGCATCTTGAGGAGTGCATGCGCTCCCTGCTCGGACGATGCCGGGTTCTGCCCCGTGATCAGCGTGCCGTCGGTCAGCACATAGGGTGCCCAGTCAGGGCCTTTGGAATACACGCCGCCGTTGGCCTTGAGCATGTCTTCCACCAGGAATGGCACGATCTGGGTCAACTGCACCGCGTCTTCTTCGCTGTTGGTAAACCCAGTGACCTTCTTGCCCTTGACCAGGGGCGTCCCGTCGGGCGCCTTGGTGTGGCGCAATACGCCGGGTGCGTGGCACACCAGTGCCAGCGGTTTGCCGGCCGCAAAGGTCTTTTCGATGAGGGCAATGGACTGCGCGTCTTCGGCCAGGTCCCACAGCGGGCCGTGGCCGCCGGGGTAGAACACGGCATCAAAGTCCTCGGCCTTCACGCTGGACAGGGGCACGGTGCTAACCAGCTGCTGCTTCGCTGAAGCATCGGCCTTGAAGCGGCGCGTGGCATCGGTCTGGGCGTTTTCGTCGTCGCTTTTGGGGTCCAGGGGCGGCTGGCCACCGTGGGGCGATGCGAGCGTGATCTGCACGCCTGCATCCTTGAACACGTAGTACGGTGCCGCAAACTCTTCCAGCCAGAAGCCCGTCTTTTTGCCGGTGTCGCCCAGTTGGTCGTGGGACGTCAGAACCATGAGGATGTGTGCCATGGAGGTCGCTTTCGTTGTAGGGATTGATCGGAAAAAGCAAACCACCACCGTACCAGCCATAGGGCCCGTTGTCCCGCGATGCAGGCAGGTTTGCGGCATTGGCTTACAGGACGGTACTACCGCGCTGTAAGCCCCCCAGCATCTCAGCGCAGCTGCCTGGCCAGGAACTCCGCCACCTCGTTCTCCAGCGTGGCATGGTAAGCCACGCGGTCAAAGCCTTCGGGGTTGGCTGCGGCGTCTCCCGCCTCGGACGCCAGCGGCCAGACAGACTGGGCCATGAAGGCGAAGTGGCCTGCACCTGGCACGGTGCTCGCCTGTGCGGAGGGCAGATTGGCCGCCACATAACCGCCGTGGTACTGGCCCGTGAGCACGGCATCGCGCTCGGCCACCATCAGCCGCACCGGCACGCCGATGGCCTTCAAGCTGTCTGGTGTGAACACCACCGCCATGGGCGCCATGGCCACCACGGCGCGGATGCGGGGGTCTGCCACCGAGACCAGCGGACCATCGAGCGCGGGGGCGCCGGCCTGTGTGGATACCGCGGTGGCGGCCGCAGGTGCCTCCTTGGTAGTCTGGGCGGTCTGGCCACGGGCGGGCAGCTTGCCCAGGCTACAAAAGCCGGGGTCGTCCGACACGCTGCGGCAGTGCTGCGCCGCACGGGCCGGTTCGGCCTGCGCACCGACCAGGGCCAGCACGGTGTAGCCACCTGCCGAATGCCCCACGGCACCAATGCGCCCGGCCGGAATGCGGGGGCCCCATTCGGGGCTGGCCAGCAGCGCGTCCAGCACGCGGCTCACCTGGCGGGGGCGCTCGCTGAAGTAGCGGCCCGAGGTGATCATCGACCGGTCTTCCCAGTTGTCGCCCGGGTGGCGCAACGCCGCCACCAGATAGCCGTCGGCCGCCAGGCGTGTGGCTAGGTTGTGGTGGCCCAGTTCATGGCCGCCCGTGCCGTGCGAGATGAGGATCAGGCCCTTAAGGGGCGCGGTTGCCACCGGGGCGCCCGGCGTGACCACGGGCCGCCAGGGCCCCATGGGCTGGGTGCGCGCCACCACCGGGGTGGGGTAGAACAGCGCCACGGTCACGGGCTCTGCGCCCGGTACCACCAGGGTGCGCAGGCCGGCGTGCTGGGCCGATGCCGGTGTGGCCCAGGCCAGCATTGCCACAAAAGCTGCCAGCAGCGGTGCACGGGCGTTACGCCACGCGGAGCGGAGGGCCAGGATGAGGATGAGGGTCACGGTGCGCCTTTCGTCAAATGCCACCCAAGGAGGTGGCTTGACGGCACTGTAGGCGGCGCAAGGGGCGGGCTCCAGCGCCCTGCGACGAAACGCTGCTGCGCGGCGCGAAATGCAGCACAGGCGGGGCAAGCAGGAGAGAGGGCCTAGGACCCCGCCCTCCCCGCCCACCTCCATTTACAGCGCAGCTTCGAGGATGCGGCGGCTCACAGCCGGGGTGATCTCGCGCTGTTCGCCCAGCGTCACCATGCCATGCGCTTCCAGCTGCGCCACCACGGTGTTCACCACCTCGCTGCCCAGGCCGTAGCCCGACAGGCGCGTCGCGATGCCTATGCTCTCAAAGAAATCGCGCGTGCGCTCGATGGCGGCGGTGATGCGTTCGTCCTCGCTGCCGGTGGTGATGCCCCACACGCGCTCGCCATACTGCAGCAGCTTGGCGCGCTTGGCCACCCGGCGCTCGTTCAGCAGCGCGGGCAGCACGATGGCCAGGGTGCGCGCGTGGTCGATGCCATGCAGCGCCGTCAGCTCGTGGCCGATCATGTGCGTGGCCCAGTCCTGCGGCACGCCCGCGCCGATCAGGCCGTTGAGCGCCATGGTGGCGGCCCACATCAGGATGGCGCGGTCGTCGTACACCGGCTCGGGGGCGGTCAGCAGGCGCGGGCCGATCTCGATCAGCGTCTGCAGGATGCCTTCGGCAAACCGGTCCTGCACGGGTGCGTTGACCGGGTAGGTCAGGTACTGCTCGACCGTGTGCACAAACGCGTCCACCACGCCATTGGCCAGTTGCTGGGGTGGCAGGGTGTAGGTCTTGGTGGGGTCGAGCACCGAGAACACCGGGTAGGTGTGCACGCTGCCAAACGACAGCTTGGCGCCCTTGGCGCGGTGGGTGATGACGCCGCCGTTGTTCATCTCCGAGCCTGTGGCGGGCAGCGTGAGCACAGAGCCAAACGGCATGGCGCCCTTGATGTTGCGGCCGTGCTTTTCGAGGATGGCCCAGGGGTCATCGCCTTCAAAACGGACAGCGGCCGCGATGAACTTGGTGGCGTCGATCACCGAACCGCCACCCACGGCCAGCAAGAAGTCAAACCCGCCTTCGCGGATCTGCGCCACGGCCTTCATGGAGGTCTCGTAGCTCGGGTTGGGTTCGATGCCGCTGAAGGTGGCGTGCTGGCGCTCGCCCAGCGCGGAGCGCACCTCGGCCAGGGTGCCGGTCTTTTCGGCGCTGGCACCGCCCACCAGGATCAGCACCTTGGCGGCAGCGGGCACGAGCTTGGCCAGGTCGGCAATGCGGCCTTGGCCGAAGGCGATGTGGGTGGGGTTGTGGAAGTCGAAATTCAGCATGTTGGTCTTTCTCCGTCAAAGGCCGTCGCTGCATCACCAGGAACCCGGCCGCGCGGGTGGGCGCAGGGGGCGCGCCGCCCTGGGTTGCGACAGCAAGGGCGCGATTGTGCGGCGCACGGGGGCCCGGTGCCGGTCGCGCGTGCGATAGCCCTGCCGCCAGCAGAGCCTCATGCAGCACATCGGGCGCTGCGCATGCGACTGCTGCTAGCGCTGGGAGCGTGTTGACGATCCAGCGGGTGTCGTCAACAGGCACTCAGTGCGGCGCCCGCTCCATCAGCGCCTGCAGCCGCTCGGCCATGAAGTCGCGCAGCGCCCGCACCAGCGGCGTGAACTGGCGGCGGCTGGGCGCCACCAGGAAGAGCGGCACGGCCTCGGTGGTCCAGCCGGGGCACAGCGGCACCAGGCGCCCGGCGGCGAGGTCGTCGGCCACATCAAAGTACGACTTGTACGCAATGCCCCGGCCCAGCACGGCCCAGCGGCGCACCGCGTCGCCGTCGTTGGCCACGTTGCGGCTGCGCACGCGCACCACCACTTCCCGGCCCGAGGCGTCCCAGAAGCGCCAGCGGTCGTGCACGTCCTCGCCCAGCATGAAGCACAGGCCATCGTGCGCAGCCAAGGCGTGGGGCGTATCGGGCGTGCCGTGCGCGGCCAGGTAGGAGGGGGCGGCGCAGAGCACGCGCCGGTGTTCGGCGACCAGCGGCAGCGCCACCAGGCTCGAATCCTGCGGCTTGCCGTAGCGGAAGGCGGCATCCACCGGTTCGCCGTAGACATTGGCCATGCGGTCCGACAGCCGCAGGCGGATGTCGATGCCGGGGTGCAGTGCCTGGAAGGCATCCAGCCAGGGCAGCAGCACATTGCGCCCCAGGTCAGACGGGGCCGCCAGTTGCAGCAGGCCACGCAGCTCGCCCGCCCGGCCGCTGGCGAGCTGGCCCTGCACCTGCTGCAGCGCGGCGAGTGCGGGGCGGCAGTGCTCCAGGAACAGCGCGCCCTCCTGCGTGAGCCGCAGGCTGCGCGTGGAGCGCACGAACAGCGCCACGCCCAGCTCGGCCTCCAGCCGCTTGAGCGCGGCGCTCGTGGCGGCGGGGGTGAGGTCCAGTGCACGGGCCGTGGCCGAAAGGCTGCCGCTGTCCACGGTGCGCACAAAGATGTCGAGGTCTTGCAGGCTTTTCATGCGAAGGCGGATGGGAAAGGGAAGACGACGGCGATGGAACGACACCACCACCCGGGGCTGATATTCAAATTTTCTTTGAATATTCTTTCAATCAACCGTCTATTTAAAAACTATTTCAGAAAGCCCACCATTCACGTCATGTTCCACACCGGCCTGCCGCCGACCCGAGCCCCTGCCATGACCACCACCCCACACACCGCCACACCCGCCCTGTTCCGCCCCCTGCAGATGGGGCCGCTGGCACTGCCCCACCGCATCGTGATGGCGCCCATGACGCGCGCCCGCAGCAGCCAGCCGGGCGACGTGCCCAACGCGCTCATGGCCGACTACTACGCCCAGCGCGCCAGTGCGGGCCTCATCGTCAGCGAGGCCAGCCAGGTGTCACGCCAAGGCCAGGGCTACAGCTTCACGCCCGGCATCTACAGCGACGCGCAGGTGCAAGGCTGGCGCCGCGTGACCGAAGCGGTGCACGCCGCGGGCGGGCGCATGGTGCTGCAGCTGTGGCACGTGGGCCGCATGTCGCACGCCAGCTTCCATGCCGATGGGCTGCCCGTGGCGCCCTCGGCCCTGGCCCCGGCGGCACGGGTATGGGTGGCAGGCGAAGACGGCGTGGGCCGCATGCTCGACTGCCCCGTGCCCCGCGCGCTGGAGGCCGCCGAAATTCCTGGCGTGGTGGACGACTTCCGCCGTGCCGCCGCCAACGCCATGCGCGCAGGGTTCGACGGCGTGGAGATCCACGGCGCCAACGGCTATCTCCTTGACCAGTTTCTGCGCACGACCTCCAACCACCGCATCGACGCCTATGGCGGCCCGCTGGAAAACCGCACCCGCTTCGCCCGCGAAGTGGCCGCAGCCGTGGCCAGCGAGGCCGGCGCCGAACGCACGGGCATGCGCCTGGCCCCGTTCATCACGCAGCGCGGCATGGACTGCCCGGAGATCATCCCCACCATCCTGCTCCTGGCGCGCGAACTGGACACGCTGGGCCTGGCCTACATCCACCTGGCAGAGGCCGACTGGGACGACGCCCCCCGCATTCCAGATGAATTCCGCCAGGCTCTACGCACCGCCTTCAGCGGCCGAGTGATGGTGGCGGGCCAGTACACACCCGAACGCGCGCAACAGATCCTCGCGTCCGGCATGGCCGACCTGGTGGCGTTTGGCCGCCCGTTCATTGCCAACCCCGATCTGCCTGCGCGCTATGCCGCCGGGCTGCCACTGGCCCCGTTCGATGCGGCCACGCTGTTTGGCGGCGACGCAAATGGCTACAGCGACTACACACCGGCCCCGCTGGCTGCGCCCAAGGCCCGGGCTGGCGCGGCTGAAGTGGCCTGAAAACGGCACCACGCGCCCTTCCGGACTCCGCATATCCCCCGCTTCAACTCCCTTTGCACCTCAAGGACCCATCATGAAATCCGTTGGCTACCAAACCGCCCACCCCATCGACCACCCCGAGTCGCTGCTCGACATCACCCTGCCCGACCCGGTGGCCACGGGCCGCGATCTGCTGGTGGAAGTGCACGCCGTTTCGGTCAACCCCGTGGACACGAAAGTGCGCAAAAGCAGCTCACGCAGCGGCGACGGGCCCGACTACAAGGTGCTGGGCTGGGACGCCAGCGGCATCGTCCGCGCCGTGGGCCCCGATGTGACGCTGTTCCAGCCCGGCGACCGCGTCTGGTACGCGGGCTCTATCGCACGCCAGGGCACCAACAGCGAACTGCACCTGGTGGATGAACGCATCGTGGGCCATGCCCCCCAATCGCTCGACTTTGCCGAAGCCGCCGCGCTGCCGCTGACCACCATCACCGCGTGGGAGCTGCTGTTTGACCGCCTCGGTGTGGCCCCTGGCAAGCAGCCCACCCACAAGACCCTGCTCATCATTGGCGCGAGCGGCGGCGTGGGCTCCATCCTCACGCAGCTGGCGGCGCGACTCACCAGCCTCACGATCATCGGCACCGCATCGCGCCCCGAAACGCAGCAGTGGGTGCGCGACCTGGGCGCCCACCACGTCATCGACCACAGCCAGCCGCTCACACAAGAGCTGGCCCGCATCGGCCACCCCACGGTGGACATCGTCGTGAGCCTCACGCAGACCGACGCGCACTTCGACCAGATCGTCGAGGCCATCGCGCCGCAGGGCCAGTTCGCGCTGATCGACGACCCGGTGTCGCTCGACGTGACGAAGTTCAAGCGCAAGTCGGTGTCGGTGCACTGGGAGCTGATGTTCACCCGCGCCCTGTTCGGCACCGCCGACATGATCGGCCAGCACCGCCTGCTGACCGAGGTGGCACAGCTGGTGGATGCGGGGCTGATTCGCACCACGCTGGACCAGCGCTTTGGAACGATCAATGCCGAGAACTTGAAACGCGCGCATGCGCTGATCGAGAGCGGCAAGGCGCGGGGCAAGCTGGTGCTGGAGGGGTGGGCCTGAAGAACTGCGGGCCATGCAGGGGGCGTAGCACCACCCGCGCGGCAGATTGTGTGTCGGACTGAAAAATACTGTATTTATAAACAGTCTTTCAGGTATAAATCAGGGCACCACAACCCGAGGAGACCTCCCATGCTGGACCACATGACCTTCCGCGTCACCGACATCGCCCGCACCAAGGCGTTCTACACCGCCGCCCTCGCGCCTTTGGGCTACAGCCTGTGTTTTGAAGGCAACTACGGCTCGAACATGCTGGGCTATGCCTACCCGGCTCCGTCTGAGCCCGACGGCAAGAAGGCGGATGTGTGGTTCATCGACGGCCCCTCGCCCTACGGCGGCCCGCCCGCCACCACGGGCTGCCACCTGGCGTGGCGGGCCGCCACGCGGGCCCAGGTCGATGCCTTCTACCGCGCCGCCATCGAAGCCGGGGGCCAAGACAACGGCGCCCCGGGCCTGCGGCCCGACTACCACCCCCACTATTACGGCGCGTTTGTCATCGACCCCGAGGGCAACAACATCGAGGCGGTATGCCACCTGCCGGAGTAAGAAACACCGCTGCACCCTCCGCAGAGGGCGCACCGCCAAGCGAGTGCACCCGTGGAACTGGCTTTGCCAGGCCACCGGGTGCGTCCCCCTGGGGGGAAGCGGCGCAGCCGCTCAGGGGGGTCAGTCGAGTTTCACGCCTGCCGCTTTGATGATCTCGCCCCAGCGCTTGGACTCGGAGCGTGCCATGGCGCGGAACTGCTCCGGCGTGCCGGGCAGGGCTTCCATGCCGAAGTCGGCCATGCGCTTGACCACGGCGGGGTTGAGCAGGGCCTTGTTCAGGTCGCCGTTCAGGCGCGCCGTGATCGCAGCGGGCAGACCGGCGGGCGCCAGGATGCCCTGGAACGCAAACACTTCGGTGTTGGGCACACCGGCTTCGGCCAGCGTGGGCACGTCGGGCAGCGCGGCCACGCGCTTGGCCGAGCCGATGGCCAGCGCACGTACCTTGCCCGAGGTGATGACCGGCAGGCCAGCGGCCAGGTCCAGGAACATGCAGGGCACCTGGCCACCCATCACGTCCTGCAGCGCGGGCGCTGCGCCGCGGTAGGGGATGTGGGTGAGGAAGGTCTTGGTGCGGTTCTTGAACATCTCCATCGCCAGGTGGTGTGGCGAGCCATTGCCCGGCGATGCGTAGTTGAGCTTGCCGGGGTTGGCGCGCGCGTAGGCGAGGAATTCCTTCACCGTCTTGGCTTCAAACGCCGGGTGCACCACCAGCGCCAGCGGAAAGCGGCTGATGCCGCCCACGTAGGTGAAGTCCTTTTCAGGGTTGAACGGCAGCTTGGTGAACAGGTGTTCGTTGTAGGCCAGGATGGCGTTGTCGGCCGACATGAAGGTGTTGCCATCGGGCTTGGCCGTGGCCACCATCTGGCCACCGATGTTGGTGGATGCGCCAGGGCGGTTGTCCACCACGATCTGCTGGCCCAGCGTCTGGCGCATGGCCTCGGCCACGGTGCGGGCCAGCACGTCGGTGCCGCCACCGGCGGGGTAAGGCACCACCCAGCGCAGGGGCTGGTCGGGCCAGGCGGATTGGGCGGCGGCCCAGGGCGCGGCGGTAGTAGCGCCTGCGGCGGCCAGGGCGGACAAGAGGGTACGGCGTTGCATGGGGTTGTCTCCTTGATACTATGAATTTGATAGCTGCAAGCGCATGTTCCTCTAGCGCATGCAGCCGTTTTTATTCAAATTTTTCTCTGCGGGGCCTCAGGCGGCCGGTGCGGCAATGGTCTGGTCGATGGCGCCGAAGATGCTGGCGCCGTCCTTGCCCTTGACCTCGATGCGGATGGTGTCGCCAAACTTCATGAAGTCGGTGCTGGGCTTGCCGTCCTGGATGGTTTCGATGCAGCGCTTTTCGGCGATGCAGCTGTAGCCCTTGGGCCACTCCATGCGGCCGTTCTGCTCCACGCCCTTGTTGCTGACGGTGCCGCTGCCCACGATGGAGCCGGCGCGCACGTTGCGCGTCTTGGCGATGTGGGCAATGAGCTGGCCGAAGTGGAAGGTCATTTCAGGACCCGCGTCGCACATGCCGACCTTGCGGCCGTTCCAGGTGGACTGCACGGTGAGGTTGACGCGGCCGTGGTCCCAGGCGTCGCCCAGCTCGTCCAGTGTGACGGCGACGGGGCCGAAAGCGGTAGCGGGCTTGCTCTGGAAGAAACCGAAACCCTTGGCCAGCTCGGCCGGGATCAGGTTGCGCAGGCTTACGTCGTTGGCAATCATCACCAGGCGGATGCCGTCCAGCGCCTGGTCGGCGGTGGTGCCCATCTTCACGTCGCCGGTGATGACGGCGATCTCGGCCTCGAAGTCGATGCCCATGGCTTCGCTGGGCACCACGACATCGTCGCAGGGGCCGATGAAGTCGTCGCTGCCGCCCTGGTACATCAGGGGGTCGGTGTAGAAGCTTTCGGGCACTTCGGAGTTGCGCGCTTTTCGCACCAGTTCAACGTGGTTGATGTAGGCCGAGCCGTCGGCCCACTGGTACGCGCGGGGCAACGGGGCCATGCACTGGGCGGGGTCAAACGGAAAGGCGTGGCGCGCGCGGCCGCTGTTGAGCTGGTCGTACAGGTCCTGCAGCTGGGGCGAGATGAAGCCCCAGTCGTCCAGCACCTGCTGCATCTTGCTGGCAATGCCGGTCGCATAATGGGCCGTTCCCAGGTCGCGGGAGACGACAACCAGTTGGCCGTCGCGCGAGCCGTCTTTGTAGGTAGCGAGTTTCATGGTGGCAGGACCTTTGTCTCAAGGGGTTGAAGGTTTCACCCAACACGAATTACGCTTGGGTAAATTGATTTAACTAAACAAAACTCGCAAATTTTAGTGCACATGGACAAAGAACGTGCAGGAATTCAATCGGTCGAGGTGGGTTTTGCCCTGCTGGAGGGGCTGACGCGCTCGCGCGGACCGCTGATGCTCAAGGATGTGGCGGCTTCGGCGGGCATGAGCGCGGCCAAGGCGCACCGGTATCTGGTGAGCTTTCAGCGCCTGGGCCTGGTCACGCAAGACCCCCGCACCGCGCGCTATGACCTGGGCCCGGCCGCTCTCAAGCTGGGGCTGGCCTCGCTGACGCGGCTCGATGGCGTGCGCCTGGCCCGCGAACGCATGCCCGCGCTGATGGAAACCATCGGCCACACGCTGGCGCTGGCCGTGTGGGGCAACCACGGCCCCACCATCGTGCACTGGGAGGAATCGCCCCAGGCCGTCACCGCCAACCTGCGCCTGGGCGACGTGATGCCGCTGCTGTCGTCGGCCACAGGGCGGTGTTTTGCGGCCTTCATGTCGCCCGAGGTGGTGGCGCCGCTGCTGAAAGAGGAGCTGGCCCGCGCCGTGAAGATGCGCCGCACCGACCTGCCCGCCACCATGGCCGAAGTGAACGCACTGCTGGCCGAGGTGCGCGAGCGCGGCGCCGCCCGCGTGGTGGACACGCTGCTGCCGGGCATCGTCGCCTTCTGCGCGCCGGTTTTCGATGCCGACGGTCACCTGGAGCTGGGCATCACCACGCTGGGATCCATCGCCACCTTTGACCCCGAATGGGGCGGCGCCATTGATGCGCCGCTGCGCGCGGCCGCAGCCCAGCTGTCCAGCGACCTGGGCGCAGGCAGCGCCTGACGGTCCCGTACCCGCACACACAAGCAGCGAGCAGATGCCACGGCGCGCGCTGGTTTTCATCACGGCCCTGGTGCTGGCCCTGCACTGGCTGGTGCTCAGCGGCGTGCCCCTGGCCTGGGACAGCCCTGCACAGCCGTCCAGCCAGGTGTTCAGCACGCGCAGCATCGCGCCCGCACCGCCCCCACCAGCCGTTGCGCCCTCCGGCGTGACCGCCGCGCCCGTCGCCGTACCGCAGCCCCCGGCCCGTAAAAAGGCGCCCTCCCCCAAGCGCCCCCCAGCCCCTGTCGCCGCAGACCGTCCCGAGCCTCTACTGGCGGCCGCCCCTGTCACGGAAGCCGGCGCGCCTGCGGACCCTGGTGCCGCAACCACCGTGGCTAGCGCAACCCCTGAGACGCCTGCCAACGACGCCGCCCCGGCACCCGCGCCTGCGGCATCGGCACCGGCCGCCCCCCCAGAGCCCACGGCTGAAGACGCCCAGCCCGGCACGGGCGTGGACATCCGCCCGCCCGGAGGCACCGGCCGCAGTGCCAGCGCCCCACCGCCGCCCGTGCGCATGCCTGCCCCCACGCGCCTCGCGTTTGACGTAAGCGGCCAGGCCAAAAAGTTCGCCTACAGCGCCCGGGCCGAACTGCTGTGGCAGCACGACGGCAATCGCTACGAGGCGCGCCAGGAGATCAGCGCCTTTCTGGTAGGCACCCGCACGCAGCGCAGCGTGGGCACGGTCACGGAGCAAGGACTGCTGCCCGAGAAGTTCTCCGACAAATCCCGCAGCGAGCAGGCCGCGCATTTTGACTACGACAAGGGCCGCGTCACCTTCAGCGCCAACACGCCCGACGCGGCGGCAGGGCCGGGCGTACAGGACCGCCTGAGCCTGTTCATCCAGCTGGGCGCCCTACTGGCCGCAGACCCCAGCCGCTTTGTGCCCGGCACCCAGATTACGCTGACCACGGTGAGCGCCCGCAGCGCCGACCGCTGGACCTTCACCGTGGAAGGCCCCGAAACCCTGGACCTGCCCGCCGGGCCCACGCCCGCCCTCAAGCTGCTGCGCCTGCCGCGCAAGGACTACGACCAGAAGGCCGAACTCTGGGTGGCGCCGGGACTGGGTTATCTGCCCGTTCGCATCAAGCTCACCCAGGCCAACGGCGATTTCGCCGACCTGCTGCTGCGCGCCAGCAGCCCCCCTTGAGAACCTGTTCAAAGCACTGCCTCCGACGGCTCGCGCCGCACGGAGTGTTGCGCCCATACGCCATCCGGGCAAAAAAGCCCCGCGAACCCGGCGTGCTCCGTTTTTCATGAAATACTGCAACGCAGCAGGGGACAAAAGCCGTGGTTTACCTAAGAACCTGTTCAAAGGCCCTTGAACTCTGCGCACCCGCTGTCATCTGACATCTATATCGACAAGGGGAACACGATGCACATGCTCTACGACTCAGAATCCTTCGTGGTGGTCCATATGCTGCCCGATGCCGTGGAGAAAAAGAGCGCCCAGGTGCTCAACGACACCGCCCCCGCCGTTCCCCAGCTTGCGCGCCATGGTTTTGAAATCGTGGACAAGCGCTCCGGCAAAGAGGTCTACCTGGACGGTTCCTGGGCCGAGATGTTCCAGGAACAGATCTTGGCCTGGCAGCGCGACACGCCCACCCAGGAAGAAGTGGAAGACGCACTGGACCGCTACGCGGGCCTGGCGCAGAACCCGGTGGTGGTGCACTGACACCACGACAAAGGCCGGTGCGTTAGCTCAGCCCACCGAGCCTTCGTGTGCGCTGGGCGGATAAATCCGCCGGTACAGCGGGTCCACCAGCATCAGCACCGCAATCAGCCGGCACACCTGGAACGCCGTCACCACGGGCACCCCCAGCTGCAGCACCTTGGCCGTGATGGCCATCTCGGTGATGCCGCCGGGCGAAGTGCCCAGCAGCAAGGTGACCCAGGGCAGCCCCGTTGCCCAGGCCAGGGCAGCGGCAAACAGTGCGCACACGCCCATCAGCGCCACCGTGCCCAGCGCCACCGACGCCAGCCAACGCGGCGCAGTGTGCAAGAACTCCGCGCGAAACCGCACGCCCAGGCTCACCCCAATCACGAGCTGCGCTGCGTTGACCATGCCCTGGGGCACCGCCGATAGGCTCTGGCCTGCCATGGTCAGGCCCATGGACACCAGCATCGCCCCCATGAACCAGGGGTTGGCGCGGCCCAGCCGGTCCATCAGCAACGCCCCCGCACCGGTCAGCAGCGCCATCAGCGCCAGCCCCGACCAGTTCACCACCCGCAGCGTGGGCGGCAGGATATCGAGGCCGTGCAGGCCGCTGAACTGCAGCGCGAACGGAATGGTCACCGTAACGATCAGCAGCCGCAAGCTGTGGCTGGCGGCCACCAGGTCAGTGCGTGCGTTTTCGCGCTCGGACAACAAGGTCATCTCGGACGCCGCCCCAATCGCGCCGGCAAAGTAGCTGGTGGCGCGCAGCATCGGTGCAGGAACACCGTGCATGCGGGGCGCATGCACCCGGTAAAGCCAGGCACCAAACAGCCAGCCCAGGAACAGCGCCCACGCAATGCCCAGCACGATGGCCCACCACAGGCCGCCGATCAGCGCGACCACCTGGGGCGTGAAATACAGGCCTAGCGCGGCGCCAATCGTCCATTGCCCGGCGTTGCGCAGCGGGCCCCAGCTTTCGGTGGGGCCGCCGGCCATCGACACGACAGAAGTAGCCAGCAGTGGGCCGATCATCCAGGGCAGCGGGGTCTGCAGGGCCACACAGGCAGCGGCAGCGGCCCACGCCAAGGCCAGGGTGGCCAGGGTGCGAACAATAAAGAGGGGGCGCATACGGAAAACGGCAGGCAGGCAAGCAAACAGGCGCGGCGGGGCGCGCGCGCAACCCCGCAGTATCGCGCGAGCCGTTGGCCCTGCAGCCGCCAAGGCGCTGCCCAGACGGAACGGCTGGCATCGCCACCGGGCAACGGCCGCTTGGCACCGGGCGCCAAGCAGTCCCTGGGGGCAGCAGGCGCCTAAATTTCAGCCCTAGCGGCCTCTTGCGCCAGTCGAATATGTGCTTACAGCTATATTTTTGATAGCAATCAGATCGCACCCCGCCGCGCAGCCATCTCCTGCCCCATCGCCGCAAGGGACGCGGGCGGCAGCAAAGCGGCAGCAGCAGGGTAGGCCACGCCTTCTTCGGCGGCGATGTGGGCGTCATACCGCATGGCAAAACGGTCCAGCGCGGCCTCGTCCTGGGGCGTGAAGCCGGTGGCGCTTTCATCCAGCAACGCTTGCAGCCCGGCCCGGGCCGCTGCCCAGTCGGTGGTCATGGCCACGTGGTCGTGCTGCAGGCGCGTGACCAGCGCCCGGACCTCGGGCGTGGCCTGGGCGAGCAGCAGGGGGAACACATGCAGTTCTTCGTCCTGGTGGTGCAGCGGTGCTGCGATGTCGAAATAACGCAGCACATCCCGCGCGGCCTGGCGGGCATCGTTGTCAACGCCCTGCTTTCGCACATGCTCACGCAAGCGGCCCAGCAAACCCAGCGTGCGTTGCACGCGCTCGTGGCAGGCCTCCAGCATGGCAAAAGGCTGCTCAAAGCCCACGGCCGGTGCGCTGAAGCCGGGCAGATGCCTTGGCGCGGCAGCAGATACGGGTGCGGATGCGGATGCGGACGCAGGTACGGACGCCTGTGCCATGGCAGGCCTCAGCCAAACCGCACAGGGTGGCCCTGGCGGTCAAACGGAATGAACGCCCCATGCGCCCCACCCTTGATCGCATCCACCATGCGCTGCAAGGGCGCCTCGGCATCGGCGCTGCTGGGCGCCTGGTTCAGCGTGCCGGACATCGCCGCCGCAAACACGATGGCCCAGTCGTGGCCCGGGGCGGTGAACTGGCGGGCCTCGGTCACCAGTGTGTCGAACGATGCCAGTTCCTGCGGCGTCTTGTCCACACACATCAGAGGCACCAGGGCACCGCCCTGCCCGGCCTCGAAGCGTGCGCGCTGCGCCGGGGTGGCGTCGTCGGGCAGCTCCACCGCCGCGAAGACGAACAGCAGGCGCTGCGGCTCGGGTTGCATGCATGCGGCCTGCAGCAGGTCGTCAAAACTGGAAATATCCATGAAAAGGTCTCGCAATCAATGAAAGGTGGGGGCCACCAGCGCGCTTCAAAATCCAGGCACCACGCCCCGCTTGGCATCCAGCGTGCTTACATAGGCGCCTGCCGCAGGGCGTGCGCGCACCGCCTTGCGCGACAACACGGTGCCGATGCTGATGAAACACAGGGCCTGCTCGGAAGCCGCCAGCTGAAACAAGGCCCGCAGGCTCGGCGCCTTCAGCGCCTTGCCGCTGGTCAGTGCCGAACCGTAGCCTTGCGCGGTGGCCATCAGCAGCATGTTCTGCACGGCACAGCCGGCAGAGACGGTGCGCTCGGCCAGATCAATCTCGGCGTCGCCCCGCTCGGCATCCACCACTGCCAACAGCAACACCGGGGAGCGGTACGCCTTCTCGCGTGCCTGCTCGGCCTGCTCGGGGGTGGCGGCAGAGTCGCGCTCCAGCAGGGCCTGCGCAAACACATCGGCCAGCGGCGGACGCGCGGCCTGCGGCACCAGGATGAAGCGCCAGGGCAGCAGCTGGCCATGGTCTGGCGCGTGGGCTGCGGCCTGGAGGATCTGCGCCAGCTCGGCCGCATTGGGGCCGGGCCCGCCCAGGCGCTTGGGCAGAATGGTCTGGCGTGACTGGATCAACGCCGCCGCCAGCCCGGCCACATCGTCAGGCGCACTGGCCCGCGCTGCAGCAGGCTGCGCGCGAGACGAAGGGTTCAACGGCCAGGGAATGACAGACATGGGGAATCCTTCCAATGCTTACCGTGTGTGCCGGGAAGGCCGATGCGGGCCCCGACCGTTCATCCACAGCTCCCCAGGTGCCCACACTGCGTGCAGTAGTCGCAGCCGTCCTTGCGGATGACCGCATGGGCGCCACATTCGCTGCACTTCTTGCCCGCCATGGCCTGGGGCACGGCCACGGGCAGCGGGGCGGGCTCGTCCAGCGGCAGTTGCTGCTGCACCGGGTCGGCCACGCGGCGCGCCAGGATGTTCTGGATGGCATAGGCCATGGCCGCCACCTCGGAGTCGTGCCACATGGGCACCAGCGTGCCGTCGTCCTTGCGGTGGGTGCCCAGGCGCACCGGGCCGCGGTCCCAGGCGACTTTGCGCATGTCCGACAGCGCCCGCTCCAGAAAACCGCCGCGCGCTGCGAGCGACAGCATGCGCATGCTGGACGTGATCCACTGCTGCGACTCGCCGCTCTGGCCCACCGGCATGAAGAACTCGATGGCGCGGTCCACCGTACCGTTGCCCACGCCCGTGGGCACGGGCAGGAAGGACACGATGAGGTACAGGGTCTTGTGGCCTTCCTGCGTCCAGTATTCAAGCTTCTCAGCCACCGCCGAAAGGCCCCCTTGCGGACGGCTTTCGATCACGGTGCGCATGGGGTCCACCGGGGGTGCGGGTGGCGCCACAGGCGCCGCAGCGGGCGCGGGCGCAGGTTCCGCATGGGTTTCGAGCACCGAACCCAGAATGCTGTTGGGCCGGTAGGTGGCCAGGCCCTTGAGCTTGGCGCGCCAGGCCTGCAGGTACAGGTCCTTGAACCCTTCGTAGGGGTAGTCCGCGGGAATGTTCACGGTCTTGGAGATGGCCGTGTCCACAAAAGGCTGCACGGCTTCCATCATGGCGATGTGGCCTTCGGCCGGCATGGCCAGGGCCGAGACGAAGTAGTCTGGCAACGCCTCCACATCCCCGCCCAGCTCGCGGTACAGGCGCCAGGCATGGTCTTCCACCGCGTATTCGGTGGTGCTGCCGTCGGACTCGCGCTTCTTGCGCTTGTACATCCACGAGAACGGCGGCTCGATGCCATTGGAGGCATTGTCGGCAAAGGCCAGGCTCACGGTGCCCGTGGGCGCGATGGACAACAGGTGGCTGTTGCGGATGCCGTGCTGGTGGATCGCGGCCTTGAGCGATTCGGGCAGCCGGCTCGCAAACGTGCCTTCCGCCAGGTAGCCCCGCGCATCGAACTTTGGAAACGCACCTTTCTCGCGCGCCAGATCCACCGACGCGGCGTACGCGGCGTCGCGCATGCACTCGGCAATGCGTGCCGCCATCGTGCGGCCCTCGGGCAAGTCGTAGCGCAGGCACAGCATGGCCAGCGTGTTGCCCATGCCGGTGAAGCCCACGCCAATGCGGCGCTTGGCCATGGCCTCGTCGCGCTGCTGCGGCAGCGGCCAGTAGGTCACATCGAGCACGTTGTCGAGTGCGCGCACCTGCAGTGCCACGGCTTGGGTGAATGCGTCAAAGTCAAACGCGGCCACGCCCCCAAAGCCAAAGGGGTGCCGCACAAAGCGGGTGAGGATGATGGGGCCCAGGTCACAGCAGCCATAGGACGGCAGCGGCTGCTCTCCGCAGGGGTTGGTCGCCGCAATGTCTTCGCAGTAATGCAGGTTGTTGTCTTCGTTGATGCGCCCCAGGAACAGGATGCCAGGCTCGGCAAAGTCGTAGGCCGACTTCATGATCGTGTCCCACAGCTCGCGTGCGGCCACGGTGGCGTAGACCCACAGGCCATCGGCGCGCTGGCGAGCGCCCTGGGCCAGCAGTGCGGTGCCGGGGCGGGCCTTGTGCACCAGCTCCCACGGTGCGTTGTTCTGCACGGCCTGGATGAACTCGTCCGACACACCCACCGACACATTGAAATTGTTCCAGCGGCCTGGCGTGCGCTTGGCGGTGATGAACTCGTGCACATCCGGGTGGTCGATGCGCAGCACGCCCATCTGCGCACCCCGGCGTGCGCCAGCGCTCTCCACGGTGGAGCAGGACTGGTCGAACACGTTCATGTAGCTGCACGGCCCCGATGCCATGGAGGCGGTGGCCTTCACCTGTGCGCCCTTGGGACGGATGCGAGAGAAATCGTAGCCCACGCCCCCGCCACGGCGCATGGTCTCGGCCGCCTCACGCAGCGCTTCGTAGATGCCCGGAAAGCCTTCGTCATCCACGCCCTGGATGCAGTCACCCACGGGCTGCACAAAGCAGTTGATGAGGGTGGCCTGGATGTCAGTGCCCGCTGCGCTCATGATGCGGCCTGCGCCGATGGCGCCCGCCTTCAGGTTGGCGAGGAACAGGGCCTCGTACTTTTCGCGCAGCTCGGGTTTTTCGACCGAGGCCAGGGACCGTGCCACGCGCTGGTACAGCTCGTCGGCCGTGGTTTCGCCGGGTTTGAGGTATTTCTCCCGCAGCACATCCAGGCTGATGGGCTGCAGGGACGAGGTGGGGTTGAGTGGGGGCTGGGGTTCGCGTTTCATGGGGGCCGATGATTTGGGTTTCAGGCTGAAACGGGGTTGCGTTCCGTCAAGGAGCGCTCATTCCACTCCGAATGCAGCGCCATGGCAAGTCAGTGGCCGCTCACTCGTCCACCAGCACCTGCCCATCATGCTCCACATAGGGCTGGTAGGGGCCGGTGCCGCTGTGGTCCGACTGCGAAGCGGGCACAAATCCACCGGTCTGGACGTCGAACACATGCACTTCGCCGTCCTCGATCACATAGTGCCAACCGTGCAGGCTGATCTGGCCCGACTGCACCCGGCTGCGCACCATGGGGTACTCCATGAGGCGCTCCAGCTGCAGCACCACTGCGCGCTGTTCAGTGCGGCGCAATACCTCGGGACCCGGCTGCATGGGCAACAGTGCCTCGCGCCCCAGGTCCAGCCAGCGGTTGAGGTTGGGGGCCTCGGGCGACACCTCACCATACATCGCCTTGATGGCCCCACAGTGACTGTGGCCGCACACCACGATGCGGCGCACCTGCAGGTTGAGCACCGCGAACTCGATGGCCGCCGTGGTGCCATGGTGGCCATGCGACCCGTCGTACGGCGGGATGAACGCCCCCACATTGCGCACCAGAAACAGCTCGCCCGGCCCCGCACCAGTCAGCAGATAGGGCACCAGGCGGGAGTCGGAACACCCGATGAACAAGGTGGTGGGATGCTGCCCTTCGTCCACCAGCGCCTGGAACTGCTGGCGATACTGGGGGAAAGCGTCGTCATGGAAGCGGCGCAAGCGGTCCAGCAACTCGTCGGGCATGGGCAGGCAATCAGATAACGGTGGTGTGTGGAGCAACTACTGTACGAGCGGTGTGTCGGCCGCGTCCAGCGCCACCCCTTCGACCACGGCGGCGCCCGCCAGCAGCTGCAAATATTGGCGCAGCGCATTCACCCAGGCCTGCTGGCGCAGGGTGAGCGCAACGGCTTGGCGCACCTCTTCGAACGAGGGCTGTTGCCCCGGGTCACGCGCCACCACCTCCACCACATGCAGACCAAAGCGGCTGTGCACCAGGCGTGCCAGCACGCCGATCTCGGCGCCGCCAAACACCTCGCGCGCGAACTCGGGGGCGCAGTCGGCGCGGGTCAGCCAGCCCAGGTCACCGCCCTGCTGACCACTGGGGCAGTTGGACCACTGGGCGGCGGCCTTGGCGAACTGTGCACCGCCATCGTCGGCGCAGCGCAGTTCAATCAGCAAGGCCTCGGCCCGCAGGCGCAGCTGCTTCACATCCACGCCCGGTGTCACCGCAAACAGCACATGGCGCAGTTGCGCACGCTCCCCCTGGGCATGGGCCGCAGGGTGGGCCTCGTGGTAGCGGCGGCAGGCTTCTTCTGAAGGATCAGGGAGGTCCAGCTCGCGCTCCAGCAACTGCTCAATGGCATCGGAGGCCTGGACGCTGATGGCCCCCTCGACGCCCGGCACATCGCTCGCGGGCAGCAGACCCGCTTGTTGCGCCGCCTGGCGCAGCAACTCGGTGCACGCACGCTGACGCAGGGCCTCTTCGTCCAGCGACTCGTGCGGGGCATTGAGGGCCACGCCATTGACGCGTGCCACCTCGGCTGCCACCAAGCCCCTGCCCCCCAAGGCGCCGGCTTGTGGTGCCAGGGTGGCTTGCAGAGGCACATCGTCCATCGTTGCGACCAGGGCCTCGTAGGCCGCAGCCTGCGTCGGGGTCAGCGTGCTGGCAGGTGCTGCCGCCACGCCGCTGTCAGTGGAGCCGCATCCGCAGCTCCCGGTTCCACATCCGCTCATGGTGTGCTCCTTGATAGTCGGTGGATTTCAGGCGCGGCGGTCTTGCGACTGCATGTGGCCTGGGGGCAGGTTCAAGCGGCGCGCACGCACCACCTGGTAGGGGCGCAGCACATAGGCCAGCGTGCCAAAGCCACTCCACACATGCACCAGACGGGTGAAGGGGAAGACCAGGAAGATGCTCATGCCCAGGAACATGTGGGCCTTGAAGATCCAGCCCGCCTCGGCCAGCAGCTCGACGCCGCCGCTGCGGAAGGTCACCACGCGCTGACCCCACTCGGCCAGCTTCATCATCATGGAGCCATCCAGATGCTGCGCCGACAGCGGAATGGTGGCCAGGCCCAGTGCCAGTTGCAGCCACAGCAGCACCAGAATCAGGATGTCGCTGGTCTTGGACGTGGCGCGGATGCGAGGGTCCGACAGGCGGCGGTGCAGCAGGATGGACAGGCCGATGAAGCCCAGCGTGCCCGCGAGGCCTCCCGTCACCATGGCCATGAGCTGCTTGGCGCCCGCACTCATGAAATGCTCGTACACAAAGTGCGGCGTGAGCATGCCCACCGTGTGGCCGAAGAACAGGAACAGCACGCCGATGTGGAACAGGTTGCTGCCCCAGCGCAGGCTTCCAGTGCGCAGCAGCTGCGACGAGTCACTCTTCCAGGTGTACTGGTCACGGTCAAACCGCGCCCAACTGCCGATGAAGAACACGGCCAGGCAAATGTAGGGATAGATGCCAAACAACAGGGTGTCAAGCCAGGTGGTCATACGGAGACTCCTTCGGGTGCCCGCTCGGCGCGGGGGGTACGAACAAAATGCAGAGGTTGTGGCTGGTCCGGCTTGGACTGGCCCTGGGTGCTGCAACCGCCAAACGCCTCGGGCTCGGCCCAGACCTCGTCCATCGGCGGCTCGGGGGTCAGCGCTACCGACTGCACGCGCTGGCCCGACACTTCGAGCACCGCAGCAATCACGCTGGCATAGGGGCTGTTGCGCGCCACCAGCGCACTGAACAGCGCGTTCAGGATGTGGGCCATCTCGCCCAAGAACTCCTTGGCCACTTCCACAGGCTGGGTGGAGGCGAACTCCAGCACCACCGGCAGGTGGTCGGGCAGCTCCTCTGCCTGGAACTGCAGGCCTGCCTTCTCGTAGGTCTGCAACAGGTCGATAAGCGCCGGGCCCCGGTCGCGCGAGTCGCCGTGCACATGCTCGAACAGGTGCAGCGAGGTCTGGCGGCCGCGATCAAAGTTGTCCACGTAGCGGGCTTCGGCTTCCAGCGGGTCGAGTGCAGCCAGGTGCTCGCACACCGCCTTCAACTCCTCCATGCGCTCGGCCGTCAGGGCTTGCTCGGCCTGCAGAGCGTCGATGAGCTGCGGCATCACGCTGCGCAGCTGAGCATCGGGGTAGCTCAGCAGGTAGCCCAGGGCGCGCAGGGTCAGGCGCACGGAGGTCGGGTTCTTCTTGAACATGGTGATTCCTTCCGTGTCGCTCAAACAGTCGCTTTGATGGGAATGGTCCGCGGCTTCTTGCCACCGAACATACTGGTCTCGGTGGCGCCGTCGGAGCAACCGTTGCCAAACGAGAAGCCGCAGCCGCCCCGGATGTCGAACGCGTTTTCTGCGTACTCGCGGTGGGCCGATGGGATGACGAAGCGGTCCTCGTAATTGGCAATCGCCATCACGTGGTACATCTCCTCCACCTCCGCCATCGACAGGCCGGCCTGCTTGAGCACCGACAGGTTCTGGCGCTGCTCCACATGCTTGTCGCGCTGGTAGGTGCGCATGGCCAGCATGCGCTCCAGCGCCCGCACCACGGGCCCGGTGTCACCGGCGGTGAGCAGGTTGGCCAGGTACTGTACGGGGATGCGCAGCTGCGACACGTCGGGGATCTCGCCATTCACGCCCACGTGGCCGGCATTGGCAGCGGCCGTGATGGGCGACAGGGGCGGTACATACCAGACCATGGGCAGCGTGCGGTACTCGGGGTGCAGCGGCAGGGCCACCTTCCAGTCCACTGCCATCTTGTAGACGGGGCTGTTGCGGGCGGCGTCCATCCAGCTGTCCGGGATGCCGTCGATGCGGGCCTGCTTGATGACATCGGGGTCGTTCGGGTTCAGGAAGATGTCGAGCTGGGCCTGGTACAGGTCGCGGTCGCGCTCCACGCTGGCGGCTTCCTGGATGCGGTCTGCGTCATACAGCAGCACACCCAGGTAGCGGATGCGGCCCACGCAGGTTTCCGAGCACACGGTCGGCTGGCCCGCTTCGATGCGGGGATAGCAGAAGATGCACTTCTCGGCCTTGCCCGATTGCCAGTTGTAGTAGATCTTCTTGTAGGGGCAGCCCGAGACGCACATGCGCCAGCCACGGCACTTGTCCTGGTCGATCAGCACGATGCCATCTTCTTCGCGCTTGTAGATCGAGCCGCTGGGGCACGATGCCACACACGCCGGGTTCAGGCAGTGCTCGCACAGGCGCGGAAGGTACATCATGAAGGTGTTTTCGAACTGGCCGTAGATGTCCTTTTGCACATCGTCGAAGTTCTTGTCCTTGCTGCGCTTGCTGAACTCGCCGCCCAGGATTTCTTCCCAGTTCGGGCCCCACTCGATCTTCTCCATGCGCTTGCCGGTGATCAAGCTGCGCGGGCGGGCCGTGGGTGCGGCCTTGGTTTCAGGCGCGGACTGCAGGTGGTCGTAGTCGAACGTGAAGGGCTCGTAGTAGTCGTCGATCTGCGGCAGGTTGGGGTTGGCGAAGATGCGCATGAGCAGCTTCCACTTGCCGCCCTGGCGGGGCGCGATGGAGCCGTCGGGGCTGCGCACCCAGCCGCCATTCCACTTGTCCTGGTTTTCCCATTCCTTGGGGTAGCCGATGCCGGGCTTGGTCTCGACGTTGTTGAACCAGGCGTATTCCACCCCGGGGCGGCTGGTCCAGACGTTCTTGCAGGTGACGGAACAGGTGTGGCAACCAATGCACTTGTCCAGGTTCAGCACCATGCCGATTTGTGCGCGAATTTTCATCGTGTTTCTCCTTGGCTTCAGGCGTGGGCTGCGGTGCTGGACACAGGCTCATCGTCGAGCCAGTCCACGCGGTCCATCTTGCGCACCAGCACGAACTCGTCGCGGTTGGTGCCGATGGTTCCGTAGTAGTTGAAGCCGTAGCTGTACTGTGCGTAGCCGCCAATCATGTGGGTGGGCTTGAGCACGATGCGTGTGACCGAGTTGTGGATACCGCCGCGCGTGCCGGTGATCTCGGAACCGGGGGTGTTGATGATCTTCTCTTGCGAGTGGTACATCATCACCATGCCGGGGTTTACACGCTGGCTCACCACCGCACGGGCTGCAATGGCACCGTTGGCGTTGAAGAGTTCGACCCAGTCGTTGTCCACGATGCCCGCAACCTTGGCGTCGTCTTCGCTCAGCCACACCACGGAGCCACCCCGGTTGAGCGTGAGCATCATCAGGTTGTCGCTGTACGTGCTGTGGATGCCCCACTTCTGGTGCGGCGTGATGAAGTTCAGCGCGATCTCGCGGTTGCCGTTGGGCTTCTTGCCCTCGACTTCTTCCAGCGTCTTGAGGTGCACCGGTGGGCGGTAGCTCACAAAGCCTTCGCCGAAGTCACGCATCCACGGGTGGTCCTGGTAGAACTGCTGGCGGCCCGTGAGCGTGCGCCATGGGATGTACTCGTGCACGTTGGTGTAGCCCGCGTTGTAGCTGACCTTCTCACTTTCCAGGCCCGACCAGGTGGGCGAGCTGATGATCTTGCGCGGCTGCGCCTGGATGTCGCGGAAGCGGATCTTCTCGTCCTCGCGGTGCAGCGCCAGGTGCACGTGGTCGCGCCCGGTCTGCTTGCCCAGGGCCTCCCAGGCCTTGCAGGCCACGTGGCCGTTGGTTTCGGGGGCCAGCATCATCACCACTTCGGTGGCGTCGATGTCGGTCACGATGCGGGGCATGCCCTGTGTCACGCCCTCTTCCTTGACGCGGCCGTTTAGGTCACCCAGCTGGCCCACCTCGGTCTGCGTGTTCCAGCCAATGCCCTTGCCGCCGTTGCCCACCTTCTCCATCAGCGGGCCCAGCGCGGTAAAGCGTTTGTAGAGGTTGGGGTAGTCGCGCTCGACCACCGTGACCTGCGGCGCGGTCTTGCCGGGGATGAGTTCGCACTCGCCCCGCTTCCAGTCGCGCACACCATAGGGCTGTGCCATTTCGCCGGCCGTGTCGTGCATGATGGGTGTGAGCACCACGTCCTTTTCGACGCCCAGATGGCCCACGCTGACCTCGCTCACGGCCTTGGCGAAACCCTTGTAGATCTCCCAGTCGCTCTTGGCCTGCCAGGCCGGGTCCACCGCTGTCGACAGCGGATGGATGAAGGGGTGCATGTCGCTGGTGTTGAGGTCGTTCTTCTCGTACCAGGTGGCCGTGGGCAAGACGATGTCGGAGTACAGGCAGGTCGTGCTCATGCGGAAGTCGAGCGTGACCAGCAGGTCCAGCTTGCCTTCGGGCGCGTTGGTGTGCCACTGCACTTCCTCGGGCTTGGCTTCGTCCTTGCCCAGGTCCTTGCCCTGCACGCCGTGGGTGGTGCCCAGCAGGTGCTTGAGGAAGTATTCATGCCCCTTGCCCGACGATCCCAAAATGTTGGAGCGCCACACAAACATGTTGCGCGGCCAGTTGGCAGGGTGGTCCGGGTCTTCGCAGCTCATCTGCAGGCTGCCGTCTTTCAGTGACTGGACCACGTAGTCCTTGGCGTCCATGCCCTTCGCCGCAGCATCCTTGGCCACCTGCATCGGGTTGGTCTTGAGCTGGGGCGCCGAAGGCAGCCAGCCCATGCGCTCGGCCCGCACGTTGTAGTCGATCTGCGCACCGTGGTAGGCCTTCTTGTCGGCCAGCGGCGAGAGGACCTCTTCCATGCCCAGCTTCTCGTAGCGCCACTGGTCGGTGTGGGCGTAGAAGAAGCTCGTGCTGTTCATCTGGCGGGGGGGGCGGATCCAGTCCAGCGCAAAGGCCAGCGCCGTCCAGCCGGTCTGTGGGCGCAGCTTTTCCTGGCCCACATAGTGCGCCCAGCCGCCACCGCTCTGACCGATACAGCCGCACAGCATCAGCATGTTGATGATGCCCCGGTAGTTCATGTCGCTGTGGTACCAGTGGTTCATGGCCGCACCGATGATGACCATGGACTTGCCGTGGGTCTTGTGCGCGTTGTCGGCAAACTGGCGGGCCACGGTGATGATCTGATCGCGCGGCACACCGGTGATCTTTTCTTGCCAGGCGGGCGTGTAGGGGCGGTCGCTGTCGTAGGTGACGCCCTGCTCTTCGCCGGGCAGACCCCGGTCAATGCCGTAGTTGCCAGCCAGCAGGTCGAACACGGTGGCCACCATCACCCGGCCCTGGGCTTCGTGCCCGGCCAGCTCCAGGTGGGACACCGGCACGCGGCGCACCATCACGTCGCCGCCTTGTTCGTTGGCCGTGAAGTTGGGCGTTGCCACACCGCCGAAATACGGAAAGGCCACATCAGCCACGTCGTGGGCCTGCGCGCCATCCTCAATCACCGACAGCTTGAGCTTGACGGTATTCGCCGTGCGTGCGTCCTTGTTTTCCAGGTTCCACAGGCCCTGGTCGGCACGCCCGTCGGCGCCCCAGCGGAAGCCGATGGAGCCATTGGGCAGCGTGACCTGGCCCAGTTCGTCGTAGCCCACCGTCTTCCAGTCGGGGTTGTTGGACTGGTCGAGCTTGTTCGGAAAGTCGCTGGCGCGCACATAGCGGTCGGGCACCATCACCGTGCGGCCATCGGGCAGCGTCTTTTCCTTGAGCACCACCAGGAGCGGCAGGTCGGTGTAGCGGCGTGCGTAGTCATCAAAGTACGCCGAGCGGCCCTTGCCGCCGTCCTTGAAGTAGAACTCCTTCAGGATCACATGGCCCATGGCCATCGCCACGGCAGCGTCGGTGCCCTGCTTGGGATGCATCCACAGATCGCCCAGCTTGGCGACTTCGGAGTAGTCGGGCGTGATGGACACCACCTTGGTGCCCTTGTAGCGCACCTCGGTCAAAAAGTGCGCATCGGGCGTGCGCGTCTGGGGCACATTGGAGCCCCAGGCAATGATGTACGAGCTGTTGTACCAGTCGGCCGACTCGGGCACGTCGGTCTGCTCGCCCCAGGTCTGCGGGCTGCTGGGGGGCAGGTCGCAGTACCAGTCGTAAAAGCTCATGCACACGCCGCCGATGAGGCTGAGGTAGCGGCTGCCTGCGGCGTACGAAATCATCGACATCGCCGGGATGGGAGAGAAGCCGATGATGCGGTCCGGGCCGTGCTTCTTGATGGTGTACACGTTGGCCGCAGCGATCATCTGGTTGACTTCTTCCCAGGTGCTGCGCACAAAGCCGCCCAGGCCGCGCTGCTTTTGCCATTCGCGCTTGGAGGCATCGTTCTCGACAATGCTGGCCCAGGCGTCCACCGGGCTCTTGGCCAGAGCGATGGCGGCGCGCCAGTGTTTGAGCAGGCGGCCGCGCACCATGGGGTACTTCACGCGGTTGGCGCTGTACAGGTACCAGCTGTAGCTGGCGCCGCGTGCGCAGCCACGGGGTTCGTGGTTGGGCAGGTCGGGCCGGGTGCGGGGGTAGTCGGTCTGCTGGGTTTCCCAGGTGACGATGCCGCCCTTGACGTAGATCTTCCACGAGCAGGAGCCCGTGCAGTTCACGCCGTGGGTGCTGCGTACGATCTTGTCGTGCGCCCAGCGGTCGCGGTAGGCGTCTTCCCAGGTGCGGTCTTCACCGTTGGTTTCGCCGTGGCCCTGGGCAAAGGTCTCACGGGGCTGCGAGAAGTACGAAAGGCGGTCGAGGAAATGGCTCATCGGGGGCTCCTTGTTCTGTTCTGTTCAGGGGTCATCAGCAAGGCATGGCGGCGTTCTTGCGCGCGTAGTGCCACCAGGTGATCACGATGCAAACGAGGTAGAAGGCGAAGAACGTCCACAGCGCGGCATGGGGGCTGCCGGTCAGCGCAATGGAGCTGCCATAGCTCTTGGGAATGAAGAACCCGCCGTAGGCCGCCATGGCGGCCGTGAAGCCCAGCGTGGCGGCGCCCAGGGTGTTGCCTTCCTTGTTGGCCTGGGCCACGGCTGCAGTGTTGCGGGGGTCCACACCGCGCATGGCTTCGGTCAGGAAGATCACGGGGATCATGCGGAAGGTGGAGCCATTGCCGATGCCGGTGGTGAGGAACAGCACCAGGAAGCACACGAAGAAGCCTGCAAACTGACCTTCATTGCCTGCGGATGGCAGAAACACCGTGACGCCCACCACGGCAATCGCCATGACGATGAAGTTCCACAGCGTGACGCGCGCGCCGCCGAGCTTGTCGGCCAGCCACCCGCCAAACGGCCGGACCACCGCGCCCACCAGCGGCCCCAGCCATGCGTAGGCCAGGGGGTTGATGTTAGGAAACTGGCTCTTGATGAGCAGCGGGAAGCCTGCGGCATAGCCGATGAACGACCCGAAGGTGCCGAGGTACAGCACACACATCAGCCAGTTGTGCTTGCGCTTGAAGATGGCGGCCTGCGCAGCGAACGAGGCACGCGCATCGGCAATGTCGTTCATGCCGAACCAGGCGGCCAGCGCCGTCAGCGCAATCCATGGCACCCAGATGAAGGCGGCGTTCTGGGTCCACACCTGCGCGGTCTGGCCGTTCTTCACAATGGTCTGAGCATCACCGCCAAAGACCCCAAAGATACCGGCCGTCACGACCAGAGGGCTGAGGAACTGCACCACCGACACGCCCAGGTTACCGAGGCCCGCATTCACACCCAGCGCGGAGCCCTTGCGCTCCTTCGGAAAGAAGAAGCTGATGTTGGCCATGCTGGAGCTGAAGTTGCCGCCGCCCAGGCCACACAGCAGCGCGAGGATGAGCATGGTGGGGTAGGCCGTGGTGTTGTCCTGCACCGCAAAGCCGATGCCGATGGCCGGGATCAGCAGCGAGGCGGTGGAGATCGCCGTCCAGCGGCGGCCACCGACCAGCGGCACCATGAACGAGTAGAAGATGCGCAGCGTGGCGCCCGAGAGCGCGGGTGCCGCCGCCAGCCAGAACAGCTGGTTGGTCGAATACTTGAAGCCCAGGCCCGGCAGGCTCACGGCGACCACGCTCCAGACCTGCCAGATGGCAAAGGCCAGGAACAGCGCGGGCACCGAGATCCACAGGTTGAGCTTGGCGATGGCTTCGCCTTCGCGCTCCCAGAACGATTTGTCCTCCGGGGCCCAGAGGGTGAGCAGACGCCCCTGGCGCCCGCTGGTGGTAGTGGCAGACATGGTGAGTTTTCCTTGAAAGATCAACGGGTGGCTGGTTGCGCAACAGCACCCTGCGAACCCATGAGACGGGTGTTGCGCACTTCGGTGAAGTACATCCAGATGAGCGAGACCCACACCACGCCGTACATCAGCATGAAAGCGCTGGAGCGGATGCCGGTAAGGTCCATCAGCGCACCGAACAGGATCGGCAGCACGAACCCGCCCAGGCCACCAGCCAGACCCACGATGCCGCTGATGGCGCCGATGTTGTGGGGGTAGTCGTCGCTGATGTACTTGAAGACACTGGCCTTGCCGAAGGCCCAGCAAATGCCCAGCAGAAACATGAGACCGGTGAACAGGTACACGTTCAGGCCGATGTGGAAGGTCTTGGGGCCGTTGACGGTGACGATGGTGAAATCGGTCTGGGGGTAGCTCAGCAGGAACAGGCAGATCCAGCTCACCCACATCACCCACCAGGTCACGCTGTGGGCGCCGTACTTGTCGGACAGCATGCCTCCAATGGCGCGCAGCACACCGCCGGGCAGCGAGAAGCACGCGGCCAGCAGTGCCGCCACGCGGATATCCAGGCCAAACTCGCCCACGTAGTACTGCACCATCCACAGCGACAGCGCCACATAGCCGCCAAACACGATGCTGTAGTACTGGCAGTACTTGAGGACCTTGGGGTCCTTGAGCGCCTTGAGCTGGTCGGTGAACTTGACGTTGCTGGGCACTAGGTGGGCCGGGTCGCTGTAGCTGAACAACCAGAACAGCACCAGCGTTCCGAGCATGATGGCCGCATACACCTGCGGCACCATGGTCCAGCCGAAGGCCACCAGCAGCACCGGCGCCACGAACTTGTTCACGGCTGCACCCGAGTTACCCGCGCCATACACACCCATGGCCGTGCCCTGGCGATGCTTGGGGAACCAGCGCGCCACATAGGGCGTGCCCACTGAGAACGAGCCCCCCGCCAAGCCCACGAACAGGCCGATCGTCAGGAAGTGCCAGTACTCCGTGGCATAGCTCATGAGCCAGATGGCAGGCACGGTGGTAGCCATGACGGCCGCCATCACGATGCGGCCACCGAACTTGTCGGTCCAGATGCCCAGGGGCACCCGCACCAGCGAGCCCGTGAGCACGGGCATGGACATCAGCAGCCCGAACTGCGTGGAGTTCAGGTTCAGCATCTTCTTTATGGGGATGCCGATGACGCCAAACATCATCCACACCATGAAGCAGACCGTGAAGGCGAAGGTGCTGACGATCAGCACCGACCAAGCCTGGCGAGTGCGCTGCGGGCTGTCGCCCGGGGTCAGGGTTGCGTTGGCCATTGCGCGATTCCTCTCTTTTTGCATGAGAGGAATGGTCGCGTTTGTGGCGACCTTTGCACATCCTTCACTAGAGGGTGTGCGGCGCGGCAGAGGGACTATTTACCCTGGGCGGAGCATCGTCCGAAAGAACTATGGCGCAAGCGTTGTGGGTAATAGCACCCGCACCACACCAGCCCGACGCGCCCGGAGCGTGCGCGGGCCAGCGCTATTCGGCGCGCTGCCGGTCTGACGCGTAGACGGCCGCCTGAACGCGTGAACTCAGGCCCAGCTTGCGCAGGATGTGCTGCACATGGATCTTGACCGTGGTCTCGGCGATATCGAGCGTGCGCGCGATTTCCTTGTTGCTGGCACCGCGCGCGATCTCGCGCAGCACGTCTTCCTCTCGCGGTGACAGGGGTGTGAAGCCGCTGGCGGCGCCTGCAGCGACCGCAGCGGCATCGGCGGGTAAGGGCGCGGCGGGCGCTATCTCGGGCACACCCTGCGACTGGAACGCCGCCACCAGCTTGCCCATGAGTTCGGGGCTTACCACGGGCTCGCCCCGGGCGGCACGGCGAATGGCCTGGGCCAACAGGTCGCCGTCGATGGTCTTGAGCAGGTAGCCCTGCGCGCCGTTGCGCAGCGCGGTGGCCAGGTCCTGCGCGTCCTCGCTCACGGTGAGCATGAGCACGCGCGAGGCGGGCGAGACTTCGCGCAGGCCCTGGATGGCATCCACGCCCATCACCCCCGGCAGGTGGTTGTCGAGCAGGATCACCTGCGGCTGCAGCTGGGGCGCAAGCCGCAGGGCCTGCGCGGCATCCCCCGCCTCGCCCACCACGGACAGGCCCTCATACTGGCTCAGCAGCGCGATCAGTCCGCGACGGAACAGCGTGTGGTCGTCCACCACCAGCAGCGTGACCGGCGGTGTCGTCGGCGCTGACGCGGGGGGGGTGGCAACGGGCGATACGGAGGTCGTCATGGCATGGTGGCTTGTTGGGGGGCTACGGCGTATATCGAACCCGCTGAATGGGTGAATGCGGCGGGCTGGTGAGGCTGGGTGGGTGCGACCGAGGGAAGCTCGATGCACACGCGGGTGCCCTGCCCCGGAGCGGACTCCACCTGGACCACCGCGCCAATGCGCTGGGCCCGCTCGCGCATGATGCCCAGGCCTACATGCAGCGAGTCCGGTGGCACGGAGGCCACCTCAAAGCCAGTGCCGTTGTCCTGCACCTCAAAGCGCCAGCGTGGATGGCGGTGCACCAGCACATCCACCCGCGTGGCGCCCGAATGTTTGCGCACGTTCGACAATGCCTCCTGCACCATGTGCAGCACCTGGATCTGCACGTCCTGCGCCAGCGGCAAGCCGTGGCCCACCATGCCCAGCGTGGTGGCCATGCCGGTCTGGTGCTCAAACTTGGACAAGGTGGCGCGCAGCGCTGACTCGATGTCTTCCTCGCTGGTTCGGGTGCGGAAGTGCACCAGCAGCTCGCGCACATCGGAATAACACTCGCGCACCCCCACATCCAGCTCGCCGATGCTGCGGTCGCGCTTGGCCTCATCGCCGCGCGCCACGGCATCGCGCAGCAGCTGGGTCTGGATCTTGAGGAAGGCCAGCGACTGGGCGATGGAGTCGTGCAGCTCCCGCGCCAGCAGGCTGCGCTCCTCTGCCACCGCCGCCTCGCGCTCCAGCGCGGTGGCACGCAGGCCCTCCATGGCACTGGCCAGGTGGCGCGTCATGGCTTCGAGCAGGTCGCGCAGTTCATCGGTCAGCTCCACTGGCGAGCGGAAGAACAGATCCACCTCGCCCAGCAGGCGCTGCAGCATCTGCACCGGGATGGTGACCATGGTCTGGAACCCCGCCTCGCGGCAATGGGGCAAGGCAACGGTCGTGGACGGTGTGATGGGAATGACCCGCGTGCGCGCCTGGGCCTGCGGCTGGCCGCACAGGCAGGTGCCCGTGTGCAGGCAATGTTCGCCCTCGGCCATGGTGCGCGGCAGGCCGTCGCCCGCCAGCAGCACGTAGCGTTCGTTGGCCTCATTGGACCAGCGCACGGCGGCTGCGTCGGCCCCCGCCACGCGGCGGATCTGCTGCACAAAACCCTGGGCCAGCAGCTCCAGGCTGCCCGCCGTGCTGGCCAGCGCGCTCACCTCATACAACGCGGCCAGGCGCTGGTTCTGCACAGCGATGCTGGCGGTCTTTTCGCGCACCTTGTGCTCCAGCTCGTCGTGCGATGCCTGCAGTGCATGCGCCATGAGGTTGAAGCCCGCCGACAGCTGACCGAACTCGTCATCCGTATCCACCGGCAGCCGCGTGCCCAGCTCGCCCTGGCGCAGCCGGGCCTGGGCCTGCTGCAGACGTGCCACGGGATTGATGACCAGCAGATAGCTCACGGCCATGAAGGTGACGGCAGCCACGATGGCCAGCGCCATCATGAACAGCTGGAACAGGTGCAGCGCGGCAGTCCAGCCCGCGATCTGGATCTCGATGGCGTCCACAAAACCATCGACCTGCTGCACAAAGGCATCGGCCTCCGCCAGGTTCCGAGCGCGGTCCGGGGGCGATGCGCTGACCCACCCGGTGCGGGCCTCAGCCCACCGGGCGCGGATGCCATCGAACCGCGTACGTGTCTCATCGCTCCACGGCACAAACAGCGGGCGCGACGGATCGCCCGTGCGCAGCAACTCCAGGCTGGCGTCGAACTGGCGGGCGCGTTCTTGCACGGCCTCGGGTGGCTCGGTCTGCAGCACCAGCACCATGCGCAGCATGTTCATGCGCAGGCGGCCCGCCTCGTTGACCGCCGCTGCGCCGCCCTCAAGCTTCCAGGTCACCCACAGGGTCAGGCCGATGGACGCGAGCGCCACCAACAAGAAGCCCGCGCCCATGGCAAGGAGTTTGGTGGAGAGCGTGGGACGTGAGCGCATGGCGCAGTGTAGGGAAGGGGCATCACCACAACCTTGACCTGGGTCAAGAGCGGCCCGCGTAGCATGGAGCCATGCAACGACTGCCCCTCCCTCTCCTGCGCACCTGGCTGGTGCTGGGAAGCGCCACCGTGGCGCTGGCTGGCTGCGCCTACGCCCCCGCCACCGGCACGCCGCCCTCCCCCCTCTGGACCGACCGCTTGCAGAGCCTGCTGCCCGCCGATGTACTGCTGCTGGGCGAGCAGCACGATGCGCCCGACCACCAGCGCCTGCAGCGCGAGGCCGTGGCGTGGCTGTCCTCGCGCGGGCAGCTGGCGGCCGTGGTGATGGAGATGGCCGAGCGGGGCCACAGCACCCGGGGCCTGCCGCGCGATGCCAGCGAAGCGCAGGCCCAGGCCGCCCTGCAATGGGACAACGCCGCCTGGCCATGGCAGGCCTATGGCCCGGTGGTGATGGCGGCCGTGGGCGCCGGCGTGCCCGTGCTGGGAGGCAACCTGCCCCGCGCCCGCATGCGGGCCGCCATGGCGGAGACCGCCTGGGACCGGCACTTGCCCGCCCCCGCGCTGGCGCAGCAATACCAGGCGCTGCGCGACGGCCACTGCGGGCTGCTGCCGGAGTCGCAAATTGCGCCCATGGCCCGCATCCAGATCGCCCGCGACGCCAGCATGGCCCGGACGGCCCAGGAGGCGTTGCGCTCCGGCCAGACGGTGCTGCTGGTGGCTGGTGGCGGCCATGTGCTGCGCCACCTGGGCGTGCCAACGCATTGGCCGGCAAATCTGGTGTCAAAAGTAGTGATCGCGCAGGTGGAACATGCGTCGGCCGCTGTCAAATCAGGTGCACAAGCAGATGCCGTGGTCCAGACCCCGGCGCTGCCCCCGCGTGATGTGTGCGCAGAGTTGCGCGAGCAGTGGCGCCCTGCGCCCCCCGGACAGAAGGTCTGAGCGCACTCAGGGCCTGTTCACCCTATTCAGCCCTGCGCAGCGGCAGGCTCCGCCTGCGCGCGCAGCAGCGCCACAAAATCGTCGGCGGGTACAGGGCGGCTGCACAGGTAGCCCTGGTAGGCGTCGCAGCCCCGTTCGCGCAGAAAGGCCAGCTGGCCCTCGGTCTCCACCCCCTCGGCCAGCACCGACAGGCCCATGCTGTGCCCCATGGCAATGATGGCGGCGCTGATGGCCATGTCGTCCTCGCTTTGCGGAATATCGCGGATGAATCCCTGGTCGATCTTGAGCACGTCGATGGGAAACCGCTTGAGCTGCGCCAGCGACGAATAGCCGGTGCCGAAGTCATCCACCGCGATGCGTACCCCCAGCTCGCGCAGGCGCACCAGCACCTGGCGGGCTTCTTCGGTACGTTCGGCCAGGGCGCTTTCGGTGATCTCCAGCTCCAGCAGTGCCGCGGGGAACCCGCTGGCCTGCAGCGCGGCCGCCGTGCAACCGGCCAAGTCGGTCAGGTGGAACTGGCGCGGTGACACATTCAGCGCCAGGGTCAGCGGTGGCAGCCCCGCATCACGCCATTGCTGGCCCTGACGGCAGACCTCGCGCACCACCCATTCCCCCAGCGGGCCGATGACGCCCGAGGTCTCGGCCACGGGAATGAAGCGCGCGGGGGAGATCAGCCCCTCTTGCGGGTCGTTCCAGCGCACCAGGGCTTCGGCGCCCTGGATGCGACCGGTGGCAATGTCGATCTGGGGCTGGTAGTACATCTGCAGATGGCCCTGGGCCAGCGCCAGGCGCAGGCGCGACTCCAGCTCCAGCCGCTCGCGGGCCGCCTGGGTCATGGCCTCGTGGAAGAAGCACCACGCCCCCCGGCCGCGCGCCTTGGCGCCATAGACCGCCGCGTGGGCGCCCTGCAGCAGCAGCTCGGTGGTGCCAGCGTGCTCCGGGAACATGCAGATGCCCACACTGACGCCCGCCACCACCTCGAGCCCGTCGGGCGAACGCCAGGGCTCGGCCACGGCGCGGATCAGGTGGCGCGCCACGGCGGCGGCACCATCGGCATGGCGCAGGTTGCGCGCCACCACGGCCAGCTCGTCACCCGCCATGCGCCCCAGCACGTCTCCGGGCCGCAGGGCGGACTGCACCTGCCGCGCAATGTGTTTGAGCACCTCGTCGCCCGTGGCATGGCCGTAGCTGTCGTTCACGTCCTTGAAGCGGTCCAGGTTGAGCAGCAGCACGGCGATGTGCTCGCCACTGCCTTGCGCCTCCTGCACCGCTAGCTCCAGCTGGTGTCCGAACCAGGTGCGGTTGGACAAGCCCGTGAGCGGGTCGTTGTGCGCCAAGTATTCCAGTTGCCGCTGCTGGGCCTTTTCTTCGGAGATGTCGGTGAACATGCACACGTAGTGCGTGATCTCGCCCGCCGGGTCGCGCACGGCCGACAGGGACATGTGCTCCGGGAAGATCTCGCCGTTCTTGCGGCGGTTCCAGATCTCGCCCTGCCAGTACCCGGTTTCGGTCAGCGCCGACCACATCGCCTCATAAAAAGCCTTGTCGTGGCGGCCCGACTTGAAGACGCGCGGGGTCTTGCCCAGCAGCTCCTCCTCGGTATAGCCCAGCAGGCGGGTGAACGCCGCGTTGACCGACAGGATGCGGCTGTGGGCGTCAGTCACCACCACGCCCTCCATGGTGTTGTCCACCACTGTGGCTGCCAGGCGCTGGCGGGCCTCGCTGCGCTGCAGCGCCGCACGCGCGGCCTTGATCTCGTCGAGGTCCTGCACCACACACACCAGGTGCGCGGGCTCATCGCCCACTTCGGGCGCCAGCGTCACGGTGCACAGCACAGGCGCCCGGCGGCCGTTGTCCAGCCGCAGGCAGTGGCGCTCGCCCACATAGTGGTCGATCTCGCCAGCCAGCAGGCGCTCCAGCTGCGACGCCGCCCAGTCAGGATCCTGGGCGATCATCACATCGCGAAAATTGAGGCCCAGCGTCTGCGCGGGCGTGGCCCCCAGCAGGTCGCACAGGCGGGCGTTGGCCCACAAAAAGCTGCCGTCCAGCGCCACCCGCGCAAACCCGGCCGGCGCATGGCGCACGATCTGCGTCAGCTCCTGCGCCATGGCCATGCGCACCTTTTCGGCGCGGCGCATGCGCCGCAGCAGCCACCAGGCCAGGCCGCTGGTCAGCGCCACATAGCCCCAGCCCTTCCAGGTCTGGAAACGGGTCAACAGGGCCGGGTCGGTCACCCAGTGGGCCAGCAACACATCGCCCGCAAACACCCAGGCCACCCCCAGCACCAGGTACAGCAGCATGCCCCGCCAGGGGACCAGTGATGAGGCATAGCCCTCGTTGCCCATTGCGCTTCTTGCGCTCCTTGTTGATTTCACGGTTTCACGGCCTTTGGCCCTTGCTGCGACAATTGCACAGCTATGACCAACGCCTACATCCTTACCCTGTCCTGCCCCGACCGCCTGGGGCTGGTGCACGCCGTCTCCGGCTTTTTGCTGGAGCATGGCGGCAACATCGAAGAAGCCGCGCAGTACAACGACCACGCCACGGGCCTGTTCTTCATGCGGGTGCAGTTTGCCTGCGACCAGCACGACCACCCCACCCTCAAAGCGCGCCTGACCAGCTTTGCCGAGCCCTACAACATGCACTGGAGCCTGCACGCCACGGCAGCCCCCATGAAAACCGTGCTCATGGTCAGCAAGGAAGGCCACTGCCTCAACGACCTGCTGTTCCGCTGGAAGAGTGGCCTGCTGCCCATTGACATCCGCGCCATCATCAGCAACCACCGCGACTTCTACCAGCTGGCGGCCAGCTACAACGTGCCGTTTCATCACATCCCGATGACGGGCAGCACCAAGGCCCAGGCCGAAGCCAAACAGTTTGAGATTATCGAGGGCGAAGGGGCCGAGTTGGTGGTATTGGCCCGTTACATGCAGATACTTTCTCTTGACCTATGTCAAAAGTTGGCCGGTCGGGCCATCAACATCCACCACAGCTTCCTGCCCAGCTTCAAGGGCGCCAAGCCTTACTACCAGGCCCATGACCGGGGCGTGAAGCTGATCGGCGCCACGGCCCACTACGTAACGGCCGACCTGGACGAAGGCCCGATCATCGAACAGGACGTGGCCCGTGCGGACCACACCGACACCGTGGAAGACCTCACCGCCCGTGGCCGCGACACCGAAAGCCAGGTGCTGGCCCGCGCCGTGAAGTGGCACAGCGAGCACCGCGTGATCCTGAACGGTCACAAGACGGTGATCTTCCGCTAGATTGCTTCGTCCCATGGCCACGGCAGCTCCGTCCTCTTTTCTCAGCAGCGCCGCACGACGCATTCCGCCCATCCAGTGCCTGCTGACGTTCGAGGCCCTGGCCCGCCTGCGCAGCGTGACGCAGACTGCCGACGAGCTGTGCGTGACGCCCAGCGCCGTGAGCCACCGCGTCAAGCAGCTGGAGCAGATCCTGGGGGTGCGGCTGTTTGGCCGGGCCGATTTTTCGCTCACCACCGAGGGCAGCGCCTACCTGGCCCATGTGCGCGAGGGGTTGGGTGCGCTGCAGCGGTTCCCCGGCCAGGCGGCCGCGCCAGGGCGCCGGCGGCTCAAGCTGGCCGTGACGCCCACGTTTGCGCGCACCATTCTCATCCCCCGCCTGCGCCAGTTCACCGAGGCCTATCCCGAGATCGACCTGGCGCTGCAGGTCTCCATTCCGCTGCTGGACGTGGTGGCCGAGGATGCCGACCTGATGGTGCGCTTTGGCCCCGGCCACTATGCCGACGTGGAGCATGTGGAGCTGGCGCGCGACGTGGTCACGCCCCTGGCCTCGCCCGCATTTGTGCGCGAGCACGGGCCCTTTGACCGCCCCGAGGACCTGGAGGGCGTGCCCCTGCTGCGCAGCCCGCTGGAGCCTTGGCGCACCTGGTTTGCTGCCACGGGTCTCGACTGGGCCGAGCCCAGCGAGGGCTCGCAGTTCAACGACATCGGCCTGATGTGTGACGGCGCCGCTGCCGGCATGGGCGTGGCGCTGGTACGCCTGAAGCTGGGCGCGCCCTGGCTGGAGAACGGCACACTGGTGCGCCTGTTTGACACCGACACCGCCAGCCCCCACGCGCACTACCTGTGCTGGCGCACGGGCACCATGGACCGGTGGGAATGCGCGGCGTTTGCCGAGTGGCTGCGCAAAACCATGGCGTAGTAAAGGTATCCCCCTGAGTCGCCTTGGGCGCCTTCCCCCTTCTCTCGGCTGCGCCGGGAAGGGGGACGCAGCCCTTGCTGCGAGGCGGCCCTTGCTCGGCCGCCCTCGCCCGAGCCGCGCCCGCCTCCATCAGGTTCAGGCAAATTTGCCTCCAGCGCTTGCTCAACAGGCACCAGCAGCTATCAATTGGTGAGCAATCCGGTGTTTTTCACAATCCCCTGAAGAAAAGCTCAAGCCCGGGCACCGAGCCATCCCCTACAGTGACAGCCATGAACACTGCCGCCGACCCCACCGTAGCCCTGTCCGAACGCGCCGCGCGCCAGGCCGAGGTTGTCCAGGCCCTGGGCCGCGTGCTGCCCGCCCACGCACTGCTCTGGCACAACGAGGACACCACGCCCTACGAATGCGACGGCCTCACCGCCTACCGCCAGCGCCCGCTGGTGGTGTGCCTGCCGGAAACCTACGACGAGGTGCAGGCCGTGCTGCAGGTGTGCCACCGGCTGCAGGTGCCGGTGGTGGCGCGCGGTGCGGGCACGGGCCTGTCGGGCGGCGCCATGCCGCACGCCCTGGGCGTGACGATGTCGCTGGCCAAGTTCAACCGCATCCTCGACATCAACCCCGAAAGCCGCACGGCCGTGGTGCAGTGTGGCGTGCGCAACCTGGCGATCAGCGAGGCGGCGGCACCCTACAACCTCTACTACGCGCCCGACCCCAGCAGCCAGATCGCCTGCACCATCGGCGGCAACGTGGCCGAAAACTCGGGCGGCGTGCACTGCCTCAAATACGGCCTCACCGTGCACAACGTGCTCAAGGTGAAAGGCTTCACGGTGGAAGGCGAGCCCGTCGAATTCGGCAGCGAGGCACTCGACGCCCCCGGCTACGACCTGCTGGCCGCCGTGATCGGCAGCGAGGGCATGCTGGCCGTGACCACCGAGGTCACCGTCAAGCTCATCCCCAAGCCCCAGCTGGCGCGCTGCATCATGGCCAGCTTTGACGACGTGCGCAAAGCGGGCGACGCGGTGGCTGCCGTCATCGCGGCGGGCATCATCCCGGCTGGCCTGGAGATGATGGACAAACCCATGACCGCTGCCGTGGAGGACTTTGTGCATGCGGGCTACGACCTGACTGCGGAAGCCATCCTGCTGTGCGAGAGCGACGGCACACCCGAAGAGGTAGAGGAAGAAATCGGCCGCATGAGCGACGTGCTGCGCGCTGCAGGCGCCACCGCCATCTCGGTCAGCAACGACGAAGCCGAGCGCCTGCGCTTCTGGAGCGGCCGCAAGAACGCCTTCCCCGCCAGCGGCCGCATCAGCCCCGACTACATGTGCATGGACTCGACCATCCCGCGCAAGCGCTTGGCCGACATCCTGCTCGCCATCCAGGAGATGGAAAAGAAGTACCAGCTGCGCTGCGCCAACGTGTTCCACGCGGGCGACGGCAACCTACACCCGCTGATCCTGTTTGATGCGAACGACGCCGACCAGCTGCACCGCTGCGAGCTGTTTGGCGCCGACATTCTGGAAACCAGCGTGGCCATGGGCGGCACGGTGACGGGCGAACATGGCGTGGGCGTGGAGAAGCTCAACAGCATGTGCGTGCAGTTTTCTGCGGCTGAGAACGCGCAGATGTTCGGGCTCAAGCACGCGTTTGATCCGGCAGGGTTGCTGAACCCCGGCAAGGTAATCCCCACGCTGAACCGGTGCGCGGAGTACGGGAAGATGCTGGTGCGTGGGGGGCAGATCAAGCACCCCGACCTGCCGCGTTTCTGATCGCCATGAAGGCGCTGCAAGGGCTGGCCTTTCTTCTGCTCATGCAGTCGGGGGGCGAGGCGCTGTCTCACTTTTTGAAGCTCCCGGTCCCAGGGCCGGTGGTCGGCATGGTGCTGCTCTTGCTAGCCTTGCATTGGCAGCCCGTTCGGGATGCCGTAGCCCCGGCGGCGGGCTTCTTGCTCCAGCACCTGTCGCTGCTGTTTGTGCCGGTGGGCGTGGGGGTGATGACCCATCTGGCGCTGCTGAGCACCTATGGCCTGCAGCTGGTGGCGGTGATTGTGCTGTCCACCTGGGTCGGTATGGCCGTGACGGCGCTGGTGCTGCGTCTTTTGCATCCCAAGGAGAACCATGGCGAACTTCGTTGAGCTGTGGGTGTACCTGGCATCGGCCCCACTGTTCGGGCTGACCGCAACGCTGGCGGTGTATGTGCTGGCGCAGGCTCTGTCGGTGCGCTCGGGGCACGCGCCCTGGGCCAACCCGGTGATGCTGTCGGTGGCCATTCTGGCCACGGTCATGCTGGCCACCGGCACGGCCTATCCCACGTACTTTGCGGGCGCGCAGTTCATCCACTTCTTGCTGGGCCCTGCGGTGGTGGCGCTGGGCTGGCCCCTGTGGCAGCGCCGCGCGGCCTTGCGCTCGCGTTGGGGCCGGCTGGTGCTGGCCTCGCTGGCGGGTGGCAGCGCGGCGGCCGCCAGCGCTGTAGGCCTGGGCTGGGCACTGGACCTGCCGGGTGATGTGCTGATGTCGCTAGCCCCCAAATCCGTCACCGCCCCGGTCGCCATGGGTATCGCCGCACAGATCGGCGGCGTGCCCGCCCTGGCCGCCGTGTTCGCGGCGCTGACGGGCATGGTGGGGGCGCTGTCTGCGCGCTGGTTGTTTGGCTTGATGCGCCTGCCCACCGACGCGCAAGGCATGGCGCTGCGGGGCTTTGCGCTGGGCACGGCGTCACATGGCATCGGCGCGGCGCATGCGCTGCAGGTGCATGCCGAAGCGGGGGCGTATGCAGGGTTGGCGCTGGGGCTGCAGGTGGTGTTGGCGGCGGTGCTGATGTCGCTGGTGTTTCGGCTGTTGTGAGGGGTGTGACGGGGGCATCGCCTCTTTTCCCACGCTGCGCCGCGCTCAGCGGCCCTCACCCGCCCCACAAAGCCCGCCCCATCTCCCCCACATGCGACACCGCAAACAGCACCAGCCCAATCAACCCGCCCACCACGGTGCCGTTGATACGGATGTACTGCAAATCCTTCCCAATGTTCAGCTCAATCAGCTGTGTCATCTCTTCCGTATCCCACCGCAGCACCGTGTCCTCGATGTGCTGCGCAATGAACGCGGACACATCTGGCGCCAGCCCCTCCACCCACCGCTCCAGCCGGTCGTTGAACGACTGCCGCAGCGCCGCGTCCCCCGCCAGCGACTCGCCCAGCCATAGCCCCAGTTTGCCCACCTGCCGCGCCAGCACCGAGTTGGTATCGGCCAGGTCGCGTTGCAGAGCGCCGCGCAGATCCAGCCACAAGGTCTGCACATAACCTGCCACCGTGGCGTCGGTCTGCAACCAGGTGCGGATCTCCTCGCCCTTGCGCTCCCATTCCGGGTCGCTGCGAAGACGCTCGATAAAGCGCTGCACCGCCACATCAAACCGCGCACGCAGTGCATGCTGCGGGTTGGCGGCCACATCGGCCATCAGGCTCTCCAGCGCGCGGGCCAGCAGGGCCGAGCCCTTGTCGCCCAGCCAGTCGCTGGGCAGCAACTTCTCGGTGCGCGGGTGGTCCTTCTTGAGTCAGGCCACGATGGACTGCGCGACCCAGGTGCGGGTTTGCTCGTTCTGCAACAGTTCGATGAGCTTGGCCAGCACGTCGTCCAGCAGCGCCTGGTGACGGCCATTGTGCGTGAGGGTGTCGAGCACTGCCGCCAGGGCACGCGACATATCCACCTGCCCGATCAAGGCACGCGCGGCCTTGTGGATGAAGCGCTCCACCTGCGCGTCCTGCACCGTCTCCAGCGCAGCCGATGCCAGGCGCGTGGCCTGGTGGCCCAGCAGCGCGGCGTTGCCGGGGGCAGTCAGCCACTGCGCCAGCCGCTCGGCGGGGTCGTGCCGGCGGATCAGAGACACCAGCGAGGGCACATCCAGGAACTTATCGCGCACAAAGGTGGCGAGGTTGCGGCCGATGCGCGCTTTGTTGCGCGCAATGACCGCTGTGTTCGGAATGGGCAGGCCCAGCGGGCGCCGGAACAGCGCCACCACCGCAAACCAGTCGGCCAGCGCACCCACCATGGCGGCTTCAGCCATGGCTTTCACGCAGTTGAGCAGCAGGCCGCGTTCGACCACGCTGGTGGCGATGAACACCGCCGTCACCAGCAGCAATAGGCCCAGTGCCTGGCGCTTGGCCCGGCGCAAGGCGAAAATTGCGCTATCAGTCTCGGCGTTCATCCGGGCAAGCCCGCCGACTTGGACCGCAACCCGTCAGGCCGCCGCCGCAATCTGGTCCAGCGCCTTCGACAGGTGGCCCACCGTGCGGTCCACGTTGTGCCACTTCTCCAGGCCAAACAGGCCGATGCGGAAGGTCTTGAAGTCCGGCCCTTCATCGCACTGCAGCGGCACACCCGCAGCAGTCTGCAGGCCCACTTCCATGAACTTCTTGCCGTTCTGGATGCCGGGGTCGGTGGTGTAGCTCACCACCACGCCGGGCGCCTTGAAGCCGTCGGCCGCCACGCTGGGGAAGCCGCGCGATTCGAGTAGCGCCCGCACCTTGGCGCCCAGTTCGATCTGCTCGTCACGCACCTTGGAAAATCCATATTCACGCGTCTCGGCCATCACCTCGCGCAGGCGCACCAGCGCGTCGGTGGGCATGGTGGTGTGGTACGCGTGCTGGCCCTTTTCGTAGCCCTCGGCAATCTGCATCCACTTCTTGAGGTCGCACGAGAAGCTGCTGCTCGTGGTGCCCTCGATGGCTTCGCGCGCACGCTCGGACAGCATCACCATGGCGCAGCAGGGCGATCCGCTCCAGCCCTTTTGCGGCGCGCTGATGAGCACATCCACGCCCGTGGCCTGCATGTCCACCCACATCGCGCCCGACGCCACGCAGTCCAGCACAAACAGCGCGCCCACCTCATGCGCAGCTGCCGTCAGCGTGCGGATGTAGTCGTCGGACAGGATGATGCCGCTGGCCGTCTCCACATGGGGCGCGAACACCACCTTGGGCTTTTCAGCGCGGATGGTAGCGGCGACTTCCTCAGCGGGGCATGGTGCCCAGGGCGCCTGCGGGCCACTGCCCTGCTGGCGCGCCTTGCACACCACGGAACCACCCCCCAGGCCCTTGTCGGCATCAAAGATCTGCGTCCAGCGGTAGCTGAACCAGCCGTTGCGCACGATGAGCACCTTTTCCTTGTTGGCAAACTGGCGCGCCACGGCCTCCATGCCGAAGGTACCGCTGCCGGGCACCAGCACGGCAGTGTGGGCGTGGTAGACCTCTTTGAGCGTGCCCAGGATGTCCTGCACCACGCCGGTGAAGCGCTTGGACATGTGGTTGAGCGCGCGGTCGGTGTAGACCACCGAAAACTCAAGCAAACCATCGGGGTCGATATCGGGCAAAAGGCCGGGCATGGGGAGTCTCCGCGTGTGAAACTGGGGTAGGAAAAAGGGACGATCAGGTCAGCTTATCATGGCCCCGCGCCACCCCAAGGCCGCGCGCCATGCAGCAAAAACCCTTCCGATTCCTGCCCACCGCACTGCCCGGCATCGAAGCAATGCAGGCCGACTCCCGCCTCGTCTTCGGCAGGCACATGCACTTGCAGTTCGGCCTCGGCGTGATCGAGCGGGGTGCGCAGAAATCGGCCAGCGGCCGGGGGATTGTGGAATCAGGCCCAGGCGACACCATCACGGTCAACCCCGGCGAAGTCCACGATGGCATGCCGCTGGACGAGCGTGGACGCGCCTGGCGCATGCTCTACCTAGAGCCTGCCCTGGTGGCGCCATTGGCGGCAGAGGTGCATCCGGGCCCGCTCGGCTCCGCCTTCGAATTCCATGCTCCGACGATGCGCGATGCGCGGCTGGCGGCCCAGGTACTGGCGCTGTTCGACGCGGCCACCCACCGCCCCAACCACTCGGCCGCAGCGCTGCATGTTGAGGAATGCTTGTTGCACGTGCTGAGCGGGCTGCTGCGGCCGAAGGGCCACCAACAATCCGCCGCGACCATCACCAGGGCTCGCACCATGATGGACGACGATCCCACCGAGCCCTGGAGTCTCGCGCAACTGGCCGATGCAGCAAATTTGAGCCGCTACCAGCTTGTGCGCCAATTTGCCCAGGCCACGGGCCTCACGCCACACGCCTACCTGCTGCAGCGCCGACTGCAACTTGCGCGCCATCTGATGGGCGCGGGTACGCCCCTGGCCGATGTCGCCGCAGCCAGTGGCTTTGCCGACCAAAGCCACCTGACGCGCCTCTTCACGCGCAGCTTTGGCATCACACCCGGCGCCTACGTTCGCGCACGCGGCTGACAGCCCGGCCCCTGCAATTTCGTTCAAGACCGTTGTGCGGGGGTTGGCGGATGCTGCGGGCATCGCCACTTCACGCCGCCGCGCGGCCCCTCGCCATGGGCATCGAATTCCTCATCACCTCTCTCATCGTGGTCATCTCGCCGGGGCCAGGAACCCTGCTGACCGTGGCGGCCGGGCTCTCGGGCGGCGCGCGAGCCGCCGCCGTGACGGCGCTGGGCTGCACGCTCGGCATCGTGCCGCACCTGCTGGCGGCGATCACCGGGCTGGCCGCACTTCTCAACGCCAGCGCCACGGCATTCGAAGTCCTGCGCTACGCGGGGGTCGCCTACCTGGTCTACATGGGCTGGGCCACGTGGCGCTCGCCCGCCACACTGGAGGTTCGCACTGACGCACCCGCACGCACAGCCGGTGGGCGTATCGCGGAAGCCATGCTGATCAACCTGCTCAACCCCAAGCTGTCGCTGTTCTTCCTCACCTTTCTGCCGCAGTTCATCGCACCGGGTGAAGCGCAGCCCGCGTGGCGCATGGTCCAGCTCTCGCTGGTCTTCATGGCAATGACCTTTGTGGTGTTCTTGGGCTATGGCGTCTTTGCCGCCCGGTTTCGTGACCAGGTGCTGCAGCGCCCCGGCGCGCAGGTGTGGCTGCGCCGCGGCTTTGCGGCCGCGTTTGTCGGGCTCGGCGCAAAACTCGCCCTGATGCACCGATAGGCACCACCGTGCCAGGTGCCGTGCTGCTTCACCAGGTATCGATGCAACGTGGACCCAGCGGAGCCACCTGCGCCGACGCCAGCCCCCGCGCCAGCCAGGCCCGCGTGTCGGCCGGGTCGATCACCGCGTCGATCTCCAGCGTGGCGGCCATGTGCATCGCCTCGCCGTTGGCGTAGGACTTGGCCAGCAGCTTGGCAAACAGCGCGTCGCGCTCGGCGCCCTCGGGCAGCGCCTCCAGCTCCTTGCGAAAGCCTAGGCGCACGGCGCCTTCGAGCCCCATGGCGCCGAACTCGCCCGTGGGCCAGGCGACAGTGAACACGGGCGCATGGAAGCCCCCGGCCGTCATGCCCATGGCGCCCAGGCCGTAACCCTTGCGCAGCACCACGCTGAAGGTGGGTACACGCAGGCTGGCGGCGGTGACGAACAGGCGGCTCACGTGGCGCACCTGGGCCGTGGCTTCGACCTCGGGGCCGACCATGAAGCCGGGCGTGTCCACCAGGCTCACGATGGGCAGGCCATGCGCGTTACACAGCTGCATGAAGCGCGCGCCCTTGTCGGCCGCATCGGCGTCGATGGCGCCGCCCAGGTGTTGCGGGTTGTTGGCCAGCAGGCCCACAGGGCGGCCTTCGATGCGCGCCAGCGCCGTGTGGATGCCCGCACCGAAGCCGGTGCGCAGCAGCAGCAGGCTGCCGTCGTCCACCAGGCCCGCCATCGCCGTGCGGGTGTCGTACACGCGCAGGCGGTTCTCGGGCACCACGGCGCGCAGCAGGCGCTGGTCGGGTGCAGACCACTGCGATGTGCGGCCCTGGAAGAACGACAGATAGTGGCGCGCGGCCTGCACCGCCCCGGCCTCGTCATCGACCAGCACGTCGATCACGCCGTTGGCATGCTGCACGCGGCTCGGGCCGATCTGCTCGGGCTTGAAGACGCCCAGCCCACCGCCTTCGATCATGGCCGGGCCGCCCATGCCGATGTTGCTAGCGCGCGTGGCAATGATCACGTCGCTGCAGCCCAGCAGCGCCGCGTTGCCCGCAAAGCAGCGCCCAGCGGCGATGCCGATGACTGGCACCTGGCCCGACAGCGCCGCGTAGCTGGCGAAGGTGTGCACATGCAGCCCCGCCACCACGGGCATGTCGGTGTCGCCCGGGCGCCCGCCGCCGCCCTCGGCGAACAGCACCACGGGCAGCTTCTGGGCCAGCGCGATGCCGAGCATGCGGTCGGTCTTGGCATGATTGCGTGCGCCCTGGGTGCCTGCGAGCACGGTGGCGTCATACGACATGACCACCGCGCGGGATTTCACCTCGCCAAACAGTGCACCGTTGATGCCGCCAATGCCCGTGACCATGCCATCGGCGGGCGTGTTGGCAATCAGGTCTTCCTTGCTGCGGCGGCGCGTTTGCGCGGCGATGGCGAGGGCACCATATTCGATGAAGCTGCCGTCGTCACACAGGTCGGCAATGTTCTCGCGCGCGGAGCGGCCGCCTTGCGCGTGGCGCTTGGCCATGGCGTCGGGGCGCGCGGCGTCGAGCGTGAAGGCGTGGCGGTCGATGACGCGTTGCAGGTCGGCGCGGATGTGGTCCGGGTCATGTGCCGTGCTGCCCTGCACTTCGACATCGGCCGCATCGTCCAAAGCCTCCAGCACCAGCAGCGGCTGCCCCTGCGCGACGTAGCCACCGGCCACGGCCAGCAGCGCGCCCACGCGGCCTGCGTGCAGGGCCAGCAGCACGTGCTCCATCTTCATGGCTTCGAGCACGGCCAGCTCAGCGCCTGCGGCGACCACGTCGCCCTCGGCCACGCTCAGCTGCACCAGGCGGGCGGGCATGGGGGCCAGCACGGCGCCGTCAGGGGTGTCAGAGGCGACATGCGTTTCTTTTTTCCCTGTAGCGCTAGTCGAATCTGCCTTGATAGCTATATTTTTAGTAGCAACCAGAAGCTCTGGCAGCACCGACTCCAGCCAGCGCGTGTGCACCTGCTGGCTCTCCATTTCGGGCCGTGTTGCCAGCGCCTGCAGTAGCGCGAGGTTGGTGGCCACACCCTCGATGCGACACTCGGCCAGCGCGCGCTGCGAGCGGCGCAGCGCATCGGCAAAACGCGGGCTGCGCGTGTGCACGATGAGCTTGGCCAGCAGCGTGTCGTAGTGCGGCGACGGCGTGGCGCCTGCTGCGCCGTGCGTGTCCACGCGCACGCCGGGGCCTGCGGGCAGGTCAAAGCGGCTGAGCGTACCGCTGCCCGGGGTGGCGTTGCCCTGTGCGTCCAGCGTCTCGGCGTTGATGCGCCACTGCACGGCAAAGCCCAACACGGCAGGCGGTGCGGCAGGGTCGAGGCCGATGTCCTGCAACGTGCAGCCTGCGGCCAGCGCGATCTGCGCCTGCACCAGGTCCACGCCGGTGACCTCTTCGGTGATGGTGTGCTCCACCTGCAGGCGCGGGTTGCATTCGATGAACACAAACGGCAAGTCGCTGGAGGCCAGGTCCACCAGAAACTCAAACGTGCCCAGGCCCTCGTAGGCCACGGCCCGCGCCATCGACAAGGCAGCGGTGGTGATCCGCTCGCGCAGCGCTGCGGGCAGCGAAGGGCTGGGCGCGATCTCCACCACCTTCTGAAAGCGCCGCTGCAGCGTACATTCGCGCTCGCCCAGGGCGATCACCTCGCGCCCATCGCCCAGCACCTGCACCTCGATGTGGCGGGCGTTGCCCATCAGGCGCTCCACGTACACACCGTCCACACCAAAGGCGGCCTGCGCCTCGCTGCGACAGCGCGCGTAGGCAGCGGGCAAGTCATCGGCCGACGCCACCGCGCGCATGCCCCGCCCGCCGCCGCCACCGATGGCCTTGATGACGATGCCAGCATGGGCGTGCTGCGCGAAGAAGGCCTGGGCCTCCTCCAGAGACACCGCCGCCTGCGTGCCGGGCATGAGCGGCACGCCCTGCTGCTGCGCCAGCGCACGGGCCTGCGCCTTGTCGCCGAACAGCGCGAGCTGCGCAGGCGTGGGGCCGATGAAGCGCAGCCCCGCCTCGGCACACGCGCGGGCAAAGTCGGCGCGCTCGCTCAAGAAGCCGTAGCCCGGGTGCACGGCGTCGCAGCCCTGCGCCTTCGCAATGGCGATGAGGCGCGCACCGTCCAGGTACGCCGCTGGGCCGGTGGCGCCCAGCGACACGGCCGCACTGGCTGCGTGGACATGGGGGCTGGTGGCGTCATCGTCGGCATACACGGCCACGCTGGTGATGCCCAGGTCGTGCAGGGCGCGCACGGTGCGCAGTGCGATTTCGCCCCGATTGGCAACCAGCACTTTGGTGAACAGAACAGAAGATGGCATGGGGCAGTCGCTCTATTTTTTATAGCTGCCAGCGCATATTCAACTAGCACCGGCAGCCAATTTTTCACTCATTCAAGCAATATCACGCAGCAGGCGGCGCAGCACCTTGCCCGCGCCCGTGGCGGGCAGTGCGTCGATGAAACGCACCTCGCGCGGGGCTTTGTAGGGCGCCATGTTCTCGCGGCACCAGGCCACCAGGCCGGCGGCGTCCACCTCCTGGCCGGACTTCTTGACGATGAAGGCGCGCACCACCTCACCCTTTTCCGCATCGGGCACGCCAATCACGGCGGCCTGGGCCACGGCGGGGTGCTTGATGAGCAGGGTCTCGACCTCTTCGGGGAACACGCTGTAGCCCGACACCTTGATCATTTCCTTGAAGCGGCCGATGAAGGTGACATAGCCGTCCGCATCAATCTTGCCCATATCGCCGGTGTAGACCCAGCCGTCACGCAGGGTCTTGGCCGTGGCCTCGGGCTTGTTCCAGTAGCCCTGGAAGTTGCCGGGGCCGTGGATGGTGATCTCGCCCACCTCGCCAACGGCCAGCGGCGCGCCGGTGTCGGGGTCGACGATGCGCAGGGTGTTGCCCGGCACGGGCTTGCCCTGGGTGCCCCAGCGGATCGCGTCCACCGGCATGGCGGTGTCCACGGTGTGCGTTTCGGACAGCCCGTAGGCCGCCTCGTGCGCAATGCAGTTCGGCGCGAACTGCTGCCACTGCAGGGCCAGCGCCTCGGTGAAGGTGATGCCGAAGCTGGTGACTGGGTTGCGGCGCAGCGCGCTCCAGTCCATCTCGCGTGCGCCGGGCACCTGCATGAGCGCGCCGTTCATGGGCGCGATGCTGTACCACCAGGTCACGCGGTGGCGCTCCAGCGCCTGGGCCACGCCCAGCGGGTCAAAACGGTACAGCAGCACGGCCGTGGCGCCGGTGTACACGGGCAGGTTCACGCCCATCACCATACCGGCGATGTGGTACAGCGGGGCCACGGCCAGCAGCGTTTCGTGCGGCGTCATGCCATTGCAGTCGGCCGACGCGGCGGTCTTGAAGGTGGCATTGCCGTAGCTCAGCATCGCGCCCTTCGGCAACCCGGTGGTGCCCGAGGTATAGGTCATGAGCGAAATGTCATCCATCGACAGCGCCACGGGCGCAGGCCGCGCACCGGTGCGGGTGGTGGCCAAGAAGTCTTCGCAGCCCGCAGGCACCGGAGCCATGGCGGCGCGCATGGCCAGCAGCTCGGCGGGTACGTCGATGCTGGGCGTGCCCTCGGGTAGCAGCTCGGCATAGCGCACCACAAACACCTGCTGCAGCGCAGTCTTGGCGCGCACCTTGTCCACCACGGGCAGCAGCACATCGGCCGCGACGATCACGCGCGCCTGCAGGTCGGTGAGCTGGTATTCGAGCTCATGCTCCTTGTTCAGCGGCCCGCAAGGGCAGACGATGGCGCCGATCTTCTGGATGCCGTAGTGCGCCATCACGTACTGCGGGCAGTTGTTCATGAACAGTGCCACGGGCTCGCCCTTGGCCACACCCAGCGCCTGCAGGTGCGCGGCAAATGCATCACTGGCCGCATCAAGCTGCGCCCAGGTGAGGGGCTGGCCGTACCAGAGGTAGGCGATGCGGTCGGGCGTTTCGCGCGCGTGACGGCGCAGGTGTTCGTGCAGCAGCAGCTGCGGTGCGGCAGAAGGCATGGCGTTGTCTCCGAGGTGTCTGAAATCGCTGGTTCTTGGCGGCCACTCAGGGTTTTCTCTGAGCACCCTCACCCGCCAGCGTCTTGCCAATATATACCGCTCGGTAGAACAATGCTACCCATGGGTATAACTCCAACGTCGCGCAAAGGACACCGATGAACCAGCAGCCCCCCGTGCAGGCCAGCGGCCGCCAGAAGGCCGCCACGGCCGGGTCGGACGAGAAGCGCGAACGCATCTTGCGCGCGGCCGAGGCGCTGTTCGATGCGCAGGGCTACGCCAACACCACCATTGAGCAGATCGTGCAGCAGCTGGGCGTGACCAAGCCCTTTGTGTACTACTACTTTCGCAACAAGCAGGAGATCTTCGAGACGCTGTCGTGGGCGCCTGCCGTGGCGTGTTTCACTGCGATGGACTTTGCGGCGGACGATGACCGGCCTGCCCATGTGAAGGTGACGGAAGGCATCGAGCGGCTGATCCGCGCCACGCTGGAGCACCACCCCTCGGCCTTCTTCCCGTACCGCGAGCCGCAGGTGTACCGGCCCGAGTACCTGGCGGCGCAAAAGGACCTGGCGAACCACTTCTACGACCGGCTGTGCGCGCTGCTCGAACAGGGCCGCGACGACGGCATGTTCGAGTTCAACGACACCAAGATCACCGCCCTGGCCGCCTGCAGCCTGCCCGGCTTTCTCTACAACTGGTACCGCCCTGACGGCCGCCTGTCGCAAGACGAGGTGGCGCAGGAGCTGGCGCAGCTGGCCTGGCGTGTGCTGGGGCTGCGGCGAACCCGCAAGCGCAACCCAGCCTGACGCGCACCGCAGCCCCCCTACACCAAGCACAACAACCACCGGAGACAAAACCCATGAAAACCGTGTTCCTCACCCCCCTGGCCGCTGCGGCGGCACTACTCATCGGCACGGCCGCCAGCGCGCAGGAGACCTTCAAGGTCGCCTACATCGATCCGCTGTCGGGCCCGTTCGCCAACGTGGGTGAGCTGATGCTCACCCACACGCAGTACGCCATCGAGGACATCAACGCCAAGGGCGGCGTGCTCAAGGGCACCAAGCTGCAGCTGCTGCAGTTCGACAGCAAGCTCTCGGCGCAAGAGAGCCAGAGCGCGCTGCAGGCGGCCATTGACCAGGGAGCCAAGGCCATCGTGACGGGCGGCTCGGGCTCATCGGTGGTCACGGCGCTGGTGCAGGCGGCAGCGCGCCACAACCAGCGCAACCCGGGCAAGGAGATCCTGGTGCTGAACCACTCCTCCATCGACCCCGAGCTGACGGGCAAGGCCTGCAACTTCTGGCACTTCCAGTTCGAGGCCAACACGGCCATGAAGATGAAGGCCATCGCCAACTACATCAAGAAGCAGCCGGACATCAAGAAGGTGTACCTGCTCAACCAGGACTACGCGCACGGCAAGCAGTGGGCGCACTATGGCCGCGAGATGGTGGGCCTGGCGCGGCCAGACATCCAGTTTGTGGGCGAGGCGCTGCACCCCATCGGCCGCGTGAAGGACTTTGCGCCCTACCTCGCTAAGGTCAAGAGCACCGAGGCCGACTCGGTCATCACCGGCAACTGGGGGCAGGACATGACGCTGCTGCTGAAAGCGGCGGGTGACGCGGGCTACAACCTGCGCTACTTCAACCACAGCGCGGGCTCCATCCCCGGCACGGTGCTGGCGGTATCGCAGGCCAAGCAAGGCCAGCTGACCTGGGTGGCCGAATGGCACCCCGGCCAGGCCGACACCCCCAAGGTGGACGCGCTGGCCAAGACCTACAAGGCCAAGACGGGCAAGGACTTTCTCGCGCCGCGCATCGAGATGACGCCGCGCTTCCTCGCCGCCGCCATCAACAAGGCCCAGTCCACCGACCCGGTGAAGGTGGCGCGCGCGCTGGAAGACCTGACCCTCGACTCGGTGGTGGGCCCGGTGCGCATGCGCGGCGAAGACCACCAGCTGCTGCTGCCCCAGGTGGTCAACACCATCGCGCCGGTGGACGGCAAGACCGTGAAGGTGGGCTGGGAAGGCACGAACTACGGCTTTCGCACCGATGCCGCCTACACCGGCAATGAGCTGGCGCAAGGCACGGACTGCAAGATGACCAGACCGTAGCCCCCCCCTGAGTCGCCTTCGGCGCCTTCCCCCTCAGGGGGACGACGCCCTCACTGCGGGGCGGCCCTTGCTCGGCGTCCCTGACCTAGGCAGCGCCCATTTCGCCGGCCGAGGGCATTGCAGCTGTAGGGGATGCCAACGCGACTAATATGGCCGGCCATTGCATTCATTGACCCGACCCACAAGGACCGCGCCCATGCCCGACTTTCGCAGCGACACCGTCACCCAGCCCACGCCCGCCATGCGCGAGGCCATGTTCCAGGCCCCGCTGGGCGACGATGTATTTGCCGACGACCCCTCAGTGAACGCACTGCAGGACCATGCCGCCGAGCTGCTGGGTTTTGAGGCCGCGCTGTTCGCCCCCTCGGGCACGCAGACCAACCTGATCGCGCTGTGGGGCCACTGCCAGCGCGGCGACGAGGCCATCGTGGGCCAGAGCTGGCACACCTACCGCTGGGAGGCGGGCGGCATGGCCGTGCTGGGCTCCATCCAGCCCCAGCCGGTCGAGACCCAGCCAGACGGCACGCTGCGCGTGGCCGACATCGCGGCCGCCATCAAACCGGACGACCCGCACTTCGCGCGCACCCGCCTCGTGGTGCTGGAGAACACGACCGGCGGCCAGGTGCTGCCGCCCGCCTACATCGCCGAGGTGGCGCAACTGGCGCGCAGCCGGGGGCTGGCCATGCACCTGGACGGCGCACGCATGTTCAACGCCGCCACGGCCAATGCCGCGCGCAACGGCACCGATGTGTATGCGGAAGCGCGCGCACTGTGCAGCCACTTTGATTCCGCATCGTTGTGCCTGAGCAAGGGCCTGGGCGCGCCCGTGGGCTCGCTGGTGCTGGGCTCGCGCGACTTCATCCGGCAGGCGCGCCGCACCCGCAAGATCCTGGGCGGTGGCATGCGGCAGGCGGGTGTCCTGGCGGCTGCCGGCCACTACGCGCTGCAGCACCATGTGCGGCGCCTGGCGGAAGACCACGCCCGCCTGGACCGGCTGGCCCAAGGGCTGACCGAAGCCAACCGCAGCCACCCCGTGCTGCAGGGCAAGCTCACCGTGCTGCCGTGGCAGACCAACATCCTCTTCACCGACCTGCACGCAGAGGTGGCCCCAGCCTTCACCGCCTGGCTGGCGCAGCACGGCGTACGCGTGACCAGCAGCCTGTATGGCGGCGCCACCCGGCTGCGCTGGGTGACGCACCTGGATGTGAGTGAGGCGGATGTGACAGCGGCGCTGGACTGCGTGGCGCGCTTCACGCTGCCGGGCTGAGCCCGCTCAGGCGGCGGGGTAGGTCCGTCCACCAAACACGCCGGTGCCCACGCGCACCAGCGTGCTGCCTGCCTGAATGGCGGCCTCCAGGTCGGCCGTCATGCCCAGGGACAGGGTGTCAAACTGCCCCAGGCCTGGCTCTCCCACTGCCGATATCTCATCAAATAGCCTTCTGGCGCTAGTGTGGATTGCCAATTGCGCTTCAAATTCAGGAGCATGGTCCGGAATGCTCATGAGCCCCCGCACGACCAGTCGTGGCAGTTTTGCGACAGCACGCACCAGGTCCAGGGCCTCGGCCGGGGCCACGCCCGACTTGGTGGGCCCACCGTCGATGTTGACCTGGATACATACCTGCAGCGGCGGCAGGTGATCGGGCCGCTGGGCTGACAGGCGCTCGGCGATCTTGAGCCGGTCCACCGTGTGCACCCAGTCGAAGTGCTCGGCCACCAGGCGGGTCTTGTTGCTCTGGATAGGGCCAATGCAGTGCCACTGCAGCGCCACGCCGGGCAAGGCAGCCCGCACGGCGGCAATCTTGTCCACGCCCTCCTGGATGTAGTTCTCGCCAAAGGCGCGCTGGCCTGCGGCCACCGCCTCCAGCACTGCATCGGCGCCAAAGGTCTTGGAAACGGCCAGCAGGCCCACCTGGCCCGGGTCACGCCCGGCAGCCCGGCACGCCTGGGCGATCCGGCCCATAACCTGTTGGAGGTTGTTAGCAATCGTGGTCATAATGTTTGGCAAGCGTACCAAACGATAGAGGGACTCCGTGGACATTACCCAATTGCTCGCGTTCAGCGTGAAGAACAAGGCCTCCGACCTGCACCTCTCCGCCGGTCTGCCGCCCATGATCCGGGTCCACGGCGACGTGCGGCGTATCAACGTCGATGCGCTGGACCACAAGACGGTGCATGCCATGGTGTACGACATCATGAGCGACGCGCAGCGCAAGACGTATGAAGAGTTCCTGGAGGTGGACTTTTCCTTCGAGATCGAAGGCCTGGCCCGCTTCCGCGTCAACGCCTTCAACCAGAACCGGGGCGCGGCCGCCGTGTTCCGGACGATTCCGAGCAAGATCCTGACGCTGGAGCAGCTCAACGCCCCCAAGATCTTCGGCGACCTGGCCTTGAAGCCACGGGGCCTGGTGCTGGTGACCGGCCCCACGGGCTCGGGCAAGTCCACCACGCTGGCCGCCATGGTCAACTACCTCAACGAATCCGAATACGGCCACATCCTCACGGTGGAAGACCCGATCGAATTCGTGCACGAGTCCAAGAAGTGCCTGATCAACCAGCGTGAAGTCGGCCCGATGACGCTGTCCTTCGCGGCGGCCCTGAAGTCCGCACTGCGCGAAGACCCGGACGCCATTCTGGTGGGCGAAATGCGCGACCTGGAAACCATCCGCCTGGCCATGACGGCTGCTGAAACGGGCCACTTGGTGTTCGGTACGCTGCACACCTCGAGCGCCGCCAAGACCATCGACCGGATCATCGACGTGTTCCCCGCCGAAGAAAAGGAAATGGTCCGTGCGATGTTGTCCGAATCGCTGCAGGCCGTGATCTCGCAAACACTGTGCAAGACCAAGGACGGCTCCGGCCGCGTGGCGGCGCACGAGATCATGCTGGGCACCAGCGCCATCCGCAACCTGATCCGCGAGGCCAAGGTGGCGCAGATGTACTCAACCATCCAGACCAGCAACAGCGTGGGCATGCAGACGCTGGACCAGAACCTGACCGACCTCGTGCGCCGCAACATCATCAGTCCGGCCGAAGCACGCAGCAAGGCCAAGATCCCCGAGAACTTCCCCGGCTGAGCCCCCCGACAGCACACCCCCATGAACGACTTTGCGGCCCCTGCAGGCGCCGCATACCGGAGCGCGATATGAAAGGCATTTTGAGCCTTCTGAAAATGAAAGCCCGCAGCGGCAAGCCATCGGACGACCACACGGATTCCGTGCTGTTTTCCACCGCGTTTGCGGGCCAGGGTGTGGACGACTCCATGCTGGTGCCCTGGGAGGCACGCGCCGTGGAAGTGGGCGCCAAGCGCCTGCCTACCAGCCGGGGCGGCAAACTGCTGCAAGGCCTGTGGGCCAAGGACAAGTACATGGCGCACCTGGACAAGGACGCTGTGGAGCGCATGGAGCGCTTTTTTGAATTTGCGGCCGTCCCGTCCAATCGCGACGTGATTCGCCAGGATGAGTACGGCAACTTCATGGTGGTGCTGCTCACCGGCACCATCGCCGTGGACCGCGTGCAGCCTTGGGGCGAACAATTGCGTCTGGCCGAGACACGCCCTGGGGACATCCTGGGCGAGATGTCGCTGCTGGATAGCGGCATCCGCTTTTCGGCCTGCACCACACTCACCGACTGCGAGATCGCCGTGCTCTCCGCCGAGGCCATGGACGACATGATGACCAAGGATCCGCAACTGGCCGCCAGCCTGATTGCCCTGCTGGCGCGCAAGCTGTCGCTGCGCCTGCGCGTGGTGAGCGCACGCCTGAGCGACAACCAGAAATGATGCACCTATCCACGACACAAGATCGTCCGGCAGACGACCACCCCCGGGAGAAATTCTGATGGAACGCGATCAGGCCAGTAAATTCATCAATGACCTGCTCAAGCTGATGGTGAGCCGCAACGGCAGCGACTTGTTCATCACGGCAGAGTTTCCACCCGCCATCAAGGTCGATGGCAAGGTGACCAAGGTGTCGCCGCAACCCCTCACGTCCAACCACACGCTCACGCTGGCGCGCGCCATCATGAGCGACAAGCAGGTGGCGGACTTTGAGCGCACCAAGGAGTGCAACTTCGCCATCTCGCCCGCTGGCATCGGGCGCTTCCGCGTCAACGCTTTCATCCAGCAGGGCAAGGTCGGCATGGTGCTGCGGACCATTCCGCTCACGCTGCCCACCATCGACGGCCTGGGTGTGCCGCAGGTGCTCAAGGAAGTGACGATGACCAAACGCGGCCTGTGCATCCTGGTGGGTGCCACGGGCTCGGGCAAGTCCACCACGTTGGCCGCCATGGTGGACTGGCGCAACGAGAACTCGTTCGGCCACATCATCACGGTGGAAGACCCCATCGAATTTGTGCACCCGCACAAGAACTGCGTGGTGACGCAGCGTGAAGTGGGCCTGGATACCGACAGCTGGGAAGCAGCGCTGAAGAACACGCTGCGCCAGGCACCCGACGTGATCCTGATGGGCGAAATCCGCGACCGCGAGACCATGGAGCATGCGGTGGCGTTTGCCGAAACCGGGCACTTGTGCCTGGCCACGCTGCACGCCAACAGCGCCAACCAAGCGCTGGACCGGATCATCAACTTCTTCCCCGAAGAGCGCCGTGCCCAGTTGTTGATGGACCTGTCGCTCAACCTGCGCGCCATGGTGTCGCAGCGCCTGATCCCCAAGCAGGACGGCAAGGGCCGCGCCGCAGCGGTGGAGGTGATGCTCAACACCCCGCTGATCTCCGACCTGATCTTCAAGGGCGAGGTCTCCGAGATCAAGGAGATCATGAAGAAGAGCCGCAACCTGGGCATGCAGACCTTCGACCAGGCGCTGTTCGATGCCTACGAGGCCAATGTCATCAGCTACGAAGACGCGCTGCGCAATGCCGACTCGCTCAACGACTTGCGCCTGCAGATCAAGCTCAACAGCCAGCGCGCCAAGTCACCCGACCTGGCACAGGGCACCGAGCATTTTGCGATCGTTTGACCCCAGAGCCAGGTCCACATACCTTCGCACCGCTTCACCCGCCCTCTTGGGCGGGTTTTCGTTTTCACGCATACTTTTGCAACATCTTCCCGCCACACCATGCCAAGCACTAACCCCCGCAATTACGACACCACTCCCTCCCGCAAAGTCGCCTTTCTGGGCCTGGGCGTGATGGGCTATCCCATGGCAGGCCACCTGGCGCTGGCTGGTCATGAAGTCACTGTGTACAACCGGACCGCTACCAAATCCGTAGCGTGGTGCGCAGAGTATGCGGGCACCAAGGCCCCCCATCATGCAGTAACGCCCCGCGAGGCGGCGGCAGGCGCCGACATCGTGTTCTGCTGTGTGGGCAATGACGATGACCTGCGCTCGGTCACCCTGGGTGCGGACGGTGCCTTCGCAGGCATGAAGCCCGGCGCGATTTTTGTGGACCACACCACGGCCTCGGCCGAGGTGGCCCGCGAGCTGCATGCGACCGCCCTGGCGCTCGGCCTGCAGTTTGTGGATGCGCCCGTGTCCGGCGGCCAAGCCGGCGCTCAGAACGGCCTGCTGACCGTGATGTGCGGTGGCGATGCCGCAGCCTTCGAGGCTGCTCAGCCCGTGGCCATGGCGTTCTCGCGCGCCTTCACGCTGCTGGGTGCCAGCGGCTCGGGCCAGTTGGCCAAGATGGTCAACCAGATCTGCATCGCCGGGCTGGTGCAGGCCCTGTCGGAAGCCGTGGCGTTTGGCCAGAACGCCGGGCTGGACATGAAGCAGGTGCTGGAAGTGATCGGCAAGGGCGCGGCCCAGAGCTGGCAGATGGACAACCGTGGCAAGACCATGGTGGACGGCAAGTTCGACTTTGGTTTTGCCGTGGACTGGATGCGCAAGGACCTGGGACTGGTGCTGGACGAAGCCAAGCGCAACGGATCACGCGTGCCCGTGACGGCACTGGTGGACCAGTTCTATGCCGATGTGCAGAAGATGGGCGGCAACCGCTGGGATACGTCCAGCCTGATTCAGCGCTTGAAGTAACCCCCTCAGCCGCCTGCGGTGTCTGCCCCGACAAAGGGCAGGACTGGCGGTCGGGCAAAGCAGGCGTCGTCGCAGCCTCACCCCCGGGTGCAACGCCGGCGACGTGTGGCAGCGCAGCGGAGCTCCAGCGCTGCGCTGCAAGAAAAAAGTCCCAGACCACGCGCGGCGGTCTGGGACTTTGACCCTCCGGTCTGAACCCCGTCCTCAGCCGCCGGCAGGCTTGGTGTCCGTGGTGACCGGCGCAGGCTGCGGCGCAATGCGGCGCAGCTCTTCCTCCGAAACGATCTCGAACACACGCACCACCTTGCGCACGTCACTCACGCCCCGGGCGATGTCCGTGGCACGGTTGGCCTCGCGCTGCGAGACACGGCCCATCAGATAGACGGTGTTGCGCTCGGTCACCACCTTGAAGGAGTTGGCCGAGATGTCCTGCGCGTCCACCAGGCTCGCACGCACCTTGCCGGTGATGAAGGTGTCCGTGGACCGCTGGCTCAGGGTGGAGCTGGGCATCACGGCCAGATCGTTGACCACGGAGCGCACGTTCTCCACCTGCGACACCATCTGCTCCACCGCCTGGCGGTCCTGGGCCGTGGCGACTTCACCGGTCAGCAGGGCCTGGCGGTTGTAGCTGGTCACGTTGACATGGGCCCGGTCGCCCAGGGCTTCGCGAATGCGGTTGGCCGCGCGCAGCTCAATGCCTTCGTCTTCGATCTGGGTACCGGCCGTGCGGCGGTCCACCGCCATCACGCCGCCGACCACAGCGCCGCCCACGATCAGGGGCGCGCAGGCCGATAGTGCGGCGGCCAGCGTGACAGCAGCCAGGGCAGTACCCACCACGCGGCGGGTGCGATTCAGGGTTGTCGGGTTCATAGTGGGATCTCCTGTTCACCAAGTAACTGTGCGTCCACGCCGTCGCTGATGCAGTGCAGTACCAGCGTATGGACTTCGCGCACGCGTGCCGCACGGTCGTGGGGCACGCTGATCAAGACGTCGGTCTCCCGCAGCATGGCGGCCAGTTTGCCGCCGGTGCGGCCCGCCAACACCACCACGGTCATGTCGCGCTCGTGCGCGGCCTCGGCGGCAGCCAGCAGGTTGGGGTCGTTGCCGTGCACCGTCAGGGCCAGCAGCACATCGCCCGCCTGGCCCAGGGCGCGCACCTGGCGCGCAAACTGCTGGGTGGCATCGTTGCTGCCCGCAGCCGCCGTGAGCAGGGTGTTGTCGGATGTGAGCGCCAGCGCGGCCAGCTCGGGACGTTCGCGTTCAAAGCCCGCCACGCAAAAGGCGGCAAACTGCTGCGCTTCGGCGGCGGACGGGCCGTTGCCACAGGCCAGCACCTTGCCGCCGCTGGTCACGCAGGCCAGCACCGCCTGTACGGCAGCGGCAATGGGGTGGCTCAGGGTCTGCGCGGCCTGGTACTTCAGGTCGGCGCTGTCGATGAAATGCTGTTGGATGCGTTGCTCAAGCATGAGGGCCCGATGATACCCGCCGCGTGTTACAGCTTTTGTAGCAAAGGGTAGCCACCCGCATTGCGCTGGCGACCGGTACGGCGCCCGCCGCTACTGCGCATCGAACGCCGCCTTGAGCCACTGCACCCCCTCCTCCACCAGCACCACGTCAAAACGGCAGGGCGGTGGCGACGGCAAGCGCATCAGGTAGTGCCGTGCGGCAAAGATGATGCGCTGCTGCTTGGTCGCGCTGATGCTGGCACCGGCGCCGCCAAAGCCGCCATGCGCGCGGCTGCGCACCTCCACAAACACCAGGGTGCCATCTCGGTCACGCATCACCAGATCAATCTCGCCCCCGCCGCGTCCGGGCGTCCGATAATTGCGCACCGCCAGTTGCAGTCCCGCTGCCTGCAGATGGGCCAATGCCTGGTCCTCGGCAGCGTTGCCCCGCTCACGCGTGGTGGCTTTTTTGGCAGCCCCCGGGGTGGCAAGGGCCGGTGGTCTTTTTCCAAGGAAATTCATTGAGCGCATCTTTCGCTTCAGCCCAGAGCGCGGCGCACGACGCCGCCGCTGCGCAGCATTATCCGCAGGGCGCGCTGTACGTGGTGGCCACGCCCATCGGCAACCTGGCCGACATCACCTTGCGCGCACTGCATGTGCTGCAACTGGCCGACACGGTGGCCTGCGAAGACACGCGCCATACGCAGTCGATGCTGCGCGCCTACGGCATCGACAAGGGCGCCAGCCAGCTGCTGGCTGTGCACCAGCACAACGAGGCCGAAGCCGCGCAGAACGTGGTGCACCGGCTGCAGCAGGGCCAGCGCGTGGCCTATGTGAGCGATGCAGGCACCCCCGGCGTGAGCGACCCCGGCGCACGTCTGGTGGCCGCAGTGCAGGCGGCGGGCCTGCGTGCCGTGCCCCTGCCGGGCGCCAGCAGCATCACCACCGCATTGAGCGTGGCCGGTGCCGTGGCCCACAGCACCGAACACGGCGGCTTTGTGTTTGCAGGATTTCTGCCCGTCAAGAACGCGGAGCGTGCCAACGTGATTGCGCAGCAGCTGGCCCAGGAGCCCCGGTGCGTGGTGCTGCTCGAAGCGCCCCACCGCATCGGCGAGCTGGCCCAGGCCCTGGCCGTATTGGGCGAGCGCCCCGTCACCCTGGCGCGCGAGCTGACCAAACAGTTTGAAGAAGTCACCACCCAGCCAGCGCAGGCGCTGACGGCGTGGCTGGATGGGTCGCCCCAGCGCTCGCGCGGCGAATTCGTGGTGTTGCTGCACCCGGTACCCGTGGTCAGCGACGCGGGCGACAGCCACCGCGTGCTGCGCCTGTTGCTGGCCGAGCTGCCCCTGAAGACCGCCGTGCGCCTGGCCGCCGAGATCACGGGCGCATCGCGCAACGTGCTGTACGACACCGCGCTGGAGTGGAAGCGCGAGGATGGCGTACAGGACTGACTCCAGGTGCTCCCGGGCCTTGTTTGCGATGTTTTCGGGCGGTAGCGCTAGTGCAATATGCCGCACAAGCTATCCAATTAATAGCAAACTGGATGGCATGACTACCGCGAAACCGCCAGGCCCGCAGCCACCCCGCCGAACAGATCACCCTCCACTTGCGGAGTTGCCGGGAAGGCCGTGCGCAGTGCCTGGCGCAGGGGCCGCAATGCCGACGAGCCCCCAGTCAGGTAGATCGCATCCACACCCCCATCGCCCAGTCCCGCCATCTGCAGGCAGTCGCGCGCGCAGGCCACCACCTGTTCCAGCGGCTGCGCCAGGGACTGCGCCAATCCGGGCGGCGTGATGGCGGCGCCGAGCCCAGCCTCGACCCAGTCCAGCGGCATGGGCGCCTCGGCATCGGCCAGAGAAGCCGCGATCTTGGCCTGCTCCACCGTGTTGGCCAGGCGGTGGCCCAGCCGCTCGTTCAACACCCGAATCAGCCGGGCATGCAGCGCGGCATCGGCATAGTCGGTGCGCAGGTTCTGCGCATCACGCAGTGCGCGCGGCGAATACAGCCACTGGATCAGGTGCCAGGTCGAGAGGTCGAAAAACACGCGGCTGGGCACCTCGCGCCCCGACGGACCGATGTGGCGAAAGCCCAGCAGCGGCATGAGCAGGTCCAGGCTGAGGCGCCGGTCAAAGTCCGTGCCACCGATGTGCACGCCAGTGGTGGCCAGCACATCGCTGCTGCGGTCCGCGCGGGCCATGCGCTCGGGGCCCAGGCGTACCACCGTGAAGTCCGACGTACCGCCGCCAATGTCCACCACCAGCACCAGCGACTCCCGGTCGATGCGCTGCTCGTAGTCCAGCGCGGCCGCAATGGGCTCGAACTGGAAGCTCACGTTCTCGAACCCTGCAGACAGCGCGGCCTGGCGCAGCGCGTCCTCGGCCTGCTGATCGCGCTCGGCATCGCCGTCCACAAAATGCACCGGCCGCCCCATCACCACCCGCCCGGGCATGCCACCGAGTTCGTCGCGGGCCTTCTGCGCCAGCATCCGCAAGAAGAGGCCGATGATGTCCTGGTAGCTGACCAGCTGGTTGTGCACTGCGGTCTTGTCCTGCAGCAGCGCACTGCCCAGCAGGCTCTTGAGCGAGCGCATCAGCCGCCCTTCCGTGCCCGCGAGGTACTGCGCCACCGCATCGCGCCCAAAGTGCGTGCGCTGGTCTTCAGCGTTGAAGAACAGCGCCGTGGGCAGCGTGTGTGCATCCCCCTCCAGCGCCACCATTCGCGACAGGCCCGCGCCCTGCCGCACCGCCATCGCGGAGTTGGAAGTGCCGAAGTCGATACCAAGGGTGGTGTCCTGCAGAAGGGGCATGGGGAACGTGGGGAGAAACAACAAGGAACGCAATGCGCGGTACGGGCAGCAACCAGCACCAAGGCAACGCAGGATTTCGACATGCGCACCTGCCCAGCTGGGTGTGGCCCTGCTTCGGCGGTACGAAATTGAAAAAGCCCTTGATTCTTGCAAATCAAGGGCTTTTGTTTGGTGGCCTGGGGCGGAATCGAACCACCGACACAAGGATTTTCAATCCTCTGCTCTACCGACTGAGCTACCGGGCCTGAGCCTCAAATTATAGCCAGAAAAATCAGCGCTTCCGGCAAAAAGCACAAATTAATTGATCAGCCGCGCTTGCCGCGCCCCAGATCCACGCCCAGCTGGCGCAGCTTGCGGTACAGGTGGGTGCGCTCCAGGCCCGTCTTTTCGGCCACGCGCGTCATGGAGCCGCCTTCGCGGGCCAGGTGAAACTCGAAGTAGGCTTTCTCGAAACCATCGCGCGCTTCGCGCAGGGGGCGATCCAGGTCAAACCCCTGGTGGGCGTGGGGGCCGGGGTCCACCCCCGCCATCACCGCAGAAACGGCAGGCAGCTGCGAGAACGTCGGATCGGCCGGAGCGGCAGCGGGTGCGGACACAGCAGCCACGGGTGCAGCCTGGTGGGCCGCGTTGCGTGCCAGGCCCTGCTCCACGGCCTTGAGCAGCTTTTGCAGGGTGATGGGTTTTTCGAGGAACGAGAAAGCGCCGATGCGCGTGGCCTCCACCGCCGTGTCGATGGTGGCGTGGCCGCTCATCATGATGACCGGCATGGTGAGCACGCCCGCAGTCGCCCACTCTTTGAGCAACGAGACGCCGTCGGTGTCGGGCATCCAGATGTCCAGCAGCACCAGGTCATAGCTGTTGCCTGCCCGGGCGGCTCGGGCCTGGGTCGCATTTTCTGCGAGGTCTACGCTGTGACCTTCGTCGTTCAGGATTTCCGACAGCAGATCACGAATGCCGAGCTCATCGTCGACCACCAGAATGTTTGCCATGTGTGTTGAAGCGCCTTGGGGAGGTACTGCGGGGCGGTGTTGTTATGACGCCACCGCTGGTTCAGGGGCGAATGATAACGACACTTGGGCGCCGCGCACCACGCCTTCTTCGGTGCGATTGGACAGTTCGATGCGCGCTCCGTGCTCATCTGCGATCTTTTTGACCACGGCCAAACCCAGGCCGGTGCCACGCGGTTTGGTGGTGACATAGGGTTCGAAAGCGCGCTGCAGGATGTGGGACGGAAAGCCCCCGCCGCTGTCCGATACCGTGAGCCGCACACGGCGTGACGATTCGCTCCAGCGGGTGCTGATGCGCACCGGCGGCACGGGCTCGGAGGCCCCGGCGCGGGCCTGCTCGGTCGAATCCTGGGCGTTCTGCAGCAAGTTGTGTACGACCTGGCGCAACTGCTGCGCGTCGCCCGCAATCCAAGGGCAGCGCGGGTCCAGCTCGGCTTCTACAGGCACGGTGGCGTTTTCTGCCCCATACAAATGGAGCACGTCGGCGACCAGGGCATTGAGGTCCAGCGCATGCAGTTCGGCAGCAGGCAAGCGCGCGTAATCGCGGAACTCGTTGACCAGTCGCTTCATCGCATCGACCTGGTCCACGATGGTCTTGACGGACTTGGCGAGGATGGCCTGTTCAGGGTCCGGCAGCTTGCCCGACAGCTTCATTTCAAGGCGCTCGGCCGACAGCTGGATGGGGGTCAGCGGGTTCTTGATTTCGTGCGCAAGCCGGCGCGCCACCTCGCCCCAGGCCTGCGCACGCTGGGCCGAAACGATCTCCGAAATGTCGTCAAAAACCAACAGTCGGGTGGCATCGGGCAGCTCTGCGCCCCGCGCGACCAGGCTGGTGGCGTGTTGTCCGGCGCCGCCGGAGGAGGCATGCAGCTCGAACGGCTGCTGCCAATGGTCCAGGCCATGGCGTTCATGGTCCCCCAAAAACGCATCGAAATGGCCCTGGACCGACGCGGCAAACTCCGCGAGGCCCGGCACTTCGGACAGCGGCCGCCCCTCATAAGCGGCCATGGGAGCGCGCAGGATGCGGGTGGCGCCTGGGTTGGACGAACGGATCAGCCCCTGCGCATCCAGCACGATGACACCCGCCGTAAGGTTGTCCAGAATGGTCTGCAGGTTGGCGCGGGAGGCATCGACCTCGCCCATGCTCTGCTCCACCGCCTGGCGCGCGTCTGCCAGTTGCTGGGTCATGAGCGCGAACGAGCGCGTCAGCCCACCCAACTCATCTTTGCTTTGCAGCGCGGCCTTGGGACTCAGGTTGCCCGCAGCCACCTCGCGCACCCCCTCTGCAAGGACCAACAAGGGCCGCGCCAGCTGGTTGCCCAGCAGCACCGCCAGCAGCACCGCGCCGAACACCGCCAGGAACAGACTCAGCGTGAGCGTGCCCACATACATGCGCCGCAGCCCGCCCCGGGCCAGCGCACGCTCCTGGTATTCACGATTGGCCTCCTGCACGGCGATGGCGTTGGCCACCAAGGCCGGCGGCAGAGGCAAGGTGGCCTGCAGATAGCGCGGCTCCATCAACAGGCCCACGCTGGGGCTGCTGACCAGGGCCAGCACCTTGACCCGCGCGTTCTGCGCCGCAGCCGGGTCGGCGATGTCGTCCAGCCCTTCGATCTGCGCCGTGGCGCGCTGCTGGCGCGCCGTGCGCAGTAAGGCAGCGCCGGGCCGCTCGGGATTGAGGCTGAAGCGCGACTGCCCCGCGCTGGCCACCGCCTGACCGGACGCGTTCCAGAGCACCACGTCGGTCGCGCCGAGCTGGTCGCGAATACGCTCCAGCACCAGGCCCGCAGCAGCATCAGGCACCTGGGCCACCTGGGCGCTGGCATTGCGGGTCTTGGCGGCCATGTCCGTGGCCAGCGAGTCCAGCGACACGCGGGCCAGGTTGACGCCCGCAGACAGAGCCCCCTCCACCTTCACGTCGAACCAGCTTTCGATGGAGCGCGTGACGAACTGGTAGGACACCACATAGATCAGCAGCCCCGGCATAAGCCCCACCAGCGCAAAAATGGCTGCGAGCTTGACCAGCAGGCGGCTGCCAAAACGCCCCTTGCGCAGGCGCAAGCCCAGGCGCAACGCCACCCAGCCCAGCACCAGCAGCAGCAGCAGCGCTACAAACACGTTGACGCCGAAGAGCCAGGCGTAGTTGCGCTCGTACAGCACGCGGTTGTTGGTGGCCAGCGTCAGCAAGAACAGCAGTACCAGACCGATGGCCGACATGATGGCGGCGCCCACGCCCACGGCCCAGCGCACTGCGCGGGACTGGCGGGCGGTGGCATGGGTCGATGCCGAAACGCCGGTGGATGGGGGGGACGTGCTCACTTGGCTGGCTCTGCGCCCAGGCGCTGGCTGCGGGAGACCAGCAGGTTCCAGCCCGACCGGCCGACCGCGCCGATCTGGAAAGGACGGGGCAGCTGGGACATATCGAGGCGGAAGCGGAAGTTCACCGTATGCACGGCATCGGACTCGATCACATCGCGTTCGGCGATCTTCCAACGTGAAAAACGCTGAATCGACGACAAGGCATCGGCGTAATTGTCAAAATTCTGACCCAGCACCACGCCCAGCCCGCTGTTGGTGAAAGGCGTGGAGGAGATGTTGAGACGCCAACGGCGGGTGAGCGGCTGGTAGCTCAGGCGGAAGTACCGGGTGGTCTCGGCCACCTGCCGGTCGGACCAGTACCAGCGGTCGCGCAGCACCTGGGCGTCGGCCACGAAGAACATGGGAATGCCTTTTTGCAAGGCGTCTTCGGCCAGCTCGGGCAGTTCAAATTGCAGGTTGGCGCTCAGGTACAGACCGTCGTCCCCGCGTTCGAGGCGCAGGTCACCCACCTCGGAGGAGGCCGCCTGTGCCGCTACGGCCTGCGGCACCCAGCAGAGCACCGTCCCCCAAAACAGCACAAACCATGCACACACCAGCCACCAGCGCATGCCCCGGGGCTCATTGCGCCGATTTTTGCAACAGTGCGTAAAAAAAGCCGTCGTGGTCACCGGTCAGATTGTCCGGGACAGCCCCGGCCTTGTCCGCGTTGCCGGGAATTAAATGCCCCGGCGACGGCAGCATTTGCGCATCGGTGTTGTGTGCAAGAAACGTTTGCACCTGGGCATCACCCTCTGCCCGGAAGACGGAACAAGTGCAATACAGCAGGCGCCCGCCGGGACGCAACAGCGGCCACAGGGCCTTGAGCAGGGCCGCCTGCAGGGTTGCCAGCTGGGCAATGTCGGATTCACGGCGCAGCCAGCGCACGTCTGGATGGCGACGCACAATGCCGGACGCGGTGCACGGTGCGTCGAGCAGGATGGCGTCGAACGGCACGCCGCCGCACTGCGACTGCCACCAGTCTTGCGGGCGGGCAGCATCGGCCACCAGGACCTGGGCCGTCAGCCCCAGGCGCTGCAGGGTTTCACCAATGCGGACGCTGCGTGTGGCATCGATCTCCAGCGCCGTGACCTGCAGGGGGGACTGCGGACCCGCCATCTCCAGCAGGTGCGCCGTCTTGCCGCCGGGGGCGGCGCAGGCGTCGAGCACGCGCAAGGGCTGACTCAGATCCAGCCCGTGCAGCAGCAAAGGAGCCGCCTGCTGGGCGGCGGCGTCCTGCACGGACACCCAGCCCTCCTCAAAGTGTGGCAGCGACTGAACGGGCACCGCCTGACGCAGCGCGACGCCATGCTGGCCCACCGCAATCGCTCCTAAACCAATAGCACACAAGGCATGTAAATACTGCGCTACCGTGCATTTTTGTTCGTTGACCCGCAACATCATGGGTGCGTGGGCATTGTTGGCCTGCAGGATCTGCTCCCAGTGCTGGGGGTGGTCCTTGCGCAGGCGCTGCACCCACCACGCCGGATGGTTCCAGCGCGCCACGGGATCGTTGTCGGTGGCGGCCACCAGGGTGTCGCGCTCGCGCAGAAAACGGCGCAGGCAGCCGTTGATGAACGAGGCCTGCGCGCGGGTGGCCGGGTGGTGCTTGGCCGCCTCCACCGCCTGGTTCACCAGGGTGAAGGGTTCATACGGCGAGGCCTGCGGGTCCCAGCACAGCGCCAGCGCGCTGCACAGCAGCGCATCGGCGGCGGGTGCGGGGGCACGGGCGGCCAGCTGTCGGCGCAGGGCCTCGGCCCGCCCGGCCTGGCGCAATACCTGGAACAGCAGGGCCTGCGCGCCAGGGCGCAACGCGATCTCTATGGCGGTCAGCGCTGTCGTGCCGGACTGCCCGCCTCGAATCGCCTGCAAGGCGCCAGCCACCGCTGTCAGCAACCGCCACAGAGGAACCGTCGTGGCACTCGACGAAGTCGCCCTATCGGGTGAGACCGCAGCAGAACCCGCCTGCGGAGACTGCTGGCCGGAGCCTGCGCGCACGGGACGCGGCGCGTTGCCACCGGTGCGGCGGGGACGTTGGTGGGGAGGTGGAGTCATCGTGATCCTGAAAACGGGTTACAGCGCACGTGCCGCCTTGAACCCGAACACCCAGGCCAGCAGGCTGGCCGGAAACTGGGCAATGGCACTGTTGTACTGCACCACGGCCTCATTGAACACGCGAATCGCTTGCTCGTTCTGCACGGCGTGTTCGTCCCAGCGCACCTGCCACACCGACAGGACCACGGGCGCAGACCCTGGGGTCACCGTAGCGGTATCTGCAGCCGAGGCCAATGCTGTTGGCTGTGCAGGGTCGGCCAGCAACTTCTGCAAGGCGGTGGCCCAGGTCGCTCGCAGCACTTCACGGGCGGCCGTCAACGCAGCCACCGCGTCACCCTGCAGCGGGCGGGCGCGTGCCACGGCCAGCGAGGCACTCAATTGCGTCACGGCACCCTGCAGCGCGGCCAACTCTTGCGCACCTGCATCGGCCAGCAAGTTGCCGCGCTGTACGGTCTGCGCCGCGCCGAACTCGCCGAGCAAGGCCACCAGCCGCACCATGTGTGCGTCAAAACTGCCGAACGACTGAACGACAGCCGAGCGCAGGCGCATCAGACGGTTGTAGGCCCCCAGGGCCCAGAACAGAAAGACGGCAAAAGCAATCCAGAAGAGGGGCGACGACCACAGCATGCACAGTTGCCGGAGCGGATGCTGCTGCACCCGTCGCGGCCCGAAAAACAGAAAGTTGAAACAAACGACGGGCGGTGAAAAGACACACGTCCATCAAAAACGCCCCCGGCCTGCCTGGGACAGGACGGGGGCGCTGTGGCGACCGCAGCAGGGCCTGAGGGAGGCCTTGCTGTTTTCTATCAGTCTGCCGCTGCGTCGGTGGCAGTGACGCTGCCACTGTCCACATCCGAGGCGTCCGACTGAGCTGCCATTTCGGCGGCTTCGGCTTCGGCGATGGCGCGGCGCTCGGCGTCGTCCATCGCGTCCTTGGCCTTGCGTGCCTGGTGGTAGGCCAGACCCGTACCGGCAGGGATCAGGCGACCCACGATCACGTTTTCCTTCAGGCCACGCAACTCGTCGCGCTTGCCCATGATGGCAGCCTCGGTAAGCACACGGGTCGTTTCCTGGAAGGAAGCGGCCGAGATGAACGAGTCGGTGGACAGAGATGCCTTCGTGATACCCAGCAACAGGTTGCTGTAGGTCGCAGGGATTTTGCCCTCGGCCTGCAGTGCCTCGTTGGTGTTGAGGATCTCGGAGCGCTCGACCTGCTCGCCGGCAATGTAGTTCGACTCGCCGACGTTCTCGACCACGACGCGGCGCAGCATCTGACGAACGATCACCTCGATGTGCTTGTCGTTGATCTTCACGCCCTGCAAGCGGTACACGTCCTGCACTTCATCAACGATGTAGCGCGAGAGTTCTTCGATACCCAGCAAACGCAGAATGTCTTGTGGGTCGGCCGGGCCGTCCACAATCGATTCGCCCTTGTTCACCACCTGGCCTTCGTGCACCAGGATGTTCTTTTCCTTGGGCACGAGCTCTTCGAACACGCGACCTTCAGGGTCAGTGATCTGCAGGCGAACCTTGCCCTTGGTTTCCTTGCCGAACGACACGGTACCGGTCATTTCGGCCAGGGTGCCCTTGTCCTTCGGTGTACGGGCTTCGAACAGCTCGGCCACGCGGGGCAGACCACCGGTAATGTCGCGGGTCTTCTGGCCTTCGACCGGAATACGCGCCAGCACTTCGCCGGGGCCCACGTCCTGGCCATCGCGCACCTGGATCAGAGCACCGACCTGGAAGCCGATGGTCACCGAGTGGTCGGTACCAGGGATCTTCACTTCGTTGCCCTGGGCGTCGATCAGCTTCACCTGCGGACGCACCACCTTGGCGGCACCACGGCGCTTCGGATCGATCACCACCAGCGTGGACAGACCGGTCACTTCATCGACCTGCTTGGCCACCGTCAGGCCTTCTTCGACGTTCTCGAACTTGGTCTGGCCGGCGAACTCGGTGATGATGGGTCGCGTCAGCGGATCCCAGTTGGCCAGGATCGTACCGGCCTTGATCTGCTGGTCGGCCTTCACCGTCAGCGTCGCACCGTAAGGCACCTTGTGGCGCTCACGCTCGCGGCCATGCTCGTCCTGGATGATGATTTCACCCGAACGTGCAATCACCACCAGCTCGCCCTTGGTGTTGCTCACGTAGCGCATCGTGGCGTTGAAGCCGATCACGCCGTTGGACTTGGCTTCCACGCTCGACGCGATGGCTGCACGCGAAGCGGCACCGCCGATGTGGAACGTACGCATGGTCAGCTGCGTGCCGGGCTCGCCGATGGACTGGGCAGCGATCACACCCACGGCTTCGCCGAGGTTGATCAGGCCACCGCGGCCCAGGTCGCGGCCGTAGCACTTGGCGCACAGGCCGTAGCGGGTTTCGCAGGTCAGGGCCGTGCGCACCTTCACTTCGTCCACGCCAGCGGCTTCGAGCTCTTCGATCAGGTCTTCGTCCAGCATCACACCAGCTTCGACCAGCACCGCGCGGTTCTCGGGGTGCAGCACGTCCTCAGCCGCAGTGCGGCCCAGGATACGCTCGCGCAGCGATTCGATCACTTCACCGCCTTCGACGATGGCGCGCATCAGCGAACCATTGGCCGTGCCGCAATCTTCTTCGGTCACAACCAGGTCTTGCGTCACGTCCACCAGACGGCGGGTGAGGTAACCGGAGTTCGCCGTCTTCAGCGCAGTGTCGGCCAGACCCTTACGGGCACCGTGGGTGGAGATGAAGTACTCCAGCACGTTCAGACCTTCGCGGAAGTTCGCGGTAATGGGCGTCTCGATGATCGAGCCGTCTGGCTTGGCCATCAGACCCCGCATACCAGCCACCTGACGGATCTGGGCAGCAGAGCCGCGGGCACCGGAGTCGGCCATCATGTAGATGGAGTTGAAAGACTCCTGGTCCACTTCCTTGCCGTGGCGGTCGGTGACCTTTTGCTTGGACAGCTGGGCCATCATCACCTTGGACACTTCGTCACCGGCCTTGCCCCAGATATCCACCACCTTGTTGTAGCGCTCGCCAGACGTCACCAGACCGGACACGTACTGCTGTTCGATCTCTTTGACTTCCTTCTCGGAGCGCTCAATGATGCCGGCCTTCTGCGGAGGCACCAGCATGTCGTCGATGGCAATGGAGATACCGGCGCGCGTAGCCAGGCGAAAACCGTTTTGCAGCAGCTTGTCTGCAAACACCACGGTTTCTTTCAGCCCGCACTTGCGGAAGCTCACGTTGATGAGCTTGGAGATTTCCTTCTTCTTCAGCGCCTTGTTCATGTTGCTGAACGGCAGTCCCTTGGGCAGGATCTCGGACAGCAGTGCGCGGCCTGCAGTGGTTTCCACCAGCGAGGTCGAGGGCACAAACTCGCCCGTGGCCTTGTCCTTGGTCCACTCGGTCATCCGCACCGTGATCTTGGCAGCCAGTTCGACCTGGCCAGCGTCCAGGGCACGCTGCACTTCGCCGGTGTCAGCGAACACCAGGCCTTCGCCCTTGCCGTTGATACGGTCACGGGTGGCGTAGTACAGACCCAGCACCACGTCCTGCGAAGGCACGATGGAGGGTTCGCCCGAGGCGGGGAACAGCACGTTGTTGGAGGCCAGCATCAGCGTGCGGGCTTCCATTTGTGCTTCCACCGACAGCGGGACGTGCACAGCCATCTGGTCACCGTCGAAGTCGGCGTTGAAGGCCGCGCAGACGAGGGGGTGCAGCTGGATGGCCTTGCCTTCGATCAGGATGGGTTCAAAGGCCTGGATGCCCAAACGGTGCAGCGTAGGTGCACGGTTCAGCATCACGGGGTGTTCCTTGATGACCTCTTCCAGGATGTCCCACACCACGGGGGTGCCGGATTCGACTTCCTTCTTGGCGGCCTTGATCGTCGTCGCGATGCCCATGGCTTCGAGGCGCGAGAAGATGAAAGGCTTGAACAGCTCCAGCGCCATCAGCTTGGGCAGACCGCACTGATGCAACTTGAGCGTTGGGCCCACGGTGATCACGGAACGACCGGAGTAGTCCACGCGCTTGCCCAGCAAGTTCTGGCGGAAACGGCCGGACTTGCCCTTGATCATGTCGGCGAGCGACTTCAGCGCGCGCTTGTTGGCGCCCGTCATGGCCTTGCCACGGCGGCCGTTGTCCAGCAGCGAGTCGACGGCTTCCTGCAGCATCCGCTTTTCGTTGCGGGCGATGATTTCAGGGGCCTTCAGCTCCAGCAGGCGGCGCAGACGCGAGTTGCGGTTGATGACCCGGCGATACAGGTCATTCAGGTCGGACGTAGCGAAGCGGCCGCCATCCAGTGGCACCAGCGGACGCAGGTCCGGTGGCAGCACGGGCAGCACTTCGAGCACCATCCACTCGGGCTTGATGCCCGACTTCTTGAAGGCTTCGAGCACCTTCAGGCGCTTGGCGTTCTTCTTGACCTTGACTTCGGAGCCGGTCAAGTCACCGCGCAGGCGTTCGATCGACAGGTCGATGTCGATGGATTCCAGCAGGTCCTTGATGCCTTCGGCGCCCATCTTGGCGATGAACTCGTCGCCGTATTCCTTGCGCTTGGCGTCGTAGTCGTCCTCGGACATGATGCTGAACTTCTTCAGCGGGGTCATGCCGGGGTCGGTCACCACGTACGCTTCAAAGTACAGCACGCGTTCGATGTCGCGCAGCGTCATGTCGAGCACCAGGCCCAGACGCGAAGGCAGCGACTTCAGGAACCAGATGTGAGCGCAAGGCGCGGCCAGATCAATGTGGCCCATGCGCTCGCGACGCACCTTGGTCTGCGTGACTTCAACGCCGCACTTCTCGCAGATCACACCGCGGTGCTTGAGGCGCTTGTACTTGCCGCACAGGCATTCGTAGTCCTTGATAGGACCAAAAATCTTGGCGCAGAACAGACCGTCACGCTCGGGCTTGAATGTGCGGTAGTTGATGGTTTCGGGCTTCTTCACTTCGCCGAAAGACCACGAACGGATCTTTTCGGGCGAAGCCATGCCGATGCGGATGGCATCGAAATGCTCGTCCGGCGTGAATTGCTTGAACAGGTCGAGTAGCGATTTCATAGTGACTCTTTCCTTTTCTGCTTAGGAGCGTTCCAGCTCGATGTCCAGGCCCAGCGAACGGATTTCCTTGACCAGCACGTTGAACGATTCCGGCATGCCGGCTTCGATGGCGTGTTCGCCCTTGACGATGGACTCGTACACCTTGGTACGACCCACGACGTCGTCGGACTTCACGGTCAGCATTTCCTGCAGCACGTAGGCGGCGCCGTAAGCTTCCAGCGCCCACACTTCCATTTCCCCGAAACGCTGGCCACCGAACTGCGCCTTACCACCCAGCGGCTGCTGCGTGACGAGCGAGTAAGGACCGGTCGAGCGGGCGTGCATCTTGTCGTCCACCAAGTGGTGCAGCTTCAGGTAGTGCATGTAGCCGATGGTGGTCGGGCGCTCAAAGCGCTCGCCCGTGCGGCCATCAAACAGATAAGCCTGTGTGCGGGTCGGTGTCAGGCCCTTGCGCTCAGCAATATCGTCCGGGTAGGCGATCTTGAGCATGTCCTTGATTTCTTCTTCCGAAGCACCATCGAACACGGGGGTGGCGTAAGGCACACCACTTGTCAGGTTTTCCGCCATGGCCATCAGGTCGTCGTCGCTCAGTTGCGACAGGTCTTCCTTGCGGCCGCGCGAGTTGTACACCTCTTCGAGGAAGGTGCGCAGCTCGGACGCCTTGGCCTGCTCCTGGAGCATGTTGCCAATGCGCTGACCAATGCCCTTGCCAGCCCAGCCCAGGTGGACTTCCAGCACCTGACCAATGTTCATCCGCGAGGGCACGCCCAGCGGGTTCAGAACGATGTCGGCAGGCGTGCCGTCGGCCATGTAGGGCATGTCTTCGACCGGAACGATCTTGGACACCACACCCTTGTTACCGTGGCGGCCGGCCATTTTGTCGCCAGGCTGCAGACGGCGCTTGACGGCCAGGTACACCTTGACCATCTTGAGCACGCCAGCAGGTAGCTCGTCGCCTTGCGTGAGCTTCTTGCGCTTTTCTTCAAAGGCCAGGTCGAAGCTGTGGCGCGTTTGCTCCAGCGCGTTCTTGATGGATTCGAGCTGGGTGGCGACTTCGTCTTCCGCAGGGCGGATGTCGAACCAGTGGAACTTCTCGACGGAAGCCAGATAGGCCTTGTCGATCTTCGTGCCCTTGGCGAGCTTCTGTGGGCCGCCGTTGGCCACGCGGCCGGTCAGCAGCTTCTCGATACGATCAAAGGCGTCGGCCTCTACGATGCGCAGCTGGTCGTTCAGGTCCAGACGGAAGCGCTTGAGTTCATCGTCGATGATCTGCTGGGCGCGCTTGTCACGCTGGATGCCTTCGCGGGTGAACACCTGCACGTCGATCACGGTGCCGGACGACCCCTGGTCCACGCGCAGCGACGTGTCCTTCACGTCGGAAGCCTTCTCGCCGAAGATGGCGCGCAGCAGCTTCTCTTCAGGCGTGAGGGTGGTTTCGCCCTTGGGCGTGACCTTGCCGACCAGCGTGTCGCCGGGTTGCACTTCGGCGCCCACGTAGATGATGCCGGACTCGTCCAGACGGTTCAGTTGCTGTTCCGACAGGTTCGGAATGTCGCGTGTGATTTCTTCTGCACCCAGCTTCGTGTCGCGAGCCATGACCACCAGCTCTTCGATGTGGATCGAGGTGTAGCGGTCTTCGGACACCACGCGTTCGGAGATCAGGATCGAGTCTTCGAAGTTGTAGCCGTTCCAGGGCATGAACGCGATCAGCATGTTCTGGCCGATGGCGATTTCGCCAAAGTCCGTCGATGCACCGTCGGCCACGACGTCACCCTTGACCAGCTTGTCACCCTTCTTGACGATGGGACGCTGGTGGATGTTGGTGTTCTGGTTGGAACGCTGGTACTTGATGAGGTTGTAGATGTCCACACCCACTTCACCGGCCACGGCTTCGTCGTCGTTCACGCGGACCACGATACGGGTGGCATCCACGTAATCCACGATACCACCACGTGTAGCGGTCACCACGGTGCCCGAGTCCACAGCGGCCACGCGTTCAATGCCCGTACCGACCAGAGGCTTTTCAGGACGCAGCACAGGCACGGCCTGGCGCGACATGTTGGCGCCCATCAACGCGCGGTTCGCGTCATCGTGCTCCAGGAATGGCACCAGCGAGGCTGCCACCGACACGATCTGCGCGGGCGACACGTCCATGTACTGCACGCGATCTGCGCCGCACAGAATCGACTCACCCTTTTCACGGGCTGAGACCAGTTCGCCCGTCAGACGACCGTCCTTGTCGAGCTGCGCATTGGCCTGCGCAATCACGTATTTGCCTTCTTCGATCGCCGACAGGTAGTCGATGTCGTTGGTCACCTTGCCGTCCACCACACGACGGTACGGGGTCTCAATGAAACCGTACTCGTTCAGGCGGGCGTACAGAGCCAGCGAGTTGATCAGACCAATGTTGGGACCTTCAGGCGTTTCGATAGGGCAGACGCGACCGTAGTGGGTCACGTGCACGTCACGCACTTCGAAGCCTGCACGTTCACGGGTCAGACCGCCTGGGCCGAGGGCAGATACACGGCGCTTGTGCGTGATTTCCGCCAGCGGGTTGGTCTGGTCCATGAACTGTGACAGCTGCGATGCGCCGAAGAACTCCTTCAGGGCGGCCGAGATCGGCTTGCTGTTGATCAGGTCGTGGGGCATCAGAGGCTCTTGCTCGGCCTGGCCCAGACGCTCCTTCACGGCCTTTTCGATACGTGCCAGGCCCGTGCGGTACTGGTTTTCGGCCAGTTCGCCCACGCAACGCACGCGGCGGTTGCCCAAGTGATCGATGTCATCGACTTCGCCGTTGCCGTTGCGCAGGTCCACCAGGATCTTGACCACGGCCAGGATGTCTTCGTTGGACAGCACCATGGGGCCGGTGGATTCGTCGCGGCCAATCTTGGCGTTGAACTTCATGCGCCCCACGCGCGACAGGTCGTACGTGTCGGGGTTGTAGAACAGGCGCTGGAACAGGGCCTGCACGGCGTCTTCTGTCGGCGGCTCGCCGGGGCGCATCATGCGGTAGATGGCCACGCGGGCAGCGAACTCGTCCACCGTTTCATCGATGCGCAGGGTCTGCGAGATGTAGGCGCCTTGGTCCAGTTCGTTCGTGTAAATGACCTGCAGGTCTTGCACGCCGGCAGTACGCAGCTTCTTGAGCAGCGCTTCAGTCAGTTCTTCATTGGCCTTGGCGATGATTTCGCCCGTGTCGGCGTCCACAATGTTGCGAGCGACCACACGGCCAATCAGGAAGTCTTCTGGCACGCTGATGTGCGTGGTGCCAGACTGCTCCAGTTCGCGGGTGTGACGGGCCGTGACGCGCTTGTCCTTGGCCACAACCACCTTGCCCGACTTGTCGGTGATGTCGAAGCGTGCCACTTCGCCACGCAGGCGCTCGGAGACAAACTCCATTTGCGCACCGCTGTCCATTAGACGGAAGTTGTCGTTGACGAAGAAGTTCGCCAGGATGGACTCGGGGTTCAGGCCGATGGCCTTGAGCAGAATCGTGACCGGCATCTTGCGGCGACGGTCCACGCGGAAGTACAGGATGTCCTTGGGGTCGAACTCGAAGTCGAGCCAGGAGCCGCGGTACGGGATGATCCGAGCCGAGAACAGCAGCTTGCCCGAGCTGTGGGTCTTGCCCTTGTCATGCTCGAAAAACACGCCTGGCGAACGGTGCAGCTGCGACACGATCACGCGCTCCGTGCCGTTGATGATGAACGAGCCCTTGTCGGTCATCAGGGGCACTTCACCCATGTAGACCTCTTGCTCCTTCACTTCCTTGACCACCTTGGACTGCGACGTCGAGGACTCGCGGTCATAGATGATCAGTTGCACCTTGGCGCGCACTGCCGAGGCGAACGTCAGACCACGAGTCTGGCACTCACGCACATCGAAGGCAGGCTTTGCCAGGTTGTACTCAATGAACTTCATCTCCACAAAACCGTTGTGGGAGACGATAGGGAAGGCAGCGTCGAATGCAGCCTGAAGGCCTTCGATGGTTCTTTTCTGGGGTGCTGTATCTGCCTGCAGGAAAGCGGTGTATGCGTCCTTCTGCATCTGCAGCAGATAAGGAACTTCGAGCACGCTATCGCGGGTGCCGAAACTTTTGCGAATTCGCTTGCGTTCGGTGTAGGAATAGGCCATGAGATCTCCGGGCAAAGACATGAGTCCTGGGTCTTCGACGACTGACCCGCAAGGAGCGTGGTCCTTACGGGCTTGGCGGTTGGCCACTACCAACCATGGCGGACGGTGATGCGTTGCACATCACCCGAACCAAGGCGTCTTCTGCTGTCGGGGTTGTCAGAAGACACTCGAAAGCCTCGTTGCAGACGGGGCTTACGGGTGCTCTCTGAAAGCACCAAAGGCTGGAGGCCCTTTGAGGAGCACTCCAGCCCTTGAGCAAGACCGAATTACTTGAGTTCGGCCTTGGCGCCGGCTTCCACCAGCTTCTTGACGGCTGCTTCGGCGTCGGCCTTGGCAATGCCTTCCTTGACGTTCTTGGGAGCGCCGTCCACCAAGTCCTTGGCTTCCTTGAGGCCCAGGCCGGTGATTTCGCGCACTGCCTTGATGACGGACACCTTGTTGGCGCCGGCTTCGGTCAGCACCACGTTGAATTCCGTCTTTTCTTCAGCAGCAGCGGCGCCAGCACCACCACCAGCGGCAGCAGGAGCAGCCATAGCTGCAGCGCTCACGCCAAACTTCTCTTCAATGGCCTTCACCAGGTCATTGAGTTCCAGAACCGTCATGCTGTCCAGCGCGGTCAAAAATGCGTCTTTATCGAATGCCATTTTGATTTCCTAACAATTGTGTTGGTTGACTGCCCAGCTATCAAGCTGCTGCAGGTTCGGCGGCCGGTGCGGCTGCGCCTTCGCCTTTTTTCGCCGCCAGTGCGCCCAGCACAACGGCTGTACGCGACATGGGGGACATAAGCAAGCCACAAATCTGAGCCAGCAGAACTTCCTTGGAAGGAATGTTGGCCAGTTGCTTCACGCCGTTGACGTCCAGGGCTTTACCACCGAAAGCGCCACCGCGAATCACCAACTTGTCGTTGGTCTTCGCAAAGTCAGCCACCACTTTCGCGGCAGCTACGGCGTCTTCGGAGAAGCCATAGATCAGGGGACCGGTCATCTGGTCTGCCACCACGTCAAACTGGCTGCCTGCCACAGCACGGCGGGCCAGGGTGTTCTTCAGAACACTCAGGCTCACACCCTTGCTGCGAGCATCAACGCGCAGTTTGGTCATGTCGGCGACCGTGATGCCACGGTATTCCGCGATCACAAGCGTTTGAGCTTTAGCGGCGAGGCTGGTCACTTCACTGATGACCGCTTCTTTCTCACTGCGATTAAGACTCAAGGTCTACTCCTTAAATTGCGCACTCAGGCTTGCACCCTCCTGCGCGCTCTTGTTGCAGCGACCAACTGTTTCGGAACGAATTCCATCTGCAGCGGGATCGCCATCTGCGTTGGCCCCGCAAGGGGATTAAGTGCGGCGAGCCACACACCAACGGTCTTGGATGGCCTGCAGGCAGGTATTGCACCACCCACAGCCCACCACATCAGGCCCTTTGAAAAAGGCCCGAAGATTTCAATCGCAATTACGCTGCGATGGATTGCGTATCCACGCGGACGCCAACGCCCATCGTGGAGGACACAGCGACCTTGCGCAGGTACAGACCCTTGCTCGAAGCTGGCTTGGCCTTGTTCAGTGCATCGATCAGCGCAGCCAGGTTGCCTTGCAGCTTTTCGTTGTCGAACGAACGGCGGCCAATGGTGCTGTGCACGATACCGGCCTTGTCCACGCGGAATTGCACCTGACCAGCCTTGGCGTTCTTCACAGCCGTGGCAACGTCAGGAGTCACGGTGCCAACCTTGGGGTTAGGCATCAGACCACGAGGGCCCAGAATCTGGCCCAGCGTACCCACAACGCGCATAGCGTCGGGGGCAGCAATCACCACGTCGAAAGGCATGTCACCAGCCTTGACCATGGCAGCCAAGTCGTCCATGCCAACGATGTCAGCACCCGCAGCCTTGGCTTCTTCCGCCTTGGCGCCTTGTGCAAACACAGCGACACGGGTCGTCTTGCCAGTGCCATTGGGCAGCACCACGGCGCCACGCACCACTTGGTCCGACTTCTTGGCATCGATGCCCAGTTGCACTGCCACGTCGATGGATTCATCGAACTTGGCCGTTGCAGCTTCTTTCACGAGCGCCACTGCGTCTGCAAAAGCGTACAGCTTGGTGCTGTCAACCTTGCCCTGCAGGGCCTTTTGCTTTTTCGTCAACTTGGCCATTTACAAACCCTCCACCGTCACGCCCATCGAGCGTGCGGAACCAGCCAGCGTACGGACAGCAGCGTCAACGTTAGCGGCGTTCATGTCCTTCATCTTGGTCTTGGCGATCTCTTCGAGCTGTTCGCGCGTGATCTTGCCAACCTTGGTCTTCAGGGCATTGGAAGAACCCTTTTCGAGCTTGATGGCCTTCTTGATCAGAGTCGTCGCAGGCGGCGTCTTGATGATGAAGGTAAAGCTCTTGTCTGCGAACGCCGTGATGACCACGGGCAGTGGCAGACCTGGCTCCACACCTTGGGTCTGCGCATTGAATGCCTTGCAGAACTCCATGATGTTGAGGCCACGTTGACCCAGTGCTGGGCCGATCGGTGGGGATGGATTGGCCTTACCAGCTGGAACTTGCAGCTTGATAAAACCGACGATTTTTTTCGCCATGCTTTACTCCTGACGGGTCATAACGCTTGTGTTGCACCATGCAACCACCAGCTCCCCGGGTTAACGACTCACTGTGACGACGTCCGCACCGAGCCGAAAAGTGCGGCGTCCAAAATCTTTGCCCTGACTGCCGAGGCAGTCAGGATTGTGCTCGACAGATTTATGTCTTTTCGACCTGTCCGAACTCCAGCTCCACAGGGGTCGAGCGACCGAAAATCATCACAGAGACGCGCACGCGACTCTTTTCGTAATTGACTTCCTCGACAGAGCCATTGAAGTCCGTGAAAGGACCTTCCTTGACGCGCACCAACTCGCCCACCATGAACTCGATCTTGTGGCGTGGTTTGTCGGTGCCTTCCTGCATCTGGCTGACGATCTTTTGCACTTCGTCTTCCGAGATGGGGGCAGGCCTGTTCTTGGCGCCGCCAACGAAACCCGTGACCTTGTTGGTGTGCTTCACCAAGTGCCAGGTGTCGTCATCCATCACCATCTCAACGAACACATAGCCAGGAAACAAGCGACGCTCCGTCGTCTTGCGTTGGCCGTTCTTCATTTCCACGACTTCTTCGGTCGGCACCAAGATCCGACCAAATTTGTCTTGCATGCCAGAGCGGCCGATGCGCTCCTGAATGTTGCGTTCGACCGCTTTTTCCATGCCTGAATAGGCATGGACGATGTACCAGCGCAGGTCTGGATTGGCCGAGGCAGAAGCGCCTGCAGGAGCTTGTGCTCCCGTGATTTCCGCAGCGGTCGTCATGACTTTCTCCAACCCAAAATCAAGTCGTACAAGACCCACTCCAGCGTCTTGTCCGTGAACCACAGAAAAAGCGCCATGATGACCACGAAGGCGAACACATAGGCCGTCATCTGCAAGGTTTCCTTGCGCGTAGGCCAGACCACCTTTTTCACTTCACGCCATGCGTCTTTGGCAAATGCGACGAACTGGCGCCCCGATTCCGACACCAAAAACACCGCCGCAGCCGCAACCAGCCCGACGATCAATGCCGCCCACTGCACGACAGCGCCTTGCTTGCTCAACAAATAAAAGCCCGCAACGGAGGCAATGACCAACGCCACTACCGCTGCGAGCTTGGCCTTGTCTGCGCCTGTATTGACAGTTTCAACCTGTGAAGTGGCCATCTTTGAGTATTTCCTGCTTCCTAGTCACGGCATCACTTAAGACACCGAAGCCCGCCAGGGTCTGGCGGGCTTGTTGGGGGCCACATTCAAGTGGCAGGGGCAGTAGGAATCGAACCTACAACCTTCGGTTTTGGAGACCGACGCTCTGCCAATTGAGCTATACCCCTGTATATCTTGCTTGATTAAGCAATGATCTTGGCCACGACGCCAGCGCCCACGGTACGACCGCCTTCGCGGATAGCGAAGCGCAGGCCTTCTTCCATGGCGATGGGGTTGATCAGCTTCACAGTGATCGACACATTGTCACCAGGCATGACCATTTCCTTGTCGGCTGGCAGCTCGATGGCGCCAGTCACATCGGTCGTGCGGAAGTAGAACTGGGGACGGTAGTTGTTGAAGAAAGGAGTGTGGCGACCGCCTTCGTCCTTGCTCAACACATACACCTCAGCCGTGAAGTGGGTGTGGGGCTTGATCGAGCCGGGCTTGCACAGCACTTGGCCACGCTCCACGTCTTCGCGCTTGGTACCGCGCAGCAGCAGGCCGACGTTGTCGCCAGCTTGGCCTTGGTCCAGCAGCTTGCGGAACATTTCCACGCCGGTGCAGGTGGTCTTTTGCGTGTCGCGGATACCCACGATTTCGATTTCTTCGCCGACTTTGATGATGCCGCGTTCCACGCGACCGGTCACCACGGTGCCACGGCCGGAGATGGAGAACACGTCTTCCACGGGCATCAGGAAGGCACCGTCCACAGCGCGCTCAGGCGTGGGGATGTAGGTGTCCAGGGCTTCGGCCAGCTTCATGATGGCTTCTTCACCCAGCTTGCCCTTGTCGCCTTCCAGGGCGAGCTTGGCGGAGCCACGGATAATGGGGGTGTCGTCGCCTGGGAAGTCGTACTTGTCCAGGAGTTCGCGCACTTCCATTTCGACGAGTTCCAGCAGTTCTTCGTCGTCCACCATGTCGCACTTGTTCAGGAACACGATGATGTAAGGCACGCCCACTTGGCGAGCCAGCAGGATGTGCTCGCGGGTCTGGGGCATGGGGCCGTCAGCAGCAGAGCAGACCAGGATAGCGCCGTCCATCTGGGCAGCGCCGGTGATCATGTTCTTCACATAGTCGGCGTGGCCGGGGCAGTCCACGTGAGCGTAGTGGCGGTTGGCCGTTTCGTATTCCACGTGGGCGGTGTTGATCGTGATACCGCGGGCCTTTTCTTCGGGCGCAGCGTCGATCTGGTCGTAGGCCTTGGCTTCGCCGCCGAACTTGGCGGACAGCACGGTAGCGATAGCTGCCGTCAGCGTCGTCTTGCCATGGTCCACGTGACCGATCGTGCCCACGTTCACGTGGGGCTTGGT